>NZ_WSTA01000053.1 GCF_009789225.1 Agromyces seonyuensis | reverse complement strand
CCGCGCGGGTCCGTGCGCGGCGAGCTCGAGCGCGCGGCGCATGGCGGCCCGTTCCGTCGCGGCCCGGTCGCCGCGCGGTCGCGCTGCTGCCGTGGGGGCGTCGGGCGCGGCGGTCGTCGCACCCTCGTCCCGCTGCGCGGCGACGGGCTCGCGCTCGTCGGCGTCGCTGTGATCCATCCCGGTCCTGCCTGTCGTTCAAGGCTCCGGGGGATCGTGCACGGCACGACGACTGCGCTCGACGGCGCGATCGGCATGATCCCGCCGTCGAACCCGTGCCGCCTCCCATCCGGACTTTCACCGTCGGTCCCGGAATTCCACCGGATCAACCGGACGATGTCGCCATCGCACGGCTCGCGGACTCTGACCGCCGGTTCGGAATTGCACCGACCCCGGAGCACGGAGTTCTCTTCGATCCTACCCAACGCCCGTGGGGGCGAAGTATTCCCGCGTTCTGGGAGGCGGCACACGGCGTCATCCCGGCTCGATCGCCGTCGACGGGTCCGCGTGCGGTGCCCTCGTCGGGAGGCGCTCGGGCCCGCGGGTTCAGTCGCCGTCGACGAGCCCGCGGGCCGTGCCTTCGTCGAGGATGAGGTCGGTGACGAGCCCGGCGGCGAGCGCGCCCGCGAGGCCGGCCAGCTTCGCCCGTCCGCTCACGATGCAGACGCGACGGGCGGCGCGGCGCAGCACGGCGAAGTCGGGGCCCGTCGCCCGCTCGTTCATCGGGATGCCCTCGGTCGAGCCGTCGGCGCGGTAGAAGACGGTGGCGACATCGCCGACGACCCCGTCGGCATCGAGCGCCGCGTAGTCGGCGGGCTCGAGATACCCGCCCTGGTAGACGTGGCTCGGTACCTCGGCGAATGGCGAGCCGACGCCGAAGATCGCGACGTCCAGTCGCTCCTGGAGATCGAGCAGACGGCGCGTGCTGCGCTCGCGCCAGAACGCGGCCTTCGTCGCGGGATCGTCGAAGAACGCCGGCACGGGGAACTGCTGGACTCGGGCGCCGAACGCCTCGCCGTAGCGCCGCAGCAGTTCGCTCGCGTAGAGGATGCCCGTGGTGCGGAGATTGCCCGCGCCGTTGAGCTGCACGAACTCGGTGTTGTAGGTCGGTTTCGGCACGAGGTGCCGGCTGACGGCCGACATCGTCGAGCCCCACGCAAGACCGATGACCTGGTTCGAGTCGACGAACCGGCCGAGAATCCGTGCAGCCGAGAGCGCGACTCGCTCGAGCCGGTCGACCTCGCTCGCGTGGTCGGGCACGGGCACGATGTGCGCGGCGACGCCGTGCCGCTGCAGGATCTGCTGCTCGAGGCGGCTCGGCAGTTCGGCGGGGGAGTGGATGGAGATCTCGACGAGGCCGATCGCCCGCGCGTGGCTCAGGAGCCGCGAGACGGAAGAACGGGACGTGCGCAGCTCGCTCGCGATGGCCTCCATCGTGAGGTCCTGCACGTAGTAGAGCTGCGCGGCGCGCAGCGCGTCCCGCGTCTTGCCGGACGCAGCGGTGCGGGCCGCGTTCAGATCGCTCAGGTCGTCGGCGTTCATCCGAACCAGTCTTGCACGTTTGTGCAGATGGAATGGGAGAGTGTCCAAACTGGTTTTAGATGGTGGCAATCCACAGCAGACGACGGTGCGAGTGCACCGTTCGAACCTCGAAAGGACCGGGATGTCCACCTCGTCGATGCAGACGCCCATCACCCCCGGCGCGGCCCTTCGCGCCGAGGTCGCCGAACTCCGCCGCAACCCCCGCGCGAGCGTGCTCGTGATCGGGGGCGGCATCAACGGCATCGCGACCTTCCGCGACCTCGCCCTCCAGGGCGTCGACGTCGTCCTCGTCGAGCGCGACGACTTCGTGTCCGGCGCCTCGAGCGCGAGCTCCCACATGATCCACGGCGGCATCCGCTACCTCGAGAACGGCGAGTTCCGCCTCGTCAACGAGTCCGTCGTCGAGCGCAACGGCCTCATCAAGATCGCGCCGCACTACGTGAAGCCCCTGCAGACGACCGTGCCGATCTACTCGACCTTCTCGGGCATCCTCTCGGCGCCGCTGCGCTTCCTCACCCACAAGCAGGGCAAGCCCACCGAGCGCGGCGCCGCCCTCATCAAGACCGGCCTCACGATCTACGACGCCTTCTCCCGCGACGGCGGCAGCGTGCCGCGCCACCGCTTCCACGGGCGCACCCGCTCGCTCGCCGAGCTGCCCGCCCTCGACCCGGCGATCAAGTACACGGCCACCTACTACGACGCGAGCATGCACGACCCCGAGCGCCTCGCCCTCGACGTGCTCGCCGACGGCCAGGCCGCCGGCCCCCACGCCCGCGCGGCGAACCACCTCGGCGCGGTCTCGCTCGGCGCCGGGGGCGTGCGAGTGCGCGACGGCCTGACCGGCGAGGAGTTCGACCTCGTCGCCGACGTCGTCGTGAACACCACCGGCCCCTGGACCGACCTCACGAACGCCGACCTCGGCCGTCCGAGCACCTACATGGGCGGCACGAAGGGCTCGCACATCGTCCTCGACCACCCCGAGCTGCTCGCGGCGACCGGCGGACGCGAGATCTTCTTCGAGCACGAAGACGGCCGCATCGTGCTGATCTACCCGCTCAAGGGGCGCGTGATGGTCGGCACCACCGACCTCGAGCACGACATGCGCGAGCCCGCGATCTGCACGGAGGAGGAGGTCGACTACTTCTTCGAGCTCATCGCGCACGTCTTCCCCGGCATCCACGTCGGCCGCGACGACATCGTCTACCGCTTCTCGGGCGTCCGCCCGCTGCCCCGGCACGACGACACGCAGCCCGGCTTCGTGTCCCGCGACTACCGCATCGAGCGCGCCGAGCTCGCCGAGCTGCCCGGCACGACCATGCTGAGCCTCGTCGGCGGCAAGTGGACCACGTTCCGGGCGCTCGCCGAGCACCTGTCGGGCGAGATCCTGGAGCTGCTCGGCCGCGAGCGCACGGTGTCGACCGCCGGTCTCGCGATCGGCGGCGGCGCGGGCTACCCGACCACCGAGGACGAGCGCCTCGTCTGGGTCGCCGCCCACGCGGACGAGGTCGGCCGCGCACGCGCCGACGAACTGCTCGAGCGCTACGGCACGCGTGCGGAGGACTTCCTCGCAGACCTGGACGGCGACCTCGAGCACCCGCTCGCCGGCGCCCACGACTACAGCGAGCAGGAGATCCGCCGCATCGTGCGCACCGAGCGCGTCGCCCGCCTCGCCGACCTCGTCTTCCGGCGCACGTCGCTCGCGTTCACCGGTCGGCTCTCGTCGCCGCTTCTCGAGGAGCTCGCCGCGCTCGCCGGGGACGAGCTCGGTTGGGACGAGGCGCGTCGCGCGGCCGAGGTCGAGGACGTCGTCGGCACGCTTGCGACCCGTCACGGTGTGCGCCTGACCGGCGAGCGGATGACCGCCGGCGCCTGAGCACCTGGGAGGCCGAACTCGGGCCGGTTCGGGTTCAGCCCCCGAATCGGCCGACGAGCAGCGGCGCCAGTTCGTCGAGGCCCTGGATGCGGATGACTCCCGCCTCCAGGGCCTCGTCGCGGAGCGCCGGATCGGCGGCCTCGGCGTTCGCGATGCCGCGGTCGAGCCAGATGCCGAGCAGTCCGGCGCGGGCGGCGCCCAGGGCATCCGTGGCGAGGCGGTCGCCGACGTAGACCGCCGCAGGAGGCGAGCCGTCGGGGTCGGATGGCCCGGTGTCCTCGCCGACGAACGCTGCCACAGCGGCGTCGAAGATGCGCCGGTCGGGCTTGGTGACGCCGATCGCGCCCGAGGCGACGACGTGCTCGAACCGGCCGGCGATGCCGAGCTGCTCGAGCTTGCGCTGCTGGAAGCCGGCCTCACCGTTCGTGATGATGCCGAAGCGCACGCCGGGCAGCACGGCCTCGAGCGCGTCGAGGGCGGGCAGCGCGTCGGCGTGCAGCGCCCACGCCTCCCGGTAGTGCTCGAAGTAGTCGGCGAACCACCGGCCGGATTCCTCGTCGCCGATGACGTGCCCGTGCGCGGCTGCGAAGTCCCGCGCGCGGGCACGGCGCTGCCCCTCGAACGTCAACGTACCGCCGAGATAGGCGTGGTAGTGCCGCTCCTCGAGCTCGTGCCAGAGTGCGTCGGCCGCGGCCGGCTCGCCGTCGTAGGCGAGCGCGCGCACGTGGGCGAAGATGCCCGCTCGCACCGCGTCGCGATGCGCCATGAGCGTGTCGTCGAGGTCGAAGAGCACGACCGGTGCCGCGCCAGTGGCAGCCGGGCGGCTCACGGCAGGACGTCCGCCCAGCTGTCGCGGTCGGCCGGATCGACGAAGGCGCCCCGCACGGCGAACCACGCGGCGCCCTGCATGCCGCTCCGAAGCGGGATCGTGCGCTCGTGCGCGGCGTCGGGGACGAACCGGAACCCGAGCGCGCGCGCGGTGCCGGCCGACGGGAGGTTGCCGGGTACCGCGAGCCAGACCGCCTGGTCGAGCCCGGGGATGCCGCCGGAGAACACCCAGTCCAGCGCGGCGCCGGCCGCCTCGACCATCACACCGTCGCCGCGGTGGGGCGCGCCGAGCCAGAATCCGATCTCGCGCTCGCGCGCCCGGAACCCCACGACGCCGAGGAGTTCCCGGGTCCCGGCATCCCGGATCGCCCACGTCGCTTCCTTGCCGGAGGACCAGCCGGCCGGCACGAACTCCTCGACGAAGCCGACGGCGTGCGCTCGCTCGTACGGCCACGGCGTGCTCATGAACGTCTCGAACTCCGGGGCCCGGCAGTACTCCGCGATGCGGTCGACGTCGGCGAGCGTCGGCTGATCGAGCACGAAGCGCGCGGTGCGCAGCCCGACCGGCTCGATCGAACCGAGCGCCGGCGCGTCGGTCATGCGCGGGGGCGGCGGACGAAGCCGATGCGGTCGTACACCGTCGCGAGGGTCGCCTCGGCGCGCTCGGCGGCCTTGTCGGCGCCGCGCGCGAGCAGCCGGTCGAGCTCGGCCGGGTCGTCGAGCAGTTCGAACGTGCGCTCCCGGATGGGCGCGACGCGCTCGACGACGGCCTCGGCGAGGTCGCCCTTGAGGTCGCCGTAGCCCTTGCCCGCGTACGCGCTCTCGAGTTCGGAGATCGTTCGGCCGGTCGTCGCGGCGAAGACGTCGAGCAGGTTCGAGACGCCCGGCTTCGCCTCGCGGTCGAAGCGGATCTCGCGCTCGGCGTCGGTCACGGCCGACTTGATGCGCTTCGTGATGATCTTCGGGTCGTCGAGCAGGCGGATGAGGCCGGCGTCGCTCGCGGCCGACTTCGACATCTTCGAGGTCGGGTCCTGCAGGTCGTAGATGCGCGCGGACTCCTTCGGGATGTAGCCCTCGGGGATCGTGAACGTCTCGCCGAAGCGCGAGTTGAAGCGGGCCGCGAGGTCGCGCGTGAGCTCGAGGTGCTGGCGCTGGTCGTCGCCGACGGGCACGAGGTCGGCCTGGTAGAGCAGGATGTCGGCGGCCATGAGCACCGGATAGGTGAAGAGGCCGACGTTCGTGGACTCGGCGCCGTAGCGGGCCGACTTGTCCTTGAACTGCGTCATGCGGCTCGCCTCGCCGAAGCCCGTGATGGTGCCGAGCACCCAGGCCAGCTCCGAGTGGGCCGGCACGTGCGACTGCACGAAGAGCGTCGAGCGCTCGAGGTCGATGCCGGCGGCGAGGTACTGGGCCGCGGTGCGGCGCGTCGACTCGCGGAGCGCCGCCGGGTCCTGCGAGACCGTGATCGCGTGGAGGTCGACGACGCAGTAGATGGGGTCGACCGTGTCCTGCAGCGAGACCCAGTTGACGAGGGCGCCGAGGTAGTTGCCGAGGTGGAGCGAGTCGCTGGAGGGCTGCATGCCCGAGAAGACGACGGGGCGCGGGGCGCCCGAGGATGCGTTGGTCATGTTCGGAAGTCCTGTTCAGATGGCGTAATCGACGACGACGGGGGCGTGGTCCGACCATCGCTCGTCGTAGGCCGCGGCCCGGTCGACCGTGTACGACGTCGCCGCCGCGGCCAGGTCGGGCGTCGCCAGGTGGTAGTCGATGCGCCAGCCGGTGTCGGTGTCGAACGCCTTGCCGCGCTGCGACCACCACGTGTAGGGGCCGGGGACCTCCCCGGCGAAGCGGCGGCCCACGTCGACCCAGCCGAGTCCGGCGCCGGCGTTGTAGTCGGGGTCGCCCTCGGCGCCGAGGAAGTCGTCGAAGTAGGCGCGCTCCTCGGGCAGGAAGCCGGCGTTCTTGACGTTGCCCTTCCAGTTCTTGATGTCGAGGGTGCGGTGGCCGACGTTGAGGTCGCCCATGACGAGCGCGTAGCGGCTGTGCTCGGCGAGCTGCGGCAGGCGCTCGCGGAGCCCATCGAGGAAGGCGTACTTGTCGTCCTGCTTCGGGGTGCCGACCCCGCCCGTGGGCACGTAGGCCGAGACGACCGTGACGATCTCGTCGCCGACGGCGAAGTCGGCTTCGATCCAGCGCCCGGCGGTGTCGAAGTCGTCGGGACCGAACTCGACGCGGTGGATGCTCGCGCGCTCGCGTGCGGCGATCGCGACGCCGGCGCGGCCCTTCGCCGTCGCCGCGTCGTGCACGACGTGCCACTCGTCGCCGAGGAGGCCGGTGAGGTCGTCGGTGGAGGCGCGCACCTCTTGCAGGGCGAGGATGTCGACATCGCGGCCGGCGAGCCAGTCGCCCATGCCCTTGCGGTAGGAGGCGCGGACGCCGTTCACGTTGACGGAGGCGATGCGGATCGGACGCGCGGCGGGCATGCGTCGATCTTAGGCGCTGCCGCCGACACCGGGCGGCCGTCCGCGGGGCGCCGGAGCGGGCGCGCTCCACGGGCTCGCGGGCCGCTGCCGGGCCGCCAGTTCCGCCACGGCGCTCTCGCGCTCCGAGACATCCTGCTCGGCCTGCCGGAGTGCGCGCCTGGCCGCCGGCTTGCGCAGCCAGTTCGCGCCGTCCGCCTCCTCCTGGGCGGCGCGGAGCGAGACCTGCGCCGCGAGCAGCAGCGCTTCGGCCTCGGCCATCGCCTGCTCCTCCTCGAGCTGGGCGGGCGTCACCCGGCGCAGCGTCTGGCCCCGGTCGTTCGCCTCGACGGCGATCCAGCTCGCGGCGACCAGGATGATGATGTTCGAGATCCGGAACCAGAGCAGCAGGCCGAGGAACACCGCGAAGGTCGCGAACGCCGAGTACAGCGGTCCGTTCGTCGAGATCGTGATGACGAGGTTCGCGGCCAGTTGCAGCAGTGCGAGGGCGCCGCCGCCGAGCAGGGAGCCGTACCAGAGCCGTCGCCACGGCACGGCCGCGCCCGAGAGGAAGCGGAAGAGCGCCGCGAGGGAGAGCGTGTCGATCGCGAAGACGACGACGAGGCCGCCGGTGCGCACGAGCACGGTCTCCCAACCGGATTGCCCCCACCCGGCGAGGCCGAAGAGCCAGTCGAGGAGGGAGGTCGCGGCGACCGAGAGGAGCGCCGCGATGAAGAGCGCGAGGCCGAACAGCAGGCTCGCCACGAGGTCGCGCGCCTTCAGCAGCACGTAGGCGCGGGGATCCTTCGGCAGTTGGAAGATCGAGCGGATCGCGATGCGCGCGTAGGTGATGAACGCGATCGCGGTCCAGATGACGCCGGCGAGCGCCGCCGCACCGGTCCAGCCGAAGAGGCTGACGCCGGACTGGGCGATCTGCTGGAGGTCCGACTCGGAGAGCACGCCGTCCGGGCCGACGAGCCCCGGCGCGAACTGGGCGATGACGTCGATGACGGCGTTGAGCGCATCCTCGTTGCCGAACAACCAGATGCCCGCGATCGCGAAGCCGACGTAGATGCCCGCGAACACCGCGAAGATCGCCTGGTAGCTCATGCCGGCGGCGAGCAGGAAGCCGTTGCGCGCGAGGAAGTGCCGCCAGACGCGCACCGGGAACCACGCCAGCGTGCGCTGGGTGAGCGTCGTCACCCGCTGGATCGGCTCCTCGAATCGGTTCTCCAGACGGTCGCGTGCCGTCTCGAACGGGCTCTCGGGCTCCTCCGCCGGGACGGCGGGAACGACGGCCGCCGGCTCCGGGCGCCGCTCGCGCTCCCGACGTCGGCTCGGCTTGTCGCTCACCCGGCCAGCGTAGAGCCCGCGGGACCGGCGGGGCCGTCGTCGCCGCCGCATGGCGCGTCCCACGGGCATCCGATCGCCCCCGGGGAC
Organism: Agromyces seonyuensis; assembly: GCF_009789225.1. GTDB lineage: Bacteria > Actinomycetota > Actinomycetes > Actinomycetales > Microbacteriaceae > Agromyces > Agromyces seonyuensis. Next base: position 20,138 of record NZ_WSTA01000053.1, on the reverse strand, counting down.
GACGCAGGGCCGGTGCGCGAACGCACCGGCCCAGCGGGGTCGAGGATGCTCAGGCGCGGCCGCGCATGACGGCCTGCTTGACCTCGGCGATCGCCTTCGTGACCTCGATGCCGCGGGGGCAGGCCTCCGTGCAGTTGAAGGTCGTGCGGCAGCGCCACACGCCCTCCTGGTCGTTGAGGATGTCGAGTCGGACCTTCGCCTGGTCGTCGCGCGAGTCGAAGATGAAGCGGTGCGCGTTGACGATGGCGGCCGGGCCGAAGTACTGGCCGTCGGTCCAGAACACGGGGCAGGACGACGTGCACGCGGCGCAGAGGATGCACTTGGTCGTGTCGTCGAAGATCGCGCGCTGGGCGACCGACTGCACGCGCTCCTTGCCGGGCTCCGGCGCGGTCGCGGACTGCAGGAACGGCTGCACCTCGCGGAACGACTGGAAGAACGGCTCCATGTCGACGATGAGGTCCTTCTCGAGGGGCAGGCCCTTGATCGCCTCGATGTAGATCGGCTTCGTGATGTCGAGATCCTTGATGAGGGTCTTGCACGCGAGCCGGTTGCGGCCGTTGATGCGCATCGCGTCCGAGCCGCAGACGCCGTGGGCGCACGAGCGGCGGAACGTCAGGGAGCCGTCCTGCTCCCACTTGATCTTGTGGAGCGCGTCGAGGATGCGGTCGGTCGCGTACATCTCGACGTCGAAGTCCTGCCAGCGGGCCTCGGCATCCGTGTCGGGGTCGAACCGCCGGATGATGAAGGTGACCGTGAACGGCTTGGGCGCTTCGATCTCGGGTGCCGGTGCGTCGGCTTCGAGGGTTGCGGTGCTCACCGTCAGTACTTCCTCTCCATGGGCTGGTAACGGGTGACGCGGACCGGCTTCCAGTCCAGCTTGATGTGGTCCTCGGCGTGCGACGAGTGGGCGTCGCCCGTGAGGTACGCCATCGTGTGCTGCATGTAGTTCGCGTCGTCGCGGTCGGGGTAGTCCTCGCGCATGTGGCCGCCGCGGCTCTCCTTGCGGTTGCGCGCGGAGAAGACGACGACCTCGGCGAGGTCGAGCAGGAAGCCGAGCTCGATGGCCTCGAGCAGGTCGGTGTTGAACCGCTTGCCCTTGTCCTGCACGGCGACGTTCCTGTAGCGCTCGCGGAGGCCGGCGATGACGTTCGTGACGTGGGCGAGGGTCTCGTCGGTGCGGAACACCTGCGCGCCCTTGTCCATCTCGTCCTGGAGCTCCTTGCGGAGCGCCGCGACGCGCTCGGTGCCGTTGGAACCCCGCATGGTGTCGAGCAGGCCCGTGACGAACGAGGCCGGGTTCTCGGGCAGCGGCGTGAAGTCGACCGTCTTGACGTACTCGACCGCGTTGCGGCCGGCGCGCTTGCCGAAGACGTTGATGTCGAGCAGCGAGTTCGTGCCGAGGCGGTTCGAGCCGTGCACCGAGACGCAGGCGCACTCGCCGGCGGCGTAGAGGCCGGGGACGACGGTGTCGTTGTCGCTCAGGACCTCGGCGTCGTTGTTCGTCGGGATGCCGCCCATCGCGTAGTGCGCGGTCGGCATGACGGGGACGGGCTCGTACACGGGGTCGACGCCGAGGTACGTGCGGGCGAACTCGGTGATGTCGGGGAGCTTCGTCTCGAGCACCTCGGCGCCGAGGTGGGTGCAGTCGAGGTAGACGTAGTCCTTGTGGGGGCCAGCACCGCGGCCCTCGGCGACCTCCTTGACCATGCAGCGGGCGACGATGTCGCGCGGCGCCAGGTCCTTGATGGTCGGGGCGTAGCGCTCCATGAAGCGCTCGCCGGAGGCGTTGCGCAGGATCGCGCCCTCGCCTCGGGCGCCCTCGGTGAGGAGGATGCCGAGGCCGGCGAGGCCGGTCGGGTGGAACTGGAAGAACTCCATGTCCTCGAGCGGCAGGCCCTTTCGCCAGATGATGCCGACGCCGTCGCCGGTCAGCGTGTGGGCGTTCGAGGTCGTCTTGTAGATCTTGCCGAAGCCGCCGGTCGCGAAGATCACGGCCTTGGCCTGGAAGACGTGCAGCTCGCCCGTGGCGAGGTCGTAGGCGACGACGCCCGAGGGCTTGTCGACGCCGTCGACCTCGGTCATGACGAGGTCGAGGGCGTAGTACTCGTTGTAGAACTCGATGCCGTGCTTGACGCAGTTCTGGTAGAGCGTCTGCAGGATCATGTGGCCCGTGCGGTCGGCCGCGTAGCAGGCGCGGCGCACCGGCGCCTTGCCGTGGTCGCGCGTGTGCCCGCCGAAGCGGCGCTGGTCGATCTTGCCCTCCGGCGTGCGGTTGAAGGGCAGGCCCATGTTCTCGAGGTCGATGACCGCGTCGATGGCCTCCTTCGCGAGGATCTCCGCCGCATCCTGGTCGACGAGGTAGTCGCCGCCCTTGACGGTGTCGAAGGTGTGCCACTCCCAGCTGTCCTCCTCGACGTTCGCGAGGGCGGCGGCCATGCCGCCCTGCGCGGCGCCCGTGTGGGAACGCGTCGGGTAGAGCTTGGAGATGACGGCGGTCTTCGCGCCCGGACCGGCCTCGATCGCCGCGCGCATGCCGGCGCCGCCGGCGCCGACGATCACGATGTCGTACTGGTGGTAGTGGACGCCGTCGACGACGCTCGTCTCTTCGTGGATGGCCGAGGGGCTCATGGATGCTCCGGATTCGGTTCGGGTCAGGCGGCGGGGCAGAACGACGGCAGCAAATCGGCCGGCGAGCCCGCGGGGCACGGGTCGAAGGTGAAGACGACCAGGGTGCCGAGGACGATGAGGATCACGACGGCGGCGAAGATCGCGCCCTTCAGGATCTTCTGGGCGCGGCCGGGCTTCGTGTAGTCGTTCACGACGGTGCGCATGCCGTTGCCGCCGTGGATGAGGGCGAGCCACAGCATCAGCACGTCCCAGACCTTCCAGAACGGGTCGGCCCACTTGCCGCCCACGAACCCGAAGTCGATGGCATGGACGCCCTCGCCCACCATGAGGTTGACCCAGAGGTGGCCGAAGATCAGCACGACGAGCACGACGCCCGAGACGCGCATGTAGATCCAGGCCCACTTCTCGAGGTTGCCGTTGCGGCCGGCCGAACGGGCGGGGGTGCGGGGTGCTTCGATGGTCGTCATTTCCCGTTCCCCTTAGTGGCCGAAGACGTTCATGAGGTGGCGAGGGGTGAAGCCGAGCATCGTGACGACCCAGAGGCCCACGACGATCCAGAAGAGCAGCTTCTGGTGGCGGGTCGCCCACGACCAGAAGTCGACCAGGATGATGCGCAGGCCGTTGAAGGCGTGGAAGACGATCGCGCCGACGAGGGCGACCTCGCCGAGGCCCATGATCGGGGTCTGGTAGGTGCCGATGACCGCGTTGTACGCCTCGGGGCTCACCCGCACCAGCGACGTGTCGAGGATGTGCACCAGGAGGAAGAAGAAGATCGCGACGCCGGTGATGCGATGCAGCACCCAGGACCACATGCCCTCGTTGCCGCGGTACAGCGTGCCGCCGGGACGTTGTTTCGCCGGGGCGTCCGGCGTCTGCAGGGTTCCTGCCGTGGAATCGGGCATGAACGACCCTCCTGGGGTGATGGCTCGACCGGCTCCGGAACGGTGCGGACGATGGCGCGAGCGGCTTTGGATCGACAGGCCGAGTGTAGTCCCGGGGTGCCGGAGGCGGCGTTTAGGGGAGCCTTAGTTTCTCTCGACGTCGAGATATATGTCGGCAGCTCGCCGTCCTGGCTATCCTTGCCGGATGACGCTCCCGACCGACCGCTTCTATGCGGTCATCCCCGCCGGCGGCATCGGTTCCCGGCTCTGGCCGCTGTCCCGAGCCGCCGTCCCGAAGTTCCTCCACGACCTCACCGGGTCGGGGCGCACCCTGCTCCGCGACACGTGGGAGCGTCTCGCCCCCCTCGCAGGGGAGGACCGCATCATGGTCGTCACCGGCCGCGCCCATCGTGCCGCGGTCGAGGAGCAGCTGCCCGACCTCGGCGACGCGAACATCGTGCTGGAGAGCGAACCGCGCGATTCGACGGCCGCGATCGGCCTCGCCGCGGCCATCCTCGAACGGCGCCATCCCGGCGTGATCGTCGGCTCGTTCGCCGCGGACCACGTGATCTCGGGCGAATCCCTCTTCCGCGCGGCGGTCGAGCAGGCGATCGTCGCCGCCGACGAGGGCTACATCGTCACCATCGGCATCACGCCGACCGAGCCGGCCGTCGGATTCGGCTACATCCACGCGGGCGGACCGCTCGAGGTCGCCGGCGCCGACGGTGTCAAGGCCGTGAGCTCGTTCGTCGAGAAGCCCGACCTCGAGACCGCACGCGCCTATCTCTCCTCCGGCGACCACTTCTGGAACGCCGGCATGTTCATCGCCCGCGCCGACCGCCTCCTCGAGGAGATCGCGGCGACCGAGCCGGAGCTGCACGCCGGCCTGCTCGAGCTCGCCGAGGCGTGGGACGACCCCGCGACGCGCGGGCCTGCCGTCGACCGGATCTGGCCGACGCTGACGAAGATCGCGATCGACTACTCGGTCGCCGAGCCCGCCGCCGCCGCCGGGCGTCTCGCCGTCGTGCCCGGTCTCTTCGCCTGGGACGACGTCGGCGACTTCGCCTCGCTCGCCAAGCTGAACTCCTCCGGTCGTGCCGGCGAGCTCGCGATCCTCGGTGAGAACGCCCGTGTGCTCGCGGACCAGTCCTCGGGCATCGTCGTCAGCCGCTCCAAGCGCGTCATCAGCCTCATCGGCGTCAAGGACATCGTGGTCGTGGACACGCCCGACGCCCTCCTCGTGACGACGAGCGAGCACGCCCAGCGGGTGAAGTCGGTCGTCGACGCGCTGCGTCTCGGCGGCTCCGGCGACGTGCTCTGAACACCGGGGCCGTCGGCCTCGACGACGCCCTCGTCCGGCCCCGCGCCAGGCGGGGGCGTCGTCGTTTCCGGCGCCGAGCGTGCACGGGCGCGTAACCCGGTGCTCATCTGAGCAGAATGTCGCGACTTCGTAACCATTCGGTTTCCGGTGGCTCTCAGGGGTGCAAGCCCGCTCGAAACACTGGGTAACGTTGCCGCACCAGGCCTGGATTCCTGCCCGGCCGCACCCCTGGAGGACACAGTGACTCTCACGTTCCGCAAGGCCGCGATCGGCGGCTTCGCGCTGCTCGGCGCCGCCGTGCTGCTTGCCGGCTGCGCCTCGGCCCCCGAAGAAGGACCCGCCGCTTCCGGCGGCGAAGTCGACGTCGTGGAGGGCTTCAAGCCCTGCCTCATCTCCGACGCCGGCGGTTGGAACGACAAGTCGTTCAACCAGTCGGCCAAGGAGGGCATGGACGCCGCGCTCGACCAGCTCGGCGTCGAGGGACTCGAGCTCGAGTCCACGTCGGAGAACGACTACGCGCCCAACATGGAGACCGCCGTCTCCGAGGGCTGCACGATGATCGTCTCGGTCGGCTTCAACCTCGCCGCGGCCACGGCCGAGTCGGCGCTCGCCAACCCGGACGTCAACTACGCCATCATCGACGACTACGCCGACACCGACTTCGACGGCGAGACCGACGCCCCGAACATCAAGCCCCTCGTCTTCAACACCGCTGAAGCGGCCTACCTCGGCGGCTACGCCGCGGCGGCCTGGTCGGCGGAGAGCGGCGTGAACAAGGTCGGCACCTTCGGCGGCATGCAGATCCCGTCCGTCGCCGTGTTCATGGACGGCTACCAGCTCGGCGTCGAGAAGTACAACGAGGACAAGGGCGCGAGCGTCGAGGTCTTCGGTTGGGACACGACGGCGCAGAAGGGCTCGTTCACGGGCGGCTTCGACGCCAACGACACCGCCAAGCAGACCGCGCAGGGCGTGCTCGACCAGGGCGTCGACGTGCTCCTCCCGGTCGGCGGACCGATCTACCAGAGCGCCGCGGCGGCGATCACCGACAGCGGCAACGACGTCGTCATGCTCGGCGTCGACTCCGACCTCGCCGTCGCCGACGACTCGGTCGCCGACCTCACGCTGGTGTCGATCATGAAGGCGATCGACGTCGCCGTCACCGACGCGGTCGTCTCGGCCGCCAGCGGCGACTTCGACGTGACGCCCTACGTCGGCACCCTCGAGAACGAGGGCGTGAAGCTGTCCAGCTTCCACGACTTCGAGTCGCAGCTCCCGGACGGTCTCCTCGACGAGCTGACCGCGCTGCAGGAGCAGATCATCTCGGGTGACATCACGGTCGAGTCGCCGAACTCGCCGGCCTCGAACTAACCCCACGCCGGCCGGACTCGGGGCGAGCAGCGGAGGTATCGCTGCTCGCCCCGAGCCGTGGGCGGACTGATCAGATCGCACCTGCTGGGTGCGCCAGCGTCCCGATAAGGTGCAGATATGAAGCTCGAACTCCGTGGCATCACGAAGCGGTTCGGCACCCTCGTCGCCAACGACCACATCGATCTCACGGTCCGACCCGGTGAGATCCACGCGCTGCTCGGCGAGAACGGCGCGGGCAAGTCCACCCTCATGAACGTCCTGTACGGCCTGTACCAGGCCGACGAGGGCGAGATCCTCCTCGACGACGTCACGCAGCACTTCCGCGGTCCGGGCGACGCCATGACCGCGGGCATCGGCATGGTGCACCAGCACTTCATGCTCATCCCGGTCTTCACCGTCGCCGAGAACGTGATGCTCGGCCACGAGTCCACCAAGGGGATCGGCGCGCTCGACATCGCGAAGGCGCGGGAGCACGTCCGCTCGGTGGCCGCGCGCTTCGGCTTCCAGATCGACCCGGACGCCCTCGTCGGCGACCTCCCGGTGGGCGTGCAGCAACGCGTCGAGATCATCAAGGCGCTCGCCCGCGACGCGAAGGTGCTCGTCTTCGACGAGCCGACCGCCGTGCTGACGCCGCAGGAGACCGACGAGCTCATGGCGATCATGCGGCAGCTGCGCGACGAGGGCACCGCGATCGTCTTCATCACCCACAAGCTCCGCGAGGTGCGCGAGGTCGCCGACCGCATCACGGTGATCCGGCTCGGCAAGGTCGTCGGCGAGGCCGAGCCCACCGCGACGAACGCCGAGCTCGCCTCCCTCATGGTCGGCCGCGCCGTCGAGCTGACCGTCAGCAAGGAGGCGCCGACGATCGGCGAGGGCGGCCTCGAGGTGCGCGATCTCCGCGTGTTGACGCCGACCGGCCAGATCGTCGTCGATGCGGTCAACTTCGACGTCCGGCCGGGGGAGGTGCTCGCCGTCGCCGGCGTCCAGGGCAACGGGCAGACCGAGCTCGTGGAGGCGATCGTCGGGATCGCGGCGCGCGTCGAGGGATCGATCCGCTTGAACGGCACGGAGCTCGTCGGGCAGAGCGTCAAGGCCATCCTCGACGAGGGCGTGGGCTTCGTGCCCGAGGACCGCAAGGTCGACGGCCTCGTCGGCGACTTCCCGATCTCGGAGAACCTCATCCTCGACCGTTCCGCCGACAAGGCGTTCTCCCGGGGCGGCACGCTCCGCCGCGGCGCGATGGAGGCGTTCGCGCGCGACCGCATCGCCGAGTTCGACATCCGCGCGCAGGGTCCGGCGACGCTCGCCGGAACCCTATCCGGAGGCAACCAGCAGAAGGTGGTCATCGCGCGCGAGCTGAGCCGCGACCTCCGGCTGCTCGTCGCGGCCCAGCCGACGCGCGGCGTCGACGTCGGCTCGATCGAGTTCATCCACAAGCGCATCATCGAGACGCGCGACTCGGGCATCCCGGTCGTCGTGGTCTCCACCGAGCTCGACGAGGTCGTCGCGCTCGCCGACCGTATCGCCGTCATGTACCGCGGCGCCGTCGTCGGGATCGTCCCCGGCGACACATCCCGCGAGACGCTGGGCCTCATGATGGCCGGCGCCGCCGACCCGGAGGTGGCCGCATGAGCCAGACGACGCCTGGAGCCGAGGACGCGTCGAGAGGGCTGCCCCCCGAACAGCTGCCACCGGTCTCGGGACCGCTGGTCGGCGACGAGCCGCCGCCTCCCCGCTCGAACGTCGTCATCAAGGAGATCCTGCGCGGCAACGCGGTGACGACGATCCTCGCGATCGTGCTCGCCATGATCATCGGCGGCATCCTCATCGCCTTCACCGACGAAGACGTGCAGGAAGCGGCGGGGTACTTCTTCGCCCGCCCCGGCGACACCTTCGCCGCGATCTGGTCCGCCGTCTACGGCGGCTACGACGCGCTGTTCCGCGGCGCGATCTTCAACTACCGCGCCGACGACTTCGTCACGCAGATCCGTCCGTTCACGAACGCCCTCGGCTTCGCCGCCCCGCTGATCGCCGCGGGTCTCGGCGTCGCGCTCGCGTTCCGCGTCGGCCTGTTCAACATCGGCGCCCGCGGCCAGATGCTCATCGGCGCGATGTTCGCGGCGCTGTTCACGTTCAACCTCGAACTGCCGATGTGGATCCACCTGCCCCTGACGCTCCTGTTCGGCATCCTGGGCGGTGCGCTCTGGGGCGGGCTCGTCGGCCTCATCAAGGCCCGCACCGGCGCCCACGAGGTCATCCTCACGATCATGCTCAACTACGTGGCCTACTACCTGCTGCTCTGGATGGTCCGCACGCCGGGCCTGCTGCAGCGCGAGGGCACGAACCAGCCGATCTCGGAGGCGACGCCCGAGACCGCGCAGTTCCCCGAACTGCTCGGCCCGAGCTTCCCGCAGTTGGACTGGGGCTTCGTCATCGTCATCCTGGCGACCGTCCTGGTCTGGTGGGTCGTCGAGCGATCGAGCCTCGGCCTGCGCATGCGCGCCGTGGGCGAGAACCCGCACGCCGCGCGCGCGGCGGGTGTGAGCGTGCAGCGCATCTACATCTACGCCATGCTCTTCGCCGGCGGTCTCGCGGGGCTCGCGGCCATGAACCAGGTGCAGGGCTCGGTGACCACGGGCTTCACCGCGAACATCGATGCCGGCATCGGCTTCGACGCCATCACCGTCGCCCTGCTCGGCCGCAGCCGCGCCTGGGGCACGTTCGTGGCGGGCATCCTCTTCGGCGTGCTGAAGGCGGGCTCGTTCTCGATGCAGGCGCAGGGGATCCCAGTCGACATCGTGCTCGTCGTGCAGTCGCTCATCGTGCTCTTCATCGCGGCGCCGCCGCTGCTGCGCGCGGTGTTCTTCTTGCCGAAGACCGATCAGGAGAAGGCCGCCAAGGCGAGAGCCAAGGCCGCGAAGAAGGCGGTGGAAGCATGACCGCGCTCGCTCCGGCGGAATCGGCCGACGGCACGCTCAAGCTCGCGACGGTGCGCGAGCGGCACTTCAAGGTGCCGATCGTCCTCGCCGCGGCGACGATCCTGCTCGCCCTGCTCTTCCTGTTCGTCCCGCGTGACGGCACCAGCACGTTCCGCTTCGGCGGTGCAGGTCTGCCCGACGCGGAACTGCCCACGGCGGCCACGAGCTGGATCCTCGTCGCGGTGCTCGCGGTGCTCGCGCTGTGGTCCTTCGTCGACGCACGGGCCTACCGGCGTCCGGCGCTCTGGCTGACGATCGTCTTCGGCGTCCTCGCCGTCTTCGCCTTCCTCGTGTGGGCGTCGGCCGACGGGCTGGTGCCGGTGACGAGCCTCCTGTTCGGCGCCGTGTCGCTCTCGGTGCCGCTCGTGTTCGGCGCCCTGGGCGGCGTGATCGGCGAGCGGGCCGGTGTGGTCAACGTCGCGATCGAGGGGCAGTTGCTGCTCGGCGCCTTCTCGGCCGCGCTGCTCTCGAGCCTCACCCACAATCCGTTCATCGGGCTCGTCGGCGCCATGGTCGGCGGCGTGCTCGTCTCGTTCGTCCTCGCCGCGTTCTCGATCAAGTACCTCGTCGATCAGGTGATCGTCGGTGTCGTCCTGAACGTGCTGGTCACCGGGCTCACCGGGTTCCTCTACGGCGCGCTGCTCGTGCCGAACGAGACCCTGCTCAACCGACCGGTGCGCTTCGATCGGCTCGAGATCCCGCTGCTGAGCGACATCCCGATCATCGGCCCGGTGCTGTTCAACCAGACGTTCATCGTCTACCTGATGTACGCGACGGTCGCGATCGTGGCCTGGGCGCTTTACCGCACCCGCTGGGGGCTGCGCCTGCGCGCCGTCGGCGAGCACCCCCAGGCGGCCGACACCGTCGGCATCAACGTCAACCGCACGCGCTTCTGGAACGTCTCGCTCGCGGGCGCCATCGCAGGCATCGGCGGTGCCTACTTCACGCTCGTGTCCGTGCCCCAGTTCGGCAAGGAGATGACGGCGGGCCTCGGCTTCATCGCCCTCGCGGCGGTCATCTTCGGCCGCTGGGACCCGATCCGCGCCACGCTCGCCGCCCTGCTGTTCGGCTTCGCGACGAACCTGCAGAACCTGCTGACGGTCCTCGGCACGCCGATCCCGAGCGAGTTCATGCTGATGCTGCCCTACGTGGTGACGATCGTCGCCGTCGCCGGCTTCGCCGGGCAGATCCGCGGACCGGCGGCCGCCGGAAAGCCGTACATCAAGTCCTGATGCGCGGGGCCGTCCTTGGGCGGCCCCGACCCCGCATCGATGCAAGGTCAGGAGGATGCTCATGACGAGCGCGACCGAGATCGATTGGGAGCTCCTGCGGGAGCGTGCCCGCGAGGCGATGGCGAAGGCCTACGCCCCCTACTCCGACTACCCGGTCGGCGCCGCCGCCGTCGTCGACGACGGCCGCGTCGTCTCCGGCTGCAACGTCGAGAACGCGAGCTACGGCGTCACGCTGTGCGCCGAGTGCTCGCTCGTCTCGGCGCTCGTCATGTCGGGCGGCGGCAAGCTCGTCGCGTTCGCATGCGTGGACGGCCACGGCAATACGCTCATGCCGTGCGGCCGCTGCCGCCAGCTCCTGTTCGAGCACTCCGCGGAGGGCATGGTGCTCGACACCGTGTCGGGCTTCAAAACCATCGACGAGGTGCTGCCCGACGCGTTCGGTCCGCGCACGCTGGCCGCGTACGCGGCCGAAGGAGGTGCGGCATGAGCGCCGTGGAGCCGTTCGACGCCGTCGACGTCATCAAGGGCAAGCGTGACCGTCGGGAGCTCGCGACGGACGAGATCGACTGGCTCGTCGACGCGTACACGCGTGGCGTGGTCGCCGACGAGCAGATGTCGGCGTTCACCATGGCGACGTTCCTCAACGGGATGACGCGCCGCGAGATCCGCGACCTCACGCTCGCGATGATCGCCTCGGGCGAGCGCATGGACTTCTCCGGCCTGTCGAAGCCGACGGTCGACAAGCACTCGACCGGCGGGGTCGGCGACAAGATCACCCTGCCGCTCATGCCGCTCGTCGCGGTCTTCGGCGTCGCCGTGCCGCAGCTCTCGGGCCGCGGCCTCGGGCACACCGGCGGCACGCTCGACAAGCTCGAGTCGATCCCGGGCTGGCGGGCGAGCCTGTCCAACGACGAGATCCTCGCCCAGCTCGAGGCCGACGGCGGCGTCATCTGCGCGGCCGGCTCCGGCCTCGCGCCCGCCGACCGCAAGCTCTACGCGCTCCGGGACACGACGGCGACCGTCGAGGCGATCCCGCTCATCGCGTCCTCGATCATGTCGAAGAAGATCGCCGAGGGCACCGGCGCCCTCGTGCTCGACGTGAAGTTCGGCTCGGGCGCCTTCATGCAGGACATCGAGCGCTCGAAGGAGCTCGCGCGCACGATGGTCGAGCTCGGCACGGATGCCGGGGTCGCGACGAGCGCGCTCATCACGAACATGAACGTGCCGCTCGGGCGCGCGATCGGCAACGCCAACGAGGTCGCGGAGTCGGTCGAAGTGCTCGCCGGCGGCGGGCCGTCGGACGTCCGCGCTTTGACGGTCGCGCTCGCGCGCGAGATGCTCGACCTCGTCGGGATGACCGACGTCGACGTGGAGGCCGCGCTCGACGACGGCCGTGCCATGGACAAGTGGAACGCCGTCATCCGGGCTCAGGGCGGCGACCCGACGGCCCCGCTGCCGCAGGCGCGCGAGACCCACGTCGTCACCGCCGACCGCGACGGCGTGCTCGTCGAACAGCACGCGCTGCCGTTCGGCATCGGCGCGTGGCGCCTGGGCGCCGGCCGCGCCCGCAAAGAGGACCTCGTCCAGCACGCCGCGGGCATCGAGCTCCACGCGAAACCGGGCGACGCCGTGCGGGCCGGGCAGCCGCTCTTCACGCTCTCCGCCGACGAGCCGGCTCGATTCCCGCGGGCGCTCGACGCGCTCGAGGGCGCGTGGCGCATCGGCGACGCCGGGGAGGCCGTGCAGGACGGCGGGCCGCTCATCGCGGACCGCATCCGCGCCTGATCCGCGTCCAGGGTGAACGGCGAGTGACCGCCCCGGAGAATTCCAAGCCTTCGAGGAGCGCCCGCAAGTAGGCTGGTCCCCGTGACCGACGACACCGAGTACCTGCTCGAAGGCGATGGCACGGACATCCGTGCCCTCCCGAAGATCTCCCTCCACGACCACCTCGACGGGGGGCTCCGTCCGCAGACGATCATCGAGCTCGCCGACGAGCTCGATCTGGAGGTCCCCTCGACCGACGCCGAGCTGCTCGGCGACTGGTTCGAGGCCCAGTCCAACTCGGGTTCGCTCGTCGACTACCTGAAGACGTTCGACCTGACGACGGCGGTCATGCAGACGCGCGAGGGCCTCGCCCGCGTGGCCAAGGAGTCGGTGCTCGACCTCGCGGCCGACGGCGTCATCTACGGCGAGCTCCGCTGGGCGCCCGAGCAGCACCTCGCCCGGGGCCTCAGCCTCGACGAGGCCGTGGAAGCGGTGCAGGACGGCATCGAGGACGGGCTCGACGCGGCCGACGCCGCGGGCTACGACATCCGCATCGGCCAGCTCGTCACCGCGATGCGCCACGCCGACCGCGGTCTCGAGATCGCCGAGCTCGCGGTGCGCCATCGCGAACGCGGCGTCGTCGGGTTCGACATCGCCGGCGCCGAGGCGGGTTTCCTCCCGAGCCGTCACCGCACGGCGTTCGACTACCTCGCGAGCCAGTTCTTCCCGACGACGGTGCACGCCGGCGAGGCCGACGGCCTCGAGTCGATCCGGTCGGCCCTCCTCGACGGTCGTGCCCTGCGACTCGGCCACGGCGTGCGCCTCGCGGAGGACATCGTCGTCGAGCGCCAGGACGAGGACAACAGCTACGTGTCGCTCGGCCTGCTCTCGCAGTGGGTGCGCGACCGCCGCGTCGCCCTCGAGCTCAGCCCGTCCTCGAACCTGCAGACCGGGGCGATCGCGGCGTGGGGCGACGAGCTCGTCGACCACCCGTTCGACCTGCTCTACCAGCTCGGATTCCGGGTCACGGTCAACACCGACAACCGCCTGATGAGCGCGACGTCGCTCTCGCGCGAGCTCGCGCTGCTCTCGGACGCCTTCGGGTACGACCTGTCGGACTTCGAGGTGTTCCAGCGCAACGCCGCGGAGGCGGCCTTCCTGCCGATCGAGGATCGCGAAGAGCTCATCGAGCTCATCGAGGACGGCTTCGACGAGGCGTGAGGCCCCGTTCCGCCAGCAGCATCCCGGCACCGACGATGACGAGAACCGCCCGATGACCGCACCAGTGCTCCCCGACTCCGCCGTCGAGGTCGGCGCGGTCGTCGGCGACTGGCGCGGCGCCGTCGCGGCAGCCGGAGCGGCGCTCGTGCGCTCCGGGGCGACGTCCGAGGGGTACACGGCGCGCATGATCGCCGTCGTCGACGAGCTCGGGCCGTACATCGTCGTCGCACCAGGGCTCGCGCTCGCGCACGCCCGGCCCGGCGCCGACGTGCGGCACGAGGGCTTCGCGGTCGTGACGCTCGCCCGGCCCGTCGACTTCGGCAGCGTGCACAACGACCCCGTGCGCGTCGTCGTCGCGCTCGCCTCGACCGGGGCGGACGCGCACGTCGCGCACGTCGCCGCCCTCGCGAACGCCTTCAACGACCCCGCCGCCGTCGACCGCCTCGCCGCTGCGCGCTCCGCGGACGAGGTCCGGGCGTTCTTCGGCGCGGTGCCGGCGGGCAACGGCACGGAGGAGACCCGATGAGGATCGTGGCGGTCTGCGGCGCCGGCATCGGCACCTCGGCCATCCTGCAGACGAACGCCGAACGGGCGATCGCCCGCGAGGGGCTGCGGGGCGTCGTCTCGGCGAGCGATCTCGCCCACGTCGCCGACCAGGCGGCCGACGCCCAGGTCATCCTGACGTCGCCGGAGCTCGTCGAGGCCGTGCGTGCGGCGATCGGGCGCAACTACGCCGAGCTCGTCGTCATCGAGAACTACTTCTCGGTCGACGAGATCGCCGACAAGCTCATCGACGCGATCGGCTGACGTCGCCGTCCTGCGCCGCCGTCCCGCCGATCGCGGGACGGCGGCGCAGCATCAGACGAGCAGTTCGCGCATGGCGGCGTCGATGGCCGCGACCGCGGCGTTCGCGGCGGCCCGGCGCTCGGCGACGTCGCCGTCGGTCGCCAGCGCGTCGATGTAGACCTTGAGCTTGGGCTCGGTGCCGCTCGGGCGCACCATGACGCGCGACCCGTCGGCGAGCACGATGCGCAGCACGTCGGAGGGCGGGAGCTCGTCGGAGCCGTCCGCCAGGTCTTCGATGCGTTCGACGCGGATGCCGCCGAGTTCGGCTGGCGGTTCGTCGCGCAGCCGGGTCATGAGCGCGCCGATCCGCGAGAGATCCGTGACGCGGATCGAGATCTGCGAGGACGCCGCGGCGCCGAACTTCGCGGCGAACTCGTCGAGCCGGTCGGCGACGGTGCGGCCCTCGGCCTGCAGGGAGGCCGCGAGCTCGAGGAACGCCAGGGCGGCGGAGATGCCGTCCTTGTCGCGCACCGTGCCGGGGTTCACGAGGTAGCCGAGGGCCTCCTCGAACCCGAACACGAGGTTCGGCGCGCGGGAGATCCACTTGAAGCCGGTGAGCGTCGCCCGGAACTCCAGGCCATACGCGTCGGCGACGGCCTCGAGCGCGGGCGAGGAGACGATCGAGCACGCGAGCGTGCCCTCGCCGGGGCGCCGGCTCCGTGCCGAGAGCTCCGCGCCCCGCCACCCGAGGAGCAGCCCGACCTCGTTGCCCGCGAGGCGGCGGTACCCGCCCTCGGCTTCCGGGTCGGGGATGCCGATGGCCAGCCGGTCGGCATCCGGGTCGTTCGCGATGACGAGTTCGGCGCCGGTCTCGGCGGCGCGGGCGAACACGAGGTCCATCGCGCCCGGCTCCTCGGGATTCGGGAAGGAGACCGTCGGGAACGCGGCGTCGGGGTGGAGCTGTTCGGCGACCGTCGCCGGACGCTCGAAGCCCGCGGCATCCATGACCGCCGCGAACGTCTCCCAGCCCACGCCGTGCATCGCCGTGTAGGCGACCTTCGGCTGGGCGGCGGGCGGCCCGGCGAGCAGCGCCGCGGTCTCGGCGACGTACGCCTCGACGACCGACTCGTCGGCCGTCTCGAACGCGGCCCGCGGCAGTTCGTGCACCCGCATCGTCGCCGCGACGCGGTCGATCTCGGCGGCGATGGCGCCGTCGGCGGGCGGCACGATCTGCGAGCCGTGGTCGTCGTCGCCGAGGTAGACCTTGTACCCGTTGTCGAGCGGCGGGTTGTGCGAGGCCGTGACCATCACGCCGGCGCTCGCGCCGAGGTGCCGCACGGCGAACGCGAGGACCGGCGTCGGCAGCAGCCGGGGGAGCAGGACGGCCCGTGCTCCCGCACCCGCGACGAGCTCGGCGGTGTCGCGGGCGAAGACCTCGGAGTTCTTGCGGCCGTCGTAGCCGATCACGACGGACGGCGTCGCGCCCTCCGCCCGGCCGAGGAGATACGCGGCGAGCCCGGCGGCGGCCTGCGAGACGAGCACCCGGTTCATGCGGTTCGGTCCGGCCTCGATGCGGCCCCGGAGCCCGGCCGTGCCGAACGCGAGCCTCGAGGCGAAGCGATCCGTCAGGTCCGCGATCGCGTCGGGGTCGCCGGCGGCCGTGCCGGCGAGCAGCGCGTCGACCTCCGCGCGCGTCTCGGGATCGGGGTCCTGGTCGCGCCAGGCGGTCGCACGGGCGACGAGTTCGTCGACGTCGGCGGTGGGCTCGGTCATCCTGCAGCCTTTCGGATCGGGGGAGGGCGTGGGCGGCGTCAGATCGCCGCGACGACCTTCGCGAGGAGCGCGCTGATCACGGACTCGGCCTCGCGGCCGGCGTCGATGACCTCCTGGTGGCTCAGCGGCGTCGGCGAGATGCCGGCGGCGAGGTTCGTGATGAGCGAGAACCCGAGGACCTCCATGCCCGCCTCGCGCGCGGCGATCGCCTCGAGCGCCGTCGACATGCCGACGATGTGGCCGCCGATCGTCTTCGCCATCTGCACCTCCGCGGGCGTCTCGTAGTGGGGTCCGCGGAACTGCACGTAGACGCCGTCGTCGAGGCTCGGGTCGATCGAGCGGGCCACTTCGCGCAGCCGCGCCGAGTAGAGGTCGGTGAGGTCGATGAACGTCGCGCCCTCGAGCGGGGAGTCGGCCGTGAGGTTGATGTGGTCGGAGATCAGCACGGGCGTGCCGGGAGTCCAGTGCTCCTTGATGCCGCCCGCGCCGTTCGTCAGGATCATGGTCTTCGCGCCGGTTGCCGCCGCGGTGCGCACCGAGTGGGCGACGCGGCGCACGCCGTGGCCCTCGTAGTAGTGCGTGCGGGCGCCGATCACGAGGGCGCGCTTGCCGTCGGTCGTCAGGATCGAGCGGATCGTGCCGACGTGCCCTTCGAGCGCCGGCTTCGAGAAGCCCGGCACCTCCGTGGCGGGGAACTCGGCGGTCGTCTCGCCGACGAGCTCGGCGGCCTTGCCCCAGCCGGATCCCAGCGTGAGCGCCAGGTCGTGGTGCTCCGCGCCGGTGAGTTCGGCGATGCGATCGGCGGCGAGCCGGGCGACGTCGAAGGGGCTGACCGCGGGGTCGTCGAGCGGGTTCGCATCAGTCATCCGGCCATCGTATCGAGGCCCGCCGAGCGCGTCCCGAGGATGCTCCGATGAGCACGGTCGGCCCGCGACGGCCCGGACTTCGGGCGGATGGAAGAATGGAAGCCATGGCCTATGAGTTCGAGCGCACGCAGCGCATCGCCGTCGTCGGCGGCGGCCCCGGCGGATACGAGGCGGCGCTCACCGGCGCGCAGCTCGGCGCGGAGGTCACCCTCATCGAGCGCGTGGGCGTCGGCGGTGCCGCGGTGCTCACCGACGTCGTGCCCTCGAAGTCGCTCATCGCGACGGCCGAGGCCGCGCTGGCCGTCTCCGAGGCGGCCGACCTCGGCGTGCAGTTCTTCGTGCGAGGCGCGGACGGCAAGGCCGCCAAGCCCGAGGTGGCGATCAACCTCGCCGCCGTGAACCGGCGTCTGCTCCGCCTCGCCGCCCGCCAGTCGGAGGACATGCGCGCCAACCTCCTCGACGCCGGCGTGCGCATCGTCCAGGGCGAGGGCCGGCTCGACGGGCCGAACGCCGTGATCGCCTCCACGACGAAGGGCGGCACGGACTTCGACCGCATCGAGGCCGACACGATCGTCGTCTCCGTCGGCGCGAGCCCGCGCGTGCTCCCGACGGCCGTGCCGGACGGCGAGCGCATCCTCACGTGGACGCAGCTCTACTCCCTCCCGGAGATCCCCGAGCACCTCATCGTCGTCGGCTCCGGCGTGACCGGCGCCGAGTTCGCGTCGGCGTACCGGGCGCTCGGCGCCGAGGTGACGCTCATCTCCAGCCGCGACCAGGTGCTGCCGGGCGAGGACCACGACGCCGCCGCGGTGCTCGAGAAGGTCTTCAAGCGCAACGGCGTGCGGGTGCTCGCGAAGTCCCGTGCCGAGTCGGTCGTCCGCGACGGGGACGGCGTCGTCGCGACGCTCTCCGACGGGCGCACCGTCGCCGGCAGCCACTGCCTCATGGCGGTCGGCGCGATCCCGAACACCGCCGACATCGGCCTCGAGGAAGCGGGCGTGCAGCTCACCGAGTCGGGCCACATCCGCGTCAACCGCGTCGCCCGCACCTCGGTGCCGAACATCTACGCAGCCGGCGACTGCACGACGTTCATCCCGCTCGCCTCGGTCGCGTCGATGCAGGGTCGCACGGCGGTGCTGCACGCCATGGGCGACGTCGTCAATCCGCCGGACTCCGGCGACATCACGTCGAACATCTTCACCCAGCCCGAGATCGCCACGGTCGGCATGACGCAGAAGCAGGTGGAGGAGGGGCTCGCGCAGGGCGAGGTCTTCAAGCTCCCGCTCTCCTCGAACCCGCGGGCGAAGATGATGGGCATCCGCGACGGCTTCGTGAAGCTCATCGCCCGTACCGGCTCCGGCTCGATCATCGGCGGCGTCATCGTCGCCCCGAAGGCCTCCGAGCTCATCCTGCCGCTCGCGCTCGCCGTCGAGCACCGCCTCACCGTCGACCAATTCGCCGAGGCGTTCTCGGTGTACCCCTCGCTCTCGGGTTCGCTCTCCGACGCGGCGCGTGCCCTCCATATCGTGCGCTGATCCCCGCCGCGCGCGCGTCGAGACTGCAGCGAGCGTGTCCGCGAGGCTCGCGGCGGCCGCGCACCCCTCGCTATGGTCGGGAGACCGGGACATCGAGGGGGAACGATGAATCTGCGGGTCAAATCGGTCGAGGCGTCCATCGCGGACGCCGACGACGCGGAGCGGAGTCTCAAGCGCACGCTGGGCACGTGGGATCTCGCGCTCATGGGGATCGCGGTCGCGGTCGGCGCCGGCATCTTCTCGGTCGGCGCGCAGGCGGCGGCGAACTTCGCCGGCCCGAGCGTCATCCTCTCGTTCGTGCTCGCCGCCCTCACCTGCGGCCTGGCGATCATGTGCTACGCCGAGTTCGCCTCGACCGTGCCCGTCGCCGGGTCGGCGTACACCTTCACCTACGCGACGATGGGCGAGCTCCTCGCCTGGATCATCGGCTGGGACCTCATCCTCGAGCTCTTCACCGCCGCCGCGGTGCTCGCCAAGTACTGGGGCGTCTACCTGAGCGAAGCCCTCAATGCCGTCGGCGTCGAACTCGCGGCGACGATCGACGTCGGCGGCATCGCCGTGAGCTGGCCCGCCTTCCTCATCGTCGCCGTGTTCACCGTGCTGCTCGTGCTCGGCACGAAGCTCACGGCCCGCGTCGGCGCCGTCTTCACCATCATCAAGGTCCTCATCGTCGTCTTCGTCATCGTCGTCGGGTTCTTCTTCGTCGACGCGGCGAACTTCACCCCGTTCATCCCCCCGGCCGAGCCGACGACGGGCGGCGACGCGGATGTCTGGACGCAATCGCTCTTCGCCTGGTTCAGCGGCGCCGAGCCGGCCAAGTACGGCGTCTTCGGGATGCTCGCCGCCGCCTCGCTCGTCTTCTTCGCCTTCATCGGGTTCGACGTCGTCGCGACGAGCGCCGAGGAGGTGCGCGAACCGCAGAAGCGGCTGCCGCGCGGCATCTTCCTCGGCCTCGGCGTCGTGACCCTGCTCTACGTGCTCGTCTCGATCGTGATGACGGGGATGGTGCCGTACACCGAGCTCGCCGAGGAGGAGTCGCCCTCGCTGGCGACGGCTTTCCGGCTGCTCGACCAGCCGTGGGCGGCGGGCGTCATCTCGTTCGGCGCGCTCGCCGGCCTCACGACCGTCATCATGGTCATCCTGCTCGGCCTCTCGCGCATCGTCTTCGCGCTCAGCCGGGACGGCCTCCTGCCGCGCTGGCTGTCGAAGACGAACTCGAAGCACAAGACGCCGGCGCGCGTGCAGATCATCGCCGGCACCGTCGTCGCCCTCGTGGCCGCCTTCTCCGAGATCGGTCTGCTCGAGGAGATGATCAACATCGGCACGCTCTCGGCGTTCGTGCTCGTGAGCATCGGCGTCGTCATCCTGCGCCGCACGCGCCCGGACCTGCCGCGCGGCTTCCGCGTGCCGTGGTCGCCCGTGCTGCCGATCCTCTCCGCCGCGCTGTGCGTGTGGCTCATGCTCAACCTCACGACGCTCACCTGGGTGCGCTTCGTCGTCTGGCTCGCGATCGGCCTCGTCATCTACTACGCGTACGGGCATCGGCACTCGCGTCTCGCCGCGGAAGGGCCGACCGACGTCGGACTGCCGAGCCCGCAGGGCGTCGGGCGCGACGACGTCGAGGAGCTCGACGACCTCGAGCACGGTCGGGGCGGCGCCGGCGCCCGCCCGCACGGCCGGCACGCGGCCGCGCCGTCGCCGGAGGATGCGACGGCGTCGCCGCCCGACGCGTCGGCTGCACCGGAAGCCCCGCGCGAGCCCCTGAACGGAAGGGCACACGCCTGA
>NZ_WSTA01000052.1 GCF_009789225.1 Agromyces seonyuensis | reverse complement strand
GACTCCGGCCCGCGGCCGGTGACGACGGCGCGCAGCCCCGGCACCCGTTCGCGCGCGACGGCGAGCGCCGCCGGGAGGTCGGCGAGCCGCTTGTCGGCGATGTGCCGGCCGACGAAGAGCGCGACGGGCGGGCGGGCCGGCGCTGTGCGCCGTGGTTCGAGCCCGGCGAGATCGACCAGACCGAGCACGACCGGGTCCGCGGCAGGGCGGATCGCCCGGATCCGACGTGCGGTGAACGCGCTGTTGACGGTCTGCACCCGCCCGACACGCAGTCCGAGCCATTGCAGGACCGTGGCCACCGTGCCCACCAGCGGGCCGGCGTACTCGCGCCACTTGCGGGCGCCCCAGACTTCCAGCCAATCGGTCACGATCGGCACCCCCGAGCCGAGGAGCGCGAGCCGGACGGCGAAGACGTTCAGCACCGGCAGGGCCGCGACCACGGCGAGGTCGTGGTGACGCCCGTGCCGTCGGAACCACCGGAAGAGCGCGAACGCGAACGCGAGCGCGCTGCCGGAGGTGCGATCGCCCGTCGCATCGTGGATGTCGCCGCGCCACACGCCATGCACCTGGTACGGCCGCACCGGCGAATCGGCCTCGGACCACTGCGTCCGCGTGACGTAGTCGACGTCCCAGCCCCGCCCGACGAACCGTTCGGCCAGGGCGTCGTAGACCCGCTCGCCGCCGCCCGCGTCCAGCGGGAAGAGGCAGTCGTAGGCGATCGCGACGCGGGCCACCTCAGGCACCGGCGGACACGGCGGGCACCGGTCCCTCCGTTCGCGACGCCGGCTCCGCGAACTCGTCCGCCGATCGGGAGCCCTTCGTCGCAATTCCCACGAGCACGACCAGTGCGAGGCTCGCCACGGCGTACCAGGCTACGAGCGCGGGCCAGCCGAACGGCGGCTGCCACTGCGGATCCGAGACCATGTCGCCGAAGGGCAGGTCGCGGCCGATGACGTAGCGGACGAGCACGATCCCGAAGGCGAGCAGACCGTAGGCCGCGACGAGCGGCCCCACGAGCCATCCGGCCCGGGTCGCGAACCCCGCGACGAGGCGCTGCTCGTCGAGGAGCCACGCGGCGACGACGAGCACGCCGAGGTAGAGGAAGAGCCCGTACCGTCCCTGCCAGATGATGCCGGTCTGGTGCACGCTGTACGCCTGCACGAGCACGGGCACGGCGAACGCGGCGAGCAGCACGGCGAGCAGCACGAGCGTGCTGCGCCGTCGGGAGCCGATGAGCGCCAATCCGACGACGAGTCCGATCGCCGCGACGGGCAGCCAGTAGGCCCAGACGGGCAGTGCGGCGTCGAACCACCCGAAGTAGCCGAGCGCCTGGTGCAGGAACATCGGCGTGCGCCGCACCATGGCGCTCACGCCCTGCGCGAACGTGCCGTTCACGAGCGGGGCGTCGCCCGCCTCGGCCTGACCGGACAGGCTCCCGCCGAAATACGTCCAGGCGAGCGAGAAGAGGCCGAACACGGCGATCCCGCCGATCCACCAGTAGCTCGATGCGGTGGAGAAGAGCCGACGCACGCGGGGCCACCCGCCCGCGAGGAGCCCGAGCAGCACGACGAGGACGGCCCACGCCGGACCGGTCGCCCGCGCGTTGGCGAGGAGCGCGGCGGAGACGGCCACCATCGCCCAGAGGTAGGGCCGCGGCAGCGTCGGGCGATCCGTCGCTCGATCGTCGAAGGTCTCGAGCAGTCGGAGCAATCCTGCCCAGAGGGCGACGGCCGAGGCGATCTCCAGCCCGTTGGGGTTGACGGCGCCGATGAAGTACACGCACATCGGCGCGGCGGCGAACGCGACGCCGATGGGCATCCACCGCGAGCGCGCGCTCGCGACGGCCGCCTGGAACGCCCAGGCGAGCAGGAACGAGCCGAGCACGGCGCTCGCGATGCGCATCGCGTAGATCGAGGCGCTGCCGTCGACGAGCAGGCTCGGCCAGCCGACGAGCCAGTAGTAGATGGGGTTGTAGGCGCCGACCCAGGTGTTGAACCAGTCCTGGCCGCCGGCGGCGCCGAGTTCTGGGGCGCACGACGCGGGCACGTCGTCCGCGAACGCGAAGCACATCATGTTCGGGTTGTATTCGTATCCGGGCGGCAGGTCGACGACGAGGTGCTTGACGCCCTCGACGTTCTCCCCGATGACCTGCCCGCGCACCTGGGCGATCGCCTTCAGCGCATGCGCGTTCTCGTCGGGTACGGAGAACACCGGGGATGCGAACGCCCAGCCCAGTCCGAGTGCCAGGAAGACGGCGAATGCCGCGGCGAACATGCCCCACCGCCAGCGGATGACGGGTCGTGCCCGGTCGTCGCCGGTCGCGGTCTCCGGAACGTCCGGCGTGCTCGTCGGCATGTGCGCCCTTCCTCGTCTCCCCGACCGGCGATCCTACCAACGCGCGGCCGGGGGACGAGGCCGCGGTCACGGCACGACGACGTCCCTGCAGCCGAGGAGCACGTTGCCGCCCGCCCCGCTCGCGTTGATCGCGTACGCGCAGAGTTCGTGCGGGCCGGACGGGACCCCGGTGAACGACGCGGAGAACCCGTGCAGGTCCCCCATCCCGGTGTAGACGCGGCCGACGTCGGTGCGCACCGCGTCGGCGGCGATCGAACGGTAGCCGCTCCCATCGAGGTAGATGTGCACCCGGATCGAGGCCGTGGTGTCGGGATCGAGCGCCCAACCCCGCACGCTCGCCTGTCCGGTTCCCGGCCCGCCGGCGGCCGAGTCGAACGAGCCGACCGGCGACCCGCTCGGCATCGTGACCGTGCGGCACAGCAGGCGCGTGTTCGTGCCGGCGCCGACGTTGATGGCGTACGCGCAGACGGAGTGGGATCCCGGGCCGACCCCGCTGATCGTCGTCGCGAACCGGTGGGCGGTGCCGTACGCCGCGGGGATCTTCGAGGAGAGCCCCGGATCGGACCTGTTCGCGCCGATCGACGCGCGTGCCGCGCCGTCGACGTACACGTGCACGCGGATCGGGGAGACGGAATCGGGATCGTAGGCCCAGCCGCCCACGTCGATCGTGCCGATCGCGGTCGAGCCGAGCGTCTGGACCTCGCCGCGCGGCGGACCGGACGGCATGGTCACGGTGCGGCACCCCAGCCGCACGGTCGAGCCTCCGCCGGTGTTGATCGCGTAGGCGCACACCTGGTGGCTGCCGGCCGAGACGCCGCCGATCGTCGTGGCGAAACCGTGGGCGTTCCCGAATCCCGGATAGGTCGATCCGACGTCGCTCCGCGACGCGGCGGCCGCCACGGATGCCCGCGCCTTGCCGTCGACGTAGAGGTGGACCCGGATGCTCGACGCCACATCCGGATCGACCGCCCAACCGCGCACCGAGATCGCGTTCGGCCCGGCGGCGCTCGCCGAGTCGAAACTCCCGAAGGGTGACCCGGAGGGCACTCTGGACGTCGAGCAGCCGAGCATGCGGGTGGCCCCCGCCCCGACGTTGATGCCGTAGATGCAGACCCGGTGATCGCCCGGCGACAGGCCGCCGACGGTCGCCGAGAAGCCGGTCGCGCCGTGCACCGCGGTCGCACCGCCGGCGGCGACGGACGCGCGTCCGACCCCGTCGACGTAGACGTGGACGCGGATCGGCGAGGCCGTGTTCGGGTCGCCCGCCCAGCCCGACACTTTGAGCGAGCGGTATCCGCCGGTCACCGCCGTCAGCTGCCCGTACGGCGAGTCGTCGCCCTTCGTGGAGCCGAACCAGTCCGTGTACATGCGCCAGAAGTTGCGGTTGCCGTAGCTCGAGCAGGAGTCTCCCGTGCCGTAGAGGTTCCCGAGCGAGGCGGCGTTCGGCGTGTACGGCGTGTACAGGTAGAGCCCCGCCGTCGCCTGGTTGCGGATGTAGACCGGTTTCGTCCCGCAGGCCGCGTTCGGGTGGTACAGGATGTTGTTGGTTCGCCCCGCCTGATAGGCCCAGGACCCCGGCGAACCCTGATAGCGCTTGAACTGCAGGGCGGCCATGTAGACCTGGTTGAAGTACCCGTAGTACGTGCTGTCGCAGGCGGCGGTGTCCGGACAGCCGTAGCCGGTGGCGCTGCGGTACTGCCGCGACGTCGGGGCGGTCGTGGTGACGAGGCCCTGCTCCTTCTGCAGCAAGACGATGAGCACCTTCGGGCTGATGCCGCAGGCCTGAGCGACGCGGTAGATGATCCTCGCGGCCGATTGGGCGGTGCCGCCGGCGTAGGCGCCGCAGCGGTTCGGGACGGCGGCCCGGTTGGGCGTCGTCTGGGTGTAGTGGCGCAGACAGGTCGGACCGGTGGTGGCCCGGCAGGTGGGGACCTGGGAGTTCAGGAACGCCTGGATGCCGGACTCGGACAGGCTCGCCGAGTTGTAGAAGACCTGGTCGCTCATGATGTAGCCCGGGTCGAACTCGGACGCGACGGCGGCCTCGGCGCGCTCGGCGGGGGCCGCGGCGGCGAAGCCGACGCTCAACAGGGCGATCGCCGCGACGGCGGCGACGAGGATCCGGAACGCGCGCATCGCGGACGGGAACGCGCCCGTCGGCGATTCGATTCGAGTCGGCAAGTCCACTCCCCCCGGGTGACTGCAGTCGGTACCCGAGGGTAACGCCGAACGGGTGTCGTGCAACACCGCACCGTTCGGCCGCCGCCCAGGGGATCCCCGGCCTGGCGGGCGAGGGCGGATTCGGAGCGCCGAGCCCGCCCGGGCGTGCCGTTCCGCCGGCGGTCGGCGACGCGGGGCTCGAGCTCAGGCGCCGGTTCGGGTCATTCGACGACGACGACGACGGATCAGGAGCACGATCCCCCAGACGGCCAGCGCGACGACCGCGGCACCGCTCACCGCGGAGCCGAGGGCCAGGCCGGGTGTGCGGAACTCCAGCTCGACGACGTGGGTGCCGGCGTCCACGCGGATCGCTCCGAGCGCGTTGTCGACCGGGACGATGTCGACGGGCTCGCCGTCCACCGTCGCGGTCCAGCCCGGGCGTCGCAGCGACTCCGCGATCTCGAGCCAGCCCTCCCCGGTCGCCTCGACCCGGTAGCGGTAGACGTCCAGGTCGGCGCCGTCGGATTCGTCGACGATCTCGGCCGTGGAGCCGCCGGCGAGCCCGGCCGCGTCGTCGGGGTCCTCGAGCACGACCGCGTCGTCGGGCACCGTTCCGGATGCCATGGCCGCGATCCGCTCCTCGACGTCGGTCTCGACGACCTCGGCGTCGGCCCACCGCACGCGGTCCAGCGCACCGGCCCGCTCGTAGATCGTCGCGTCGCCCGTCGCCACGATGTCCAGTCCGTCGGCAGCGGGGAGGACGCGCTGGAGCAGCAGGGCGCCGTCGGCGTCGGTCGCCAGACGCACCCCGGCGTCCGCGCCCTCGAGTTCGAGGCTGAGCCGCCACTGCCGGGACGGGTCGAGGCCGTCGGCGTCGAGCGCGATCCAGCGTTCGCCGCCGATCTCCGCCGACGTCCACGTCGAGGTCTCGGCGAGCACCTCGCCGGTGTCCGCATCCGACAGGCGCGCGACGAGGTCCACGCCGTCCGCACCGGAGACGACCCCGTCGACGATTTCGACGGCGACCCCGCGCACCGGGCCGGTCCCGACGCCGGACACGAGCGGTTCGCCGTCCCATTCGAGACCGGCGCCGCTCGCCTCGACGACGGGAGCGAGCGTCCCCGGCGGACGGAACCGCGGGTCGGCGGTGACGTAGCGCACGGCCAGCCGGTCCAGGATCGGCGACTCGGGGTCGCTCTCGAGCATCCCGGGCGTGAACGTCGAGTAGGTCTGCGTCGTGATGGCGTCCGGGTCGACAGCGCGCACGAGCTGCTTCCACTCCTGGGTCATGAACCCGTGGCCGCCGACGGTCCGCTGCCCGTAGGCCGACCCCGAACCCGGCAGCATCGTCTGCTCGACCGTCGCGTAGCGCGAATCGCCGAGGTGCTCGTCGAGGAACTCGTGAGCGGAGGTCTCCGGGTAGAACGTGGCCGTCTCCGACTTCGGCCACCAGGACGCGGCCGTGAGCGTCGCCGGCACGGCGACCGCGATCGGCACCACGACCGCTGCGACCCGCGCGGCGGGTGCGAAACGCACGAGCAGCACCACGAGTGCGACGGCCATCGCGGCGACGCCGACGACGATCGCCTGGTCGATGATCTCGGAGCGATACTCGACCGGTACCTCCCTCCAGGCCGTGCGCGTGACGAGCGCGGCCGCGATCGCGAGCGCGACGAGCCCCAGCATCCGCGCGGCGAGGCCGAAGGCCCGCCCCGCTCCGGCGGGAACGAAGAACTCGCGGGCGCGTTCCCCGGACGTGAGGACGCGCGAGAATCCGAGCCCGGCGAGGACGGCGAGGAAGAACCCGACGAGCACGCGCAGGCGGCCGACGGGGTTGTTCGAGAAGATCGGGAGCTCCTGGAAGGCCGCGAGGAGCGGACCGCCGACGTAGGTGAGCACGACGGCGACGAGGAGCGCCACGGTGAAGAACGCGACGGCGCCGCGCACGAAACGAGGACGCCCCCGGAACAGCAGGAGCGCCGCGACGAGCACGAGCGCTCCCGCGCCGACGTACGAGAAGTGCTCGACCGGATGCCCGCCCCAGCGCGCGATCGCCGGACCGCCGTTGATGTCCGGCACGATCATCGAGGCGAGGTCGTGGAGGAAGAGGTGGCCGGTCTCCTGCTGCTCGCGGGCATCCAGTTCGAGGACGTTCATCGCGTTGACGGCGAACGGGACGAGCTGCCAGGCCGCGATGACGACCGCGAGCACGACGCCTCCGAGCGCGACGATCCCGGCGCGGACCGTGTCTCGCAGGCGATCGTGGGCGAGGAAGGCCCGGACGACGACGTACGCGCCGCCCGCATAGAGCGCGTACCCGGTGACGGCGGGGAAGCCGCCGAGGAGCATCGCCGCGAACGCGATGCCGACCGGCACGACGTCCACAGCCTTCCCGCGCGACACGGCCCGCTCCAGGGCCCAGAAGACGAGCGGGATGAACGCCGCGACGCGGGTCTGCGGCCAGTTCGTCCAGGCGATCATGAACCCCGACGAGGCGAAGACGAGGCTCGCGATCGGCCACGACGCCCGCACGGCCCCGAGGCGGCGCAGCAGCAGCGACATGCCGAGGGTCACGACGGCGATCTCGAGGAGCTTGACGAATCCCGGCGCGAGGGTCGCCGGGAGCACCCACCACGGCAGCGACAAGGGCGAGTACAGCCCGGAGTTCGGCAGTCCGGCGAGCTCGGTGCCGCCGCCGATGTACGGGTTCCAGTCCGGGAACCCGCCGGCGCGGACGGCATCCACGATGAGCAGCACCTGCGGGGTGCCCGAGTCGATCGTGTCGCCGATGTAGGGGTTGGTCGCGCCCTGCGTGTCCGCGAGCGCGGACTGCCAGGGCGCGAGCCCGGTCAGCAGTTGGGTGCCGAGGAAGACCCCGTCGCCGACGAGCGGCAGACCGATCGAGAGCACGGCGAACGCCGCCAGCGCGACCCATCCCGCGATCTCGACGACGCGCAGCGACAGCCGGGCGCTCCGGCCCGGGCCCGGGACGACCGCGCTCGACCCGGTCGTCGGTTCGCCGGCCTCCGCCGCATCGGTCGTCCGGCGCGCGCGGGGCCCGCTCATCCGTCGCTCCGCTCGGCGTCCGCGGCATCGCCCGCAGCATCGCCGTCGCCCGCAGCATCGCCGTCGTCCGCAGCATCGCCGTCGTCCACAGAATCGCCGTCGTCCGCAGCGGCATCCGGCGCGGCGTCAAAGCCGGCCCGACGACGTCGCAGCACCCACGCCACGACCGCCGCGACGAGGATCCCGACCAGCGAGACCGCGGTCACGATCGTGCCCGCGGAGAGTCCGGGCGTGCGGTACTCGAGTCGCACGGTGTGGGCGCCCTCGTCGACGTGGATCGCGCCGAGCGCGTGGTCCGCTGCCGCGATGTCGGCCGGCTCGCCGTCGACCGTCGCGGTCCAGCCGGGCCGGCGGAACGAGTCCGCGACGACCAGCCAGCCGGCGCCGTCAGCGTCGACCGAGAACTCCTGCACGTCGGTGTCGAGCGCATCGGACCGGTCCACGATCTCCGCCGTCGACCCGGCATCGACGGGACGCTCGTCGTCGGCGTCCGAGAGCACGATCTCGTCGACCGGCACCGATCCGTCGGCCAGTGCCGCCAGCCGCTCGTCGGCATCGGCGATCACGAGGTCGCCGTCGGCCCAGCGCACGCGGTCGAGCACGCCCGCCCGCTCGTAGACGGTCGCGTCGCCGACGTGCACGATGTCGAGCCCGTCGTCTTCGGGGCGCGCGAGGTCGATGAGGAGGGCGTCGGCGTCGTCGGCCTGGAGCGCGAAGCCCTCGGCGGCTCCCCCGATCCGCAGCACCGCGTGCCAGGACCGATCGGCGGGGAGGTCCTCGGCGTCCAAGGCGACCCAGCGGGTGCCGCCGAAGAGGCTGTTCGTCGTCGATGCGCTCGCCGCGAGCACCTCGCCGTCGTCGTCGGCGACGAGGTCGACGGCGATCGACACGTCCTCGTCGCTCGCGCCGTCGACGACGCCGTCGTAGAGGCGGAACCCGATGCCGCGCACCGGACCCGTGTGCGATGACGAGACCATCTCGTCGCCCGGCGTCCAGACGATCCCCGTCTCGCCCTGCGGGGCGAGTTCGAGCTCGCCGGCCGGCTCGGCGCTCGGGTCGGCCACGAGGTAGTCGACGGCGAGCCGATCGAGGATCGGCGACGCGCCGTAGTCCTCGAGCGTCGTCGCATCGAACGTCGCGTAGGTCGGGCTCTGCATGACGGTCGGATCGACCGCTTCGAGCAGGTCCTTCCACTCCACCGTCATGAAGCCGTGCCCGCCGACCGAGCGCTGCCGGTAGGCGGACGCGGTTCCGGGCAGCATCGCCGAGCCGACGGAGCCGTAGCGGTCCTCGCCGAGGTGCGCGTCGAGGAACTCGTGGGTCGGCGTCTCGGGGTAGAAGGTCGACGGCGACGACTTCGGCCACCAGGCCTCGGCGGTGAGGGCGGCGGGGATGACGATGGCGACGGGGATCACGGCGGCCGCGAGCACCCACGAGCGCCGGAACCACACCAACAGGACGGCGAGGGCCGCGAGCCCGCCGACGACTCCGATCGCGATCGCCTGCTCCTTGATGAGCGGCTTCGACTCGACCGGGATGCCCGTCCAGGCGGTCCAGAGCACCGCGGCGCTGCCCGCCGCGAGCGCGAAGAGCCCGGCGGCGCGGAGCGCGAGCATCCATCGGCCCCGGGCGCTCGCCGCGAGCGGCCACCGGAAGCCCGCCCCGTCGAGCACGCGACTGAAGCCGAGCGCCGCCAGGACGGCGAGGAAGAACCCGACCATGACCCGGAGTCGGCCGATCTGATTGTTCGAGAAGATCGGCAGCTCCTGGAAGAGACCGAGCAGCGGTCCGCCGAAGTACGTCAAGGCGATCGAGAGCGCGAGACCCGCGGCCAGGAACGCCACGACCCCGCGGGCGAAGGGCTGCCGCGGACGGAAGAGCAGCAGCGCCGCGACGAGCACGACGGCGGGAGCGCCGACGTAGGAGATGAGCTCGACGGGGTGCCCGGCCCAGAATCCGGAATCGGGTCCGCCGCTGCCGTCCGGCAGGAAGATCGAGGCGAGGTCGGTCACCCGGAGGTGGATGTCGGGCGTCTGCTGCCGCGCCTCGAGGTCGAGCACGCTCATGGCGTTGAGCGCGAACGGCAGGAGTTGCCACGCCGCCACGAAGGCGCCCAGCAGCACGCCGCCGAGCGCGACCGCCCCCGCTCGCAGCACGCTCGCCCAGCCCGTGCGCACGAGCAGTGCGCGAACCAGGACGTACGCGGCCCCCGCGTACAGGGCGTACCCGACGATCGCCGGGAACCCGCCGAGCAGGAGCGCCGCGACCGCGAGGCCCACCGGGATCACGTCGAGCGGCTTCGCGCGCACGGCCGCGCGGTCGAGCGCCCAGAACAGCAAGGGGATGCACGCCGCGACGCGCGTCTGCGGCCAGTTGGTCCAGGCGATCATGAAGCCCGAGGACGCGAAGAGCAGGCTCGCGATGGGCCACGACGCCCGGGCCGCGCCGAGGCGGCGCAGGAACAGCGACATGCCCACCGTGATCGCCACGAACTCGAGCAGCTTCGCCGCCCCCGGGGCGTACTGCGGGGGCAGGATCCACCATGGGAGCGACAGCGGCGAGTACGCCCCCGAATTCGGCACGCCGCCGAGTTCGGTGCCGCCGCCGACGAACGGGTTCCACTCGGGGAAGAAGCCCGACTGCACCGATTGGGTCAGCAGCAGCGTCTGCGGCGTGCCTGCGTCGACCGTGTCCCCGATGAAGCGATTGACGACGACCGTCGGATCGGAGAGCACGGTCTGCCACGGTGCGACCCCCGTGAGCAGCTGCGTGCCCAGGAACACGCTCGTGCCGAACAGCGGTCCGCCGATCGTGATGACGATGAACGCGATCCAGGCTCCCCAGGCGACGATCTCGACGACCCGCGCCGCCGTCGGACGGCGGGACGGTGCGGCGACGCCGGGTCGGACGGTGGTGAGGGCGCGGGGCATCGGACTCCGATCGGAACGCGGGGGGCAGGTCGATTATCCGACAGGCGGCCGGTGCGGGCGAACCGGGCCGCCGGTAGGCTGTCCATCCTGCCCGAACGACGTGCGAACCCTTCCGCCGGCGACCGGCAGCCCCCCGCCCCTCCAGGAAAGGCCCTCGTCATGCGACTCGCAATGACGCTCATGGTCCGCGATGAAGCGGACATCATCGAGGCCATGCTCGAGCACCACCTCGAGCAGGGAGTCGACCACTTCATCGTCACCGACAACGGCTCGCTCGACGGCACGCGCGAGATCCTCGAACGCTATGCCGCATCCGGGAGGATCGACCTCCGCCACGACCCCGAGCACCGCAAGCAGCAGCACGCCGTCGTGACCGGGATGTCGCGCGACGCGGCGCGCGCCGGCGCGGACTGGGTGCTGAACGCCGACGCCGACGAGTTCTGGGTCGCCGTCGATCCCGACCTCACCCTCCACGAGGCCTTCGAGCGGATCGACCCGGCGCTCGGCGCGTTCCCGGTGCCGGTCACCGACATGATCGGCGCCCCCGCGCGCCGCGGCACCGGGCTCGGTCGCCTCGTCTACCGCGATCTCCGCCCGATCGAGCGGATGCACGAGCTCGGCCTGCACTCGCACTCCACCGACGACGTCGCTTTCGTACCGAACCCCGAGGTGACGGTCGCCCAGGGCAACCACTTCGCCGACGTCGAGAGCCACGGGCTGCCGCCCGAGGCGCTGCGAATCGAAGTCCTGCACTTCCCGTGGCGGTCGTGGACGCAGTTCGAGCGCAAGGTCGTCGCGGCGGGGCAGGGGTACGAGCGTTCGCCGCACCTCAAGCCGAGCGCCAACCATCACGGCATGCGCGACTACCGCCGCCAGCAGGACGGCACGCTCCTCGCCGCTTACATCCGGCGTCACCCCGACGACGCCGAGCTGACCGCCGGCCTGGCCTCGGGGGCGTTCGTCGCCGAGGACCGGATCGCCTCCCGCCCGTCGATCGTCGACGACGAGCTCTTCGACGACGCGGAGCTTGCCGAGCAGCGCAACCTCGCCGAACTGGTCGCACCCGTCGAGCAGCACCTGCAGCGCGAGATCTCGCGGACCCGCCTCATCGAGGACGAACTGGCGCGGGTCAACGAGGGCAATCGCATCCTGCAGGAGGAGCAGGCGCAGCTCGAGGTCCGCCTCGTCGAGCACAACCAAGCGCTCGCCGCGCGCACTGCCGAGGTCGATGGGCTCCGCGCCGAACTCGACCGTCAGCGGTCGCGACGGGTGGTGCGCGCGGTGGACCGCGCGGCGGACGGGCTGAACGCGCTCCGCGGACGACCGCGAGCAGGGGGATGACAGCCGCGCTCGGCTATGATCGCCAGGTTATGAGCGAACGATCCGACGCCGAGAGCGTCCGCCTCACCCGATACGCCAAGCTCTCGGAAACTCCGCTCCAGAGCGTCGTGGCGAGCCGCAGGCTCTCCGGCGGCTGGAGCTCCCTCCGCCAGATCTTCGGGCACCGCGAGATGCTCGACCTGCTCATCCGACGCGACCTGAAGGCGCGCTACAAGGACTCCAGCCTCGGCTTCCTGTGGTCGCTCGTCCGTCCGCTCACGCAGCTCCTCGTCTACTACGTGGTGCTCGGCCAGTTCCTCGGCGCCGCGCGCGGCATCCCGGAGTTCGCGATCTTCATCTTCACGGGCCTGACGATCTACGGCCTGCTGAGCGAGATCATCATGGGCGGCACGGCCTCGATCGTGGGCAACACGGGTCTCGTGAAGAAGGTGTACCTGCCGCGCGAGATCTTCCCGCTCGCCGCGGTCGGCTCGGCGTTGTTCAACTTCGCCGTCCAGTTGGTCATCCTCATCGCGGCCACCATCGTGCTCGGCGCCTTCCCGTGGCACGCCGGCCTGCTCTACGCCTTCCCGTCGCTCGCGCTCGTGCTCGTCTACGGCACCGCGCTCGCGCTCATCCTCTCGGCGGCGAACGTCTACCTCCGCGACATCCAGTACCTCGTCGAGGTCCTCACGATGCTGCTCATGTGGGCCTCCCCGATCGTGTACTCCTGGACCATGGTGCGCGACACGTTCGGCGCCGGCTCGGTCGCGCTCGACGTCTACACCAACAACCCCGTGACGCTCGCCGTCCTGGGCTTCCAGAAGGCGTTCTGGATGGCGGGCGATGCGAGCCACTTCCCTCCGGACCTGCTGCTGCGGATGGTCGTCGCCTTCCTCATCGGTCTCGTGTTCCTCTTCGTCGGACACACGGTCTTCCGCCGCCTGCAGGGCGACTTCGCGCAGGCGCTCTGACCCGCGGAACCCGCCCCGTCGTCCCGAACAACCCCAGGAGCAACAACATGAGCACGCAGCTCGAGGACGCCGTCCAGCCGGGTCCCGTCGTCGTCGACATCGCCGAGGTGTCGAAGCGGTTCACGATCCGCAAGGACAACTCGCTCAAGGAGCGCATCGTCACGCTCGGCCGCGCCGGGCGACAGCACCGTGAGGACTTCTGGGCCCTCCGGGGCGTCACGACCGAAGTGCGGGCGGGTCAGACGATCGGCCTCATCGGCCACAACGGCTCGGGCAAGTCGACCCTGCTCAAGGTCATCGGCGGCATCATCGAGCCCTCGAGCGGTTCGGTGTCGCGCCGCGGTCGCATCGCCGCGCTCCTCGAGCTCGGCGCCGGCTTCCACCCCGACCTCACGGGGCGCGAGAACGTCTACCTGAACGGCTCGGTGCTCGGCCTGGGCCGCGACGAGATCTCGGAGCGTTTCGACGACATCGTCGCGTTCTCCGGCATCGGCGACTTCATCGACACGCAGGTGAAGTTCTACTCCTCGGGCATGTACGTGCGGCTCGCCTTCGCCGTGGCCGTGCACACCGACCCCGACCTGCTGCTCGTCGACGAGGTGCTCGCGGTCGGCGACGAGGCGTTCCAGCGCAAGTGCCTCGACAAGATCCGCTCGTTCCAGCAGGAGGGGCGCACGATCGTCCTCGTGAGCCACTCGCTCGGCCAGGTCGCCGAGCTCTGCGACCGCGTCATCCTGCTGAACCAGGGCGAGGTCGTCGTCGACGGCGAGCCGCTCGAGGCCATCGCCGCCTTCCGCGACATCCTCGAGGATCGCCGCGTCGCCGAGGTCGGCTCCGACGGGGTGCCGCCGCGCCAGGTCGCCCGCGTCATCTCCGGCGAGGTGAGCGTCCAGGGGCGCGCGCCCGGCGAGCACCTGCGCCCCGGCGACGACATCGTCATCACCTCGACTTTCGAGCATGACGAGGGCATCGACGACTGGGTGTGCGCGATCCAGATCGACAACGAGCACGGCCAGGTCATCTACGGCGCGAGCACGATCGTCTCCGGGTACCAGCTCGAGCGACTCGAGGGCCGGCGGGCGGTCGACCTGACGATCGCCGACGCGCGGTTCGGCGAAGGCAAGTACTTCGTCAACGTCTCGCTCATGGACTTCGCCGGTCGCCACCTCCACGACATCCCGCAGGCGACGTCGTTCACCGTGCGCACCGAGGGCCACAGCCGCGGTCCCGTGTTCGCCGAACCGAGCTTCGAGCTCCGTCCGAAAGCCTGACTCGGCGCGAATCGCCGGTACGCGGAAACGGGGCCGGCATGCGATCGCATGCCCGCCCCGTTCTCCTGTCGTCGGCTCAGCCGGCCAGGAGCTTCTGCAGGTAGGTCCCGTAGCCGCTCTTGACGAGCGGCGCGGCGAGGACCGCCAGTTCCGCATCGCCGATCCAGCCCGCGCGCCAGGCGATCTCCTCGATGCAGCCGATCTTGAAGCCCTGCCGGTCCTCGATCACGCGCACGTAGTCGGAGGCCTGCATCATCGACTCGAACGTGCCGGTGTCGAGCCACGCCGTCCCCCGGTCGAGCACCTTGACCTGCAGGATTCCCTCCTCGAGGTAGCGTTCGTTGATCGTCGAGATCTCGAGCTCGCCACGGGCGCTCGGCTCGATCGTCTTCGCGATCTGGACGACTGAATTGTCGTAGAAGTAGAGCCCGGGCACCGCGTAGTTGCTCTTCGGCTTCGTCGGCTTCTCCTCAATGGAGACGGCACGCATCTCGTCGTCGAACTCGACGACGCCGTACGCCTCCGGGTTGGCGACGTGGTACGCGAAGACGAGACCGCCCTCGATCTCGCCGTGGCCGCGCAGCGACGACCCGAGCCCGGTGCCGTGGAAGATGTTGTCGCCGAGCACGAGGGCCACCGACTCGTCGCCGATGAACTCCTCGCCGATGATGAACGCCTGGGCGAGGCCGTCCGGGGACGGCTGCACGGCGTACTCGAGGCGAATGCCGAGCTGCGAGCCGTCGCCGAGGAGCGCCTTGAACTGCTCGTTGTACTCGGGCGTCGTGATGATCAGGATCTCGCTGATGCCGGCCATCATGAGCGTCGACAGCGGGTAGTAGATCATCGGCTTGTCGTAGATCGGCATGAGCTGCTTCGAGATGCCCTTGGTGATGGGCCACAGCCGCGTGCCGGACCCGCCGGCGAGGATGATGCCGCGCATCAATGCGCTCCGTTCAATTCCGCGTAGTAGGCGCGGGCCGCGTCCCAGGTGGGCAGCAGGCCGCTCGCCGCGGCCTCGGCGAGGCCCGGCGCGTCGGTGTCCTTCGGCGAGAGCAGCAGCTCCTCCGCCGGGATGCCGAACTCGAGCGCCACGTCGGCGTCGAGCGGGTTGATGCCGTGCTCGCGCTCGGCGTTGAAGGTCGAGGTGACGAGGTAGCTCACGGTGGCGTCGTCGGTGAGTGCCACGAAGCAGTGGCCGAGGCCCTCCGAGATGTAGATCGCCCGGCGGTCGACGTCGTCGAGGAGCACCGAGTCCCACTGGCCGAAGGTCGGCGAACCGACGCGGATGTCGATGACGAAGTCGAGCACCGCACCGCGGGCGGCGGTCACGTACTTGGCCTGGCTCGGGGGCACGTCCGCGAAATGGATGCCGCGCACGACGCCGCGCTTGGATACCGAGGTGTTGCCCTGCGCCAGCTGCAGCGGGTGCCCGACGACCTCGGCGAGGCGGTCGAAGCGGTACCACTCGAGGAACACCCCTCGGTCGTCGGGGAACTGCTTCGGCGTGATCTCATAGCTGTCGGGGATCTTCAGTTCGCGGATCTGCACCGGGCGAGTCTAGCAAGGCGGGCCCGGCCCGATCGCGCCCGGAGACCGGGTGCAGGCAGGCCGATCGGCTAGAGTGATGCGGTCCCTCGGCGGTCCCCCGACGGCCGATCCGGGCGCCCACTTCCCTCGAACCGCGAAGGCACGACTGATGACGGAACCCGCCGACCACGATGCGAACGTCCTCGGGATCCGCGTCGATCCCGATGCGAGCATCGACGAGCTCCGCGAACGCTGCGCCGAGCTCATCCACGAGCAGCTGCGGCTGCGCGACCAGATCTCGGGCCTGACTGCCGAGCGCGACGAGCTCGCCCGGCGCATGGAGGCCGCGGCCGACGTCGACCACTGGTCGCTCATCACGCGCATCGACGAGCTCGAGGTACGGCTCCGTCAGGCGAACCACCTGCTCGCCGACGAGAAGGCGCAGCGCAACCGCGAGCGCGACGAGGTCAAGGCGAGCAACTCCTGGCGCATCGGCAACGCGATCGTCCGGCCCGTGTCGGCCATCACGGGCCGCGGCCGAGGGCGCGCATGAGCGCGTCCCCGCTGTTCTCGGTGGTGACGCCGGTCTACAACACGCCGCCCGCCGTCCTGCGCGAGACCGTCGACTCGGTCCTCGTGCAGGGTTGGGCCGGCTGGGAGCTCCTCCTCGTCGACGACCGGTCGCCGTCCGCCGAGACCGCAGCCGCGCTCGAGGAGATCGAAGCCCTCGACCCGCGCATCCGGGTGCTCCGGCGCGAAACGAACGGCGGCATCTCCGCCGCGTCGAACGACGGCCTCGCGGCGGCCCGCGGCGAGTTCGTCGTGCTGCTCGACCACGACGACCTGCTCGTGCCGGGCGCACTGGCGAAGGCTGCGCGCGCCGTGCTCGACGACGAGACGATCGACTACCTCTACACCGACGAGGACAAGATCGACGAGGACGGGTACACGTTCGACGTGTTCCAGAAGCCGGACTGGTCGCCGGAACGCTTCCGCTGGCAGATGTACACCTGCCACATGTCGGTCTTCCGCACCGAACTCGGCCGCGAGGTCGGCGGCTTCGACTCGGCCTTCGACGGCGCCCAGGACCACGACCTCATCCTCAAGGTCACCGAGCGCGCCCGCACGATCCACCACATCCCCGAGGTGCTCTACCACTGGCGCACGGTCCCCGGGTCGACCGCGACCGGCGCCGACGCGAAGCCCTACGCCTGGGATGCCGGCGTCCGCGCCGTGAGCGCCCACCTCGAGCGCACGGGCCAGCGCGCCACGGCCGAGCGCGGGACGCTGCCCGGAACGTATGCGGTGCGTCGGGAGCTCGACCCCGCTCTCCGCGTCAGCGTCATCATCCCGACCCGCGGCACCGCAGGCGACGCCTTCGGCAAGCCGCGCGTGTTCGTCGTCGAGGCGGTCCGCGCGGTCCTCGACCATACGGCGCACGAGAACCTCGAGTTCGTCGTCGTCTACGACGAGACGACGCCGCCGGCGGTCCTCGACGAACTGGGCGACCTCGCCGGCGACAAGCTCCTGCTCGTGCCCTATGCGAAGCCGTTCAACTTCAGCGAGAAATGCAACGTCGGCTTCGCCCGCAGCACCGGCGACCGCATCGTGCTCCTCAACGACGACACCGAGGTGATCTCGGACGGCTTCATCGAGCGTCTCGTCGCCCCGCTCGACGACGACGGCGTCGGCCTCACCGGCGCCCTGCTCTACTTCGAGGACGGCACGGTCCAGCACGGCGGGCACCGCTACGGCGTGGCCGGCTACGGCCACTCCTACTTCGGCGAGCACTCGGAGAGCACCGGCCACTTCAACGAGCTCTCGATCTACCGCGAGGTCACCGGCGTGACGGCGGCGTGCTCGGCGATCACCCGCGAGCTCTACGCGGAGATCGGCGGCATGTGGGAGGGGCTCCCCGGCAACTACAACGACGTCGACTACTGCTACAAGGTCCGCCAGACCGGTCGGCGCATCCTCTTCCTCCACGACGTGCGGCTCTTCCACTTCGAGTCGAAGACGCGCGTCCCCACGGTGCACGCCTGGGAGATGGAGTTCGTCGAGCGCCGGTGGGGCCGGCCGACCGACGACGTCTACAGCGGACGCTGACACCGACGGGACGGGCCCGTCGCCGGTCTCCGGCGGCGGGCCCGTCCCGTCGTTCGCGGCGCTCAGCCGATCCGGCGGGCGACTCGCGCCCGATCGGTGGCGTACTCGGGGGCCTCGACGAGCTCACCGCCGGCGAGCCATTCGGCGAAGATCGCCGTCTCCCCCGGGCGGTCCACGTCGTCGAGCACCACGAAGCCGCCGGGCGACAGCGCCGCGCCGAGCACGGGGTAGGCGGGTCGACGGGCATGCTCGCCGAGGAATCCGGGAGGGCCGTCGACGAACAGCAGATCGATGCGCTCCAGCCCGCCGAGGGACGACTCGGCGTACCAGAGGCCCTCGGGGCCCGCTTCGAGCGGGGCGTGGCGCACGTCGACCAGATCGGCCAGACCGTGGTCGAGGAGCCGGGTGCGGGAGAGCGCGGCCCACTCCGCGTCGTGCTCGAGGGAGATCAGACGGCCTCGCCCGGCCGCCCGCAATGCGGACGCGAGCCAGACGGTCGAGGTGCCGCTGCCGCACTCCACGACGACGGGGGCGTCGCCGAGCCGGTCGAGGAGCAGCCCGACGAGCATCGCCAGAGTGTCGGGGGTCGCCGCCCACCCGCCCGGCGCGGGCATTCGGCGCTCGACGTCGAGCGCGGCGTGCAAGGACAGCGTCGCCGAGAGGTCGCGCTGCAGATCCCGGCGGAGCAGGTCGAGCGAGGTCCCCGGCGCGTAGGGCGTTTCCGACTCATCGGCCGCGGCCCCGAATTCCGCGATCGACGCCGCGAGCGCTCGGCGCTCGTTCGAGGCGCCCCGCTCGAACACGGCGAGCAGGATGACCGCATCGACGACCGCGCCGATGATGAGCGGACCCCACGACCCGGTCACGACCGCGAGCACGACGCCCACGACGCCGAGGAGCAGGAGCGCCGCGAGGGCGGCGACGACGACGCGCCTCGATACCGAGGGCCATTTCGGGTTCAGCACGTCGGTCACGCTATCCGAGATCGCGCGCGGGCGCGCCCCCGATCCCGCCCGCGGGCCGCGACGACGCCGCCGACGAAGTACCATTGGCTTCTTGATGAACGAGATGCGTGCCCCCGAGCGGATCCTCATCGTGACCGTCGCCTACGACTCGGACGCGGTGCTCCCGACCTTCCTCGACTCCGTATCGGCGGCCACGAGCGCCCCCGTGGCGCTCGCCGTCGCCGACAACGCGGCGTCCGACTCGACACGCCGGATCGCCGAGCAGTACGGAGCCGGCTACCTCGCGCTCGACAACCCGGGCTACGGCACGGCGGCGAACGCGGCCGTGCGCGCCTTCGGCGCCGAGGCCGACTGGGTGCTCGTCGCGAACCCCGACGTCACGCTCGGGCCCGGCTCGCTCGACGTGCTCGCGGCCGTCGGCGTCGCGGACCCCGCGATTGGGTCGCTCGGCCCGCTCATCACCGACGCCGACGGCACCGTCTATCCCTCGGCCCGGCAACTCCCCCGCATCGTCAGCGGCGCGGGCCATGTCGTATTCCGCAACCTCTGGCCGTCCAACCCCTTCAGCGCCGCGTACCGACGCGCCAACGAGGCCCCCGTCGACCGCGACGCCGAGTGGCTCTCCGGCGCTTGCCTGCTCATCCGCCGCACGGCGTTCGACGAGGTCGGCGGCTTCGACGAGGGCTACTTCATGTACTTCGAGGACGTCGACCTCGGCGCGCGCCTGCTCGAGGCGGGCTGGCGCAACCACTACGCGCCGGCCGCCGCGGTCGTGCACACGGGCGCGCACTCCACGGCGAAGTCGATGACGAAGATGTCGCTCGCTCACCACGAGAGCGCGAGCCGCTTCCTGCAGCGGCGCTACCGCGGACCGGCGTACCTGCCGGTGCGGCTCGTCCTGAGGGCCGCGATCGGCCTGCGTGCGCGCCTCACGTCGAACCGCCGCTGACGCGCCGGCCGGTCGGCGCGAGGTCGCCCGTCGGGCCCGAGTGCCGCGTCCGGTCCGAGGTCCGCCCGACGCCTCGTAGACTGTAGTGTCGCCCGACCCGATGCGCGTCCCCCGCGCCCATGATTGCGAGCCCCATTTGAGACTGTTCGTCCAGATCCCGTGTCTCAACGAAGAAGAGACCCTGCCCCTGGTCCTGGACTCGATCCCGAAGTCCATCCCGGGCATCGACGAGATCGAGATCCTCGTCATCGACGACGGTTCCTCGGACCGCACGATCGAGGTCGCCAAGGAGCACGGCGTCACGCACTTCGTGCAGCACGCGCGCAACATGGGCCTCGCGCGCTCGTTCGCCGACGGCGTCGACTACGCGCTCCGCAACGGCGCCGACATCGTCGTGAACACCGACGGCGACAACCAGTACCCGCAGACGCGCATCACGGACCTCGTGCAGCCGATCGTGGCGGGCACGGCCGAGATCGTCATCGCCGACCGGCAGACGAAGAAGATCGCGCACTTCTCGCCGTTCAAGAAGATGATGCAGCGCTTCGGCAGCTGGGTCGTCAACAAGGCCGCCGGCACCGACCTGCCCGACGCCGCGAGCGGTTTCCGCGCCTACTCGGCGTCGGCGCTCATCCGCCTGAACATCGTGACGCGCTTCAGCTACTGCATGGAGACGATCATCCAGGCCGGTTACAAGCGCCTGGCGATCTCGAGCATCCCGGTCGAGACCAACCCGAAGACGCGCGAGTCGCGGCTGTTCAAGAACATCTGGCAGCACATGTTCCAGTCCGGCTCCGCCATCCTGCGCTCCTACCTGATGTATCGGCCATACGTGCTCTTCGCCTGGCTGAGCGCGCTGCTCGGGGCGCTGGCCCTCATCCCCTTCGTCCGCTATCTCGTGCTCGTGCTCACGAACTCGCAGGGCGACAACCTGCAGTCGCTGCTCATCGGCGCGATCCTCGCCATCGGCGCACTGCTCTCCTTGGCGCTCGGCGTGATCGCGGACCTCATCCGGATCGTCCGTTCGCTGAACGAGGACGCGCTCGAGCTCCTCAAGCACCAACGCTATGGTCGCTAGGCTCTCCGCCGCGGCTCGCCGGCTCTGGGAGCGGATCTCCGGATCCGCGCCCGCGCGTTGGGTCGGTCGGCACAAGCGCGCGCTGGCGGTCGCCATCCTGGTGGTCTTCTTCGCGCTCATCATCACGTACGTCGCCCTGAACCCGGGCATCGTCGTCGATGCGCTCTCGATCGGCTGGGGCAACCTCGCCCTTCTGGTCGTGCTCTACGTGGGCGTAGTGGTCACCCACTTCGGCGTCCTCGTCTCGACGGTCCGGCTGGGCGGCGCGACGCTGCCCGTGCGCGAGTCGTTCCTGCTGACCGTCTACTCGACGGTGTCGAACTTCTTCGGCCCGATGCAGAGCGGTCCGGGCATCCGGGCGGTGTACCTGAAGTCCCGCATCGGGATGCGGTTCCGCGACTACCTGTTGGCGACGGTCTACTACTTCTTCGTGTTCGGGGTGCTGAACGCGGCGATGCTCTTCGTGCGGAATCTGCCGTGGCTCTCGGCCGTGATCGTCCTCGTCGGGGCCGTCGTCGTCGTCATCGCCGCACTGCGCATTGGGCTGGGGCACGCGTGGCCCTGGATCCTCGCCATCGCCGCGGTCACCGTCGTGCAACTCGTGCTCATGACGGTGATCTTCGGCGTCGAGATCGCGAGCGTCGCCGGCGCCGGCGTCTACGACCCCGCCCAGATCATCGCCTACTCGGGCAGTGCGAACCTCTCGCTCTTCGTCTCGATCACACCGGGCGCGATCGGCATCCGCGAAGCGTTCCTGGTGTTCGCGCAGGGGCTCCACGGCGTCCCCCTCGACGTCATCGTCTCCGCCGGCATCGTGGACCGCGCCTTCTACGCCCTATTCCTCGGCGCGCTCTTCGCGATCTCGAGCTTCTTCCACCTGGGCCGGCTGCTCCGCCCCAAACAGGATGCCGAGCCGGTCGGCGACGCGCTCGACGGAGAATAGCCGCTCGTAGGTCGCTCGGCCTGCCCGCCCGATCCGGGCGAGCTCATCGGGATGCCCGGCCGCCCAGCGGATCGTCTCCGCAAGGGCGTCCGGGTCGCCCTGGGCGACGACGAGCGCATCGCCGCGGTCGCGGAAGACGCCGCTCTCGAGGTTGTCGCCGACCACGACCGGCAGTCCCATCGCGAGGAACTGGTAGGTCTTGCCCGTGATCACGAACTGCGACTGCACGGTGTCGCCGAACGGGCCGCCGAGGTGCAGGCGGTGCGCGGCGAACAGGTCGGGGAGCTCGGCGTACGGGACCCACGAGCGGTACTGCACGTTCGCGCCGTCCGCGCCTGCGGCCGCGACCGCGCGTTCGTCGGTCTCGTCGCCGCCGACGAACGTGAACGAGACGCCCTCGCCCGCGAGCCGCCGGGCCGCGTCGAGCACGACCGCCAGCCCGTGCAGCGGCAGCATCGAGCCGTAGTAGAGCACGCTGAACGGGCCGTCCTGGGTGCCGGTCGACGTCGTCGCGGCGGCGAAGGTGTCCTCGTCGGTCCCGACCGGCACCGCCGTGTAGCGCTCGAGGGGCAGGTCCATGAGCTCGGCCGAGTAGGCGGCGTGCGACGCGGTGTCCGTGAGGATGCCCGCCGTGCGGCGCATGAACGCGCGGAACAGGCTGCGGAGCGCCCGGGCCGGCAGCGAGCCGTCGCGGAACTTGCCGTGCTCGTGCACGAACCACTCGACGGGGTTGATGAACTCGTCGTAGTACACCGGCCGTCCGCGGGAGAGCAGCAGCACGACGGGCAGGATCTCGTAGCCCCGGAAGGTCACGAGGTACGCGTCGGGCGGCCGCACCGCCATCCGGACGAGGGCTCCGGTCACCTGGAGGTAGCGCGCAGCGCCGCGCGAGCGGTTCTTGACGACCTCGACCTCGGCGAACCGGCCGCTCGCCCGCACGGCCGCGCGGAGCGAAGCCGCACGGACGTAGTCGGGGTGCCGGTAGCAGGTGATGACCGCGATCCGTTTCGCCGGTGCCGCCGACATCCGTCCTCCCATCCCGCCGCCGGACGTCCGCTCGGCGACCAGGGAAGTCTACGGTCTGACCGAAGACGCGACCGCGCTCGGCGACGCCCGCCTCCAGCCGACCGCGATGCCCGATCCCGAACGCGGTCCCGGCGAACCATGGCGCTGCAGGCCCCTCGGCTGCCACAATCCATTCCGTGACCCGAACCAGACTCTCACCGCCCCCGCTGGCACCGCGGGCGCTCCTCCGTTGGAGCGTCGTCGAGCCGAGCATCCGCGCGATCTCCCCCGAGCGCGTGGTCGAATTCGGATGCGGCCAGGGCGCCTTCGGCGCCCGCGTCGCCGTCGGCCGCGACTACCTCGGCGTGGAACCCGACCCGCGTTCGGCCGGACGCGCGGCAGCGGCCATCGAACCCGCGGGCGGACGGGTCGTCAACGGCTTCCCGTCCGAGGTCGACCTCGGCGATCCGGCGGACCTGGTCTGCGCCTTCGAGGTGCTGGAGCACATCGAGGACGACGCCGCCGCACTCGACGAGTGGATCACGGCGGTCCGTCCCGGCGGCCGCGTCATGATCTCCGTGCCGGCCTACGCCGACCGCTTCGGCCCCTCCGACGTGCGCTCGGGGCACTTCCGGCGCTACGACCCCGACCACCTGCGCCGCCTGTTCGAGCGAGCGGGCCTCGTCGACGTCGACGTCGTGGTCTACGCCTGGCCGCTGGGCTATCTGCTCGAGGCGGTGCGCAACCGTCGCGATCGCCGCTTCCTCGACGAGAACCCCTCGGACATCGAGGAGCTGACTGCGGCGAGCGGTCGAACGGGTCAGCCCGGCTCGCGCTGGCT
This sequence comes from Agromyces seonyuensis, assembly GCF_009789225.1. Lineage (GTDB taxonomy): Bacteria > Actinomycetota > Actinomycetes > Actinomycetales > Microbacteriaceae > Agromyces > Agromyces seonyuensis. Next base: position 5,309 of record NZ_WSTA01000052.1, on the reverse strand, counting down.
CGGCCTCGCGATCCGCATCGGCACCGCGCCGTTCGTGCTGCTGCAGGCGCTCAACCGACGCACGGGCACGGGGCTGGTCGCCGTCGGCACGCGTCCCGTCGCCGAGTAGCCTCCGGCTTCAAGTTTCAGGCGTCGCGGGCGCCGACTGCTCGCCGGACTCGCTGCGCCCCATGCGCGCGTCGGGCTGCCCGAACCCCTGCTCGTCGTCGTGGTCGCGCGGCAGAGCGCGCACGAGCAGCACGACGGCCGCGACGCCGACGAGGGCGGTCGCCCCGAGCAGCGTGGCGAGAGCGGGCCAGGGCACCGGGACATGGGTCGCCCACTCCTGCGCACCGGACGGGCCGAACGGGTAGTACGCGAGGTAGCCGTGGACGAGGCCGTCGACGGCCATCACGGCGAAGACGGCGATGAGCGCGATCATCGTGCCCCGGCGCCGGTTCGGCGGCGGCATCCGCCGCCATGCGAGGGCGCTCGCAGCGATGAGCGGCACGAGCATCCCGAAGAGGTAACGCCCCTGCATCCCGGCGAGGAGTCCCGTGCGCGTGTAGTCGGCCCAGATGCCCGGCAGCAGGATCGCGAGGATCCCGACGAGCGGGGAGAGCAGCACGACGGTGCGCCATCGCGTCGTGCGATCGGCGTAGCAGAGTCCGAAGACGAGGATGACGAAGAGGCAGACCGCACTCGCCCACATCGCGAACGGGCGTTCGACGTGGTCGAAGCTCCCCCAGAACGACGCCGTCAGCGACCGCCACAGCTCGTCGACGAGCTTGCCGAAGTCCGGGCCCCCGCTCCCCCAGTCGTAGTCGGGCCGCACGAGCCCCGCGGGCTGCACGGCCCCGTAGACGACATAGTTGCGCACCCAGTGGAACAGTCCGGCCGCGACCGCGACGGCGGCGAGCAGCAGTGCCCGCAGCGTTCGCCGCAGCCAGGGCCATCGGCCCGGAGCGGGCGAAGCGAGCACCGCGAGGCCGGCGAGCGGGATGAGCGCGAGGGCGAGCCCCTTCGAGAGCCCCGCGACGCCGACGGCGACGCCGAGCCCCGCCACGGCCCACCATCCGGCCGGCCGCCGGAGCATGCGGACGGCCAGCACCGCGACGACCGCGCCCGTCAGGATCGCAACGGCGTCGTTGTTGACCGAACCCGTGATCTGCGCCAGCTTCGGCACGGCCAAGGGGGCCGCAGCGGCGAGCAGGGCGGCCGGGGCGGATCCCGTGAGGTCGCGCACCGCGCGCCAGGCGAGCACGGGAAGCGGCGCGACGAGAAGGATGCAGAGTCCTCGCAGTGCGAGCATCGCGTGATCCCAGCGCCAGTCCTCCATGCCGAGCGCGCCGTACACGCCCGCCCCGATCGCGTAGAAGGGGATCGGGTGCTGGGTCATCTGGTCGACGAGGTCGCTCGGGCCGGGGTGGGCGACCTCCAATTCGGCGATCGTGGAACGGGAAGCGGCCGGCAGCGCCGCCTCGTCGCGAGCCGCCTGCACGGCGTTCGGCACGCGAGCCTCGCCCGGATCCGGCCAGCCGCCGCCCTCGGCCACCCGGATGATGCTCGACAGGTGGGCGTGCTCGTCGGGCGCCGCGAGTGCCGGCGTCAGGACCGCCCAGACCGTCGCGACCAGCAGGAAACCGGCGGTGACCGCCGCGAGCGCCAGCCGCTCGGCGCGGCCGATCGGGGTCGTGCCCGGGAGTGCGGCAGGTCGGCTCGGCTCGGTCCGCATCTCGTTCGGGGTCCTTCCGGAAGTCGCTCGAGCGCGGATCGGGGCCCGCGCTCGCCGGTCGATCCTAGTCGGCGCCGCCTCGTAAGATCGACTCCATGCCCATCCTCCTCACCGGCGCCGCCGGCATGCTCGGATCCGACCTGCAGACCGCCCTCGCGGGCCGGGAGGTGACCGCGCTCGACCGCGCCGGTCTGGACATCACCGACCTGGATGCCGTCTGCGCCGCCGCGGCCGGCCACGACGTCATCCTGAACGCCGCGGCCTACACCAAGGTCGACGACGCCGAGACGAACGAGGAGACCGCGTACGCGATCAACGCGACCGGCGTGCGCAACCTCGCCATCGTCGCGCGCGAGCTGGGCGCGAAGCTCGTCACCGTCTCCACCGACTACGTCTTCGACGGCAACGGGACGGCGCCCTACGAGGAGGACGCGCCGCGCGACCCGATCAACGCCTACGGGCGCACGAAGGCCGCCGGCGAGGAGTTCGCGCTCGCCGAGCATCCGGAGGGCGCCTACGTCGTGCGCACCGCCTGGCTCTACGGTGAGCACGGCCCGAACTTCGCAGCCACGATGCTCCGCCTGGCCGGCGCCCATCCCACCGTCAGCGTCGTCACCGATCAGCTCGGCCAGCCGACCTGGACGGCCGATCTCGCCCGCTGGATCGTCGCGCTCGTCGACTCCGACGCGGCACCCGGGGTGTACCACGGCACCAACTCGGGCGAGACGAGTTGGCACGGGTTCACCCAGGCGATCTTCGAGGAGGCGGGGCTCGACCCGGAGCGAGTGCTGCCGACCGACAGTTCGGCCTTCGTCCGCCCGGCCGCACGGCCCGCCTACTCCGTGCTCGGACACGACGCCTGGGCCGCCGCGGGCCTGCCGCTGCCGCGCGGGTGGCGCGAGGCGCTCGCCGAGGCGGTCCGCATCGGCGCGGTGCGCTCCCCCGCCTGATCGGCGACTGCCGGCGTCCCGGTTAGGATGTCGGGGTGTCAAGACTCCTCGTGACCGGCGGCGCCGGCTTCATCGGTTCGAATTTCGTCCACTACGTGCTCGCCAACACCGACCACTCGGTGACGGTGCTCGACAAGCTGACGTACGCCGGCAACCTGGCCTCGCTCGACGGCCTGCCCGCCGACCGCTTCCGGTTCGTGCAGGGCGACATCGCCGACGCGGTGCTCGTCGACGAGCTCGCGGCCGAGCACGACGCGATCGTGCACTACGCCGCCGAGAGCCACAACGACAACTCGCTGCACGACCCGCGGCCGTTCCTCGACACGAACATCATCGGCACGTACACGCTGCTCGAGGCCGCCCGCAAGCACGGCGTCCGCCTCCACCACATCTCGACCGACGAGGTCTACGGCGACCTCGAGCTCGACGATCCGGCGCGCTTCACCGAAGAGACGCCCTACAACCCGTCGAGCCCGTATTCGTCGACCAAGGCCGGCAGCGATCTGCTCGTGCGCGCCTGGGTGCGCTCCTTCGGCGTGCAGGCGACGATCTCGAACTGCTCGAACAACTACGGTCCCTACCAGCACGTCGAGAAGTTCATCCCCCGCCAGATCACGAACGTGCTCCGCGGCGACCGGCCCAAGCTCTACGGCACTGGCGAGAACGTGCGCGACTGGATCCACGCGAACGACCACTCCTCCGCGGTGCTGGCGATCCTCGAGCGCGGTGCGATCGGCGAGACCTACCTCATCGGCGCCGACGGCGAGAAGAACAACAAGGACGTCGTCGAGCTCATCCTCACCGAACTCGGTCGGCCGGCGGACGCCTACGACCTCGTCACCGACCGTCCCGGCCACGACCTGCGCTACGCGATCGACTCGACGAAGCTGCGCACCGAGCTCGGCTGGACCCCCGCGTACGCCGACTTCGCCGCCGGACTCGCCGACACGATCGCGTGGTACCGCGACAACGAGGCCTGGTGGGCTCCCCAGAAGGACGCCGCCGAGGCGCGCTATCAGGAGCAGGGCCGCTGACCCGCGGACCGACGACGTGCAGCGGGGCCGGATCGGGAACGATCCGGCCCCGCTGCACGTGCGGTGGATGATCCGGCGCGACGACCGGCCGGCGGTCGACGGGTGCGATCCCCGCCGACCCGATCAGCGGCGGATCTGTCCGAACGGATCGACCTGCAGGCGCCGGCCCCAGCGTCCGAGCAGGGCCGAGAGCTCGCTCGGCAGCACCCGGGCATCCCGCGTGCGCGACTCGAAGTGGAAGAGCTTCGCGCCGCCCGCGCAGAGGATCCGTCCGCCGTCCTCGGTGAGCTTCTGCGACAGGTCGACGTCGTTGTAGTTGCCGGCGAACATCTCGCTGAACCCGCCGACCTCGACGAACCGCTCCGCGCCCACGAGAGCGCAGGCGGCGGTCACCCCGGAGACCTCGATCGTCGACGAGAGCTCGGCGAACTCGCGCGGCGAGCGCGGGACGCGCCCGAAGGCGATGTGGCCGGCGGCGCCGCCCTCGTAGAGGTGGCCGAGATGCTGGATCGACCCGTCTTCGAAGTGGAGCATCGCCCCGACCTCGTCGACGCCCGGCTGGCGGAGGAGGCCGAGCATCCGCTCGATCCAGTCCCCGGTGAGCAGCTCGACGTCGTCGTTGAGCATGAGGAGGTACTCGCCGCGAGCGGCGACCGCCCCGCGGTTCATCTTCTCGCTGAAGTTGAAGGGGGCGCTCCAGCGGACGAGCCGAAGACGATCCCCGGCGAGCGACTCGAGCTCGTCGACGACCTGCTGCGGGGTCGGGTCGTCGGCGACGACGACGAACTCGTACGCGGCCCAGTCCGTGCGCTCAAGGATGCTGCGGACCCCCTCGACGACGAAGACCCGCTCGCGGCCGCCGACCTCGCCGCCGCCGCCGCGGGTCGGGATGACGATCGAAACGAGCGGCGTCCCGTCGATCGCATAGCTGACGCGGCGTGCGCCCCGATCGTCGATCGCGACGTCGGCCGCCACACCGGCGTTCGCGAGGACCCGTGCGACGACGGCCGCCGAGTCCGCAGTGCCCGCGTCCCAGGGTGCGCCGGGGACCACGGTCGAGAGCACTTCCGGGATGCGCCGGATGTCGGCCCGATCGGCCGTGAGCAGCACCTGCAGCACGGCGGCGTCGCCGGCCTCGGCGTCGAACCCGCCGCGTGCGCGCAGCGCCGCCACGGACAGCACGACGACGGGACCGAGGGCGGCGGCCGTCTCGCGCACCGCGAACTCCGAGAACGCGGGAGCCGACCTGCGCACGCCGTTCGGCAACCGGGAGTCGCCGTACCAGGCCAGTGCGTCGGGCGCACCGCGGAGGGCGGCCTCGAGGCGGGTCGGCGCCTCGGGCACGAGGGTCGCGGAGCCGACGAAGGCGAGGTGGGTCGCGCTCGTGCGCGCCAGGATCGCCTCGGCCTCCGCGGGCGAACGCGGGAACGGGTGCACTGCGAGCCAGGCGGGCACGTGCGCGCGTCGCGGCACGACCCGATCGCGCAGGCGCCGCGCCACGCGTCGCGCGTAGCGGAGCGCCCGGACCCCGGTGCGCGCCGGCCGGGAGCCGCGCACCCAGTTCGGTAGAGCACACGTCTGGACTCCAGTGACTTAGCGATCGGGGATGGC
>NZ_WSTA01000051.1 GCF_009789225.1 Agromyces seonyuensis | reverse complement strand
CCTTCGGGGGCGGCGAGGATGCAGATCGCGGTGACGTCGGTCGCGCCGCGGTCGAGGAGGAACTTGATCGCCGCGGCGAGCGAGCCGCCCGTCGCGAGCGCCGTCACTGCGCCCAGCAGCAGGCCGAAGGCGTGGATGTCCGTGCCGAAGTAGAGCCGGGACCGGTCGACTCCGACGAGGTCGAGCACCGCCATTCCCCCGGCGAGCAGCACCGCGGTGCCGCCGAGCAAGAGCATGGTCCCGCCCCGGCTCATGAGGAAGACGCAAGCGGCCAGGATGAGCGGCCAGGCGAGGTAGAACTGCTCCTCGACGGCCAGCGACCAGAGATGCCGGAACGGCTCGGCCGCCGAGGCGCCGAAGTAGGAGGCATCCGCGGCGATGGCCCCCCAGTTGGAGCTGAACGTGACACCGCCGAACAACTGGCGGCCCAGACCCACCGTGACGTCCCCGCCGATGAGCCCTGCGACCGTCGCGACGACGACGACCAGCACCGCCAGCGCGGGCAGGAGCCGACGGGCGCGCCGCATCCAGAACCTCAGGACGCGCATGCCGCCCGTCGCGTCGCGCTCCGCGAGCAGCAATCGGGTGATGAGGAACCCGCTGATGACGAAGAAGACGTCGACGCCCGCGAAGCCGCCCGGGACCGCCGCCGGGACCGCGTGATACGCGATGACGGCGAGGACCGCGAGCGCGCGGAGCCCGTCGAGCCCCGCGATCCGCGCGGGCGCGGCGGACGGCGCAGACGGCCCCCCGGCCGGCCGCGCGATCGTCGCGGCCAGTTCGCTCACCCCTGCAGGGTAGGCCCGGCCGCCGCCGGACCGACGGTGGCGCACCAGGTTCCACCGCACGACTCCGGCGCCCCGGGGACGGCGAAGGGGCCCGGACGCATGCACGTCCGGGCCCCTTCGGAGCATCCGTTCGGATTACTTGGCGTCGGCCTCGGTCGACTCCTCCGCGGCCTCGGCCTCGGGGGCCTCGGTCTCGGCGGCGGCCTCGGTCTCGACGACCTCGGTCTCCTCGGCGGGGGTCGGGGCGACCTCCTCCTCGACGACCGGCGCGGCCTCGGCGGCGGGCTTGGCAGCGCGCGCCTTCGGGGTCACGGGCTCGAGGACGAGCTCGATGACGGCCATGGGGGCGTTGTCGCCCTTGCGGTTGCCGATCTTGGTGATGCGCGTGTAGCCGCCCTCGCGGTCGGCCACCTGCGGCGCGATCTCGGTGAACAGCTTGTGCACGACGGCCTTGTCGCCGATGATCGCGAGGACGCGACGACGGGCGTGCAGGTCGCCGCGCTTGGCGAACGTGATGAGACGCTCGGCGAGCGGACGAAGGCGCTTGGCCTTGGTCTCGGTCGTCGTGATGCGCTCGTGCGTGTACAGGGACGCGGCGAGGTTCGCGAGGAGCAGACGCTCGTGCGCGGGACCGCCTCCGAGGCGGGGACCCTTCGTGGGCTTGGGCATGGTGGTTCTTCTCCGTTAAGTGTGGTTCGTCAGTCGCTTCGGAGCAGCTCAGCGCTCGTCGTCGAAGCCGGTGTAGAAGTGGGCGCCGTCGAACCCGGGGACCGAGTCCTTCAGGGCGAGGCCCATCTCCGTCAGCTTCTCCTTGACCTCATCCACCGACTTCTGACCGAAGTTGCGGATGTTCATGAGCTGCGACTCCGAGAGGGCGACGAGCTCGGAGACCGAGTTGATGCCCTCGCGCTTGAGGCAGTTGTACGAGCGGACCGAGAGGTCCAGGTCCTCGATGGGGATCGAGAGCTCGCTCGAGACGGCGGCGTCGACCGGCGCAGCGCCGATCTCGATGCCCTCGGCCGCGGTGTTGAGCTCACGGGCGAGGCCGAAGAGCTCGACGAGGGTGCGGCCCGCCGAAGCGATGGCGTCGCGCGGCGAGATCGCCGGCTTCGTCTCCACGTCGACGATGAGCTTGTCGAAGTCGGTGCGCTCACCGGCGCGCGTGGCCTCGACGCGGTACGTGACCTTCAGGACCGGCGAGTAGATCGAGTCGACCGGGATCTGGCCGGCCTCGGAGTACTCGTTGCGGTTCTGAGCGGCCGAGACGTAGCCGCGGCCGCGCTCGATGGTGAGCTCGAGCTCGAGCTTGGCGTCGTCGCCGAGGGTGGCGATGACGAGCTCGGGGTTGTGGACCTCGACACCCGCCGGGGCGGAGATGTCGGCGGCCGTGACCTCGCCGGAGCCCGACTTGCGCAGGTACGCCGTGATGGGCTCGTCGTGCTCGCTCGAGACGACCAGGTTCTTGATGTTGAGGATGACCTCGGTCACATCCTCCTTGACGCCCGGCACGGTGCTGAACTCGTGGAGGACGCCGTCGATGCGGATGCTCGTGACGGCGGCACCCGGGATCGAGGAGAGGAGGGTGCGGCGGAGGGAGTTGCCGAGGGTGTAACCGAAGCCCGGCTCGAGGGGCTCGATCACGAATCGCGAACGGAACTCCGAGATGTTGTCTTCGGTGAGCGTCGGACGCTGTGCGATCAGCACGTGTGATTCCTTTCGTCAGTGCCCGCTATATGACACTTGCGAGTTCGACCGGGACGAGCGCCCCGGTCGGATCGGGGAAGGGGTGAACGGAATCCCGCCGTACCGGCGCCGCCTCGAGGCGGCGCCGGTACGGCGACCGGATCAGACGCGGCGGCGCTTCGGGGGACGGCAGCCGTTGTGCGCCTGCGGCGTCACATCGTTGATGCTGCCGACCTCGAGGCCCGCGGCCTGAAGCGAACGGATCGCGGTCTCGCGGCCCGAGCCCGGGCCCTTGACGAAGACGTCGACCTTCTTCATGCCGTGCTCCTGCGCCTGACGCGCGGCGGACTCGGCGGCGAGCTGCGCGGCGAACGGGGTCGACTTGCGCGAGCCCTTGAAGCCCACGCCGCCGGACGAAGCCCAGCTGATCACGGCACCGGTGGTGTCGGTGATCGAAACGATCGTGTTGTTGAACGTCGACTTGATGTGGGCCTGGCCCACGGCGATGTTCTTCTTCTCCTTGCGGCGCGGCTTGCGAGCGGCCGCCTTGGGTGCTGCCATTGGTGAAATCTCCTAGATCTGGCTATCGGCGGTTACTTGCGGCCGGGCTTCTTCTTGCCGGCGACCGTACGCTTCGGGCCCTTGCGGGTACGCGCGTTGGTCTTCGTGCGCTGACCGCGCACGGGCAGGCCGCGGCGGTGACGCAGGCCCTCGTACGAACCGATCTCGACCTTGCGGCGGATGTCGGCGGCCACCTCGCGGCGGAGGTCGCCCTCGACCTTGAACGTGCCCTCGATGAAATCGCGGAGGGCGACGAGCTGGTCGTCGGTGAGGTCCTTGACGCGGATGTTCCCGTCGATGCCGGTCTCCGCGAGCGTCTGCAGCGCGCGAGTGCGGCCGACGCCGTAGATGTAGGTCAGTGCGATCTCCACGCGCTTCTCGCGCGGAATGTCGACTCCTGCCAGACGTGCCATGAGGCTTCTCCTGTGAGTGAGTTGGAGGTGTGGAGCATCCTCGGTGCCCGGGCCTCCAACCCGAGGTGTCCCCCGCCCCGGAGGGCGGCTTCATGAGGATGCGGTGATCGATGTTCAGTTGTGTCGCCGATCGAGTAGCGACGAAGTCGCGTATCGAGATCCGTCGACGGGTCTCGATACGGCGCTGGCGCGCCTACTCGACCTCGAGCCTTCGGTCGAAGCCGCTACGCGGCTTCGACCTTCGGCTCAACCCTGGCGCTGCTTGTGACGCGGGTTCTCGCAGATGACCATCACGCGGCCGTGGCGGCGGATGACCTTGCACTTGTCGCAGATGCGCTTGACGGAGGGGTTGACCTTCATTGTTTGTTCCTTCGCTGTCCTCGTACCCGTCCGGGCGCGCGGCTGGGCCGCGGCCGGTCAGGCCGTTACTTTCCGGCGGACTTACTTGTAGCGGTAGACGATGCGGCCGCGGGTCAGGTCGTAGGGGCTCAGCTCCACGATCACGCGGTCCTCGGGGAGGATGCGGATGTAGTGCTGGCGCATCTTGCCCGAGATGTGGGCAAGCACCTTGTGCCCGTTGCTCAATTCGACCCGGAACATCGCGTTCGGGAGGGCTTCGAGCACCGAGCCTTCGATCTCGATGACGCCGTCTTTCTTGGCCATAGCCTCACTATCACTCTGGTACGTTTACCGGTCGTGCGGAGGACTCCCGCCCCCGTGCCGTCTTCTGGAAGACGGCACGGTGAATTGGGCGTGAGTACACCAAGGATCAAGATTACACCATCGGAAGCGATCCATCTACCACGCCCTCCGGCTCACGGCGGACGCTCGGGTTCCCGACCGTCTCGGGCGCGCTGCTCCGATGCCCGTCTCGGACCGCCCGCTCAGGCGCGCGCGGCGACCGCTTCGTCGACGGATGCCCGTGCCGCCGCCTCGGCCTCGTCGGCGCCCGTCGCCGCGAGGGCCGCGGCCGCCGCGAGCTTCGCGTCGGCGAGCGTCACCCGGGCCAACGACCGCCGCACCGCGGCGAGCGAGGGCGGCGACATCGACAGGCTCGTCGCCCCCAGCCCGACGAGCACGATCGCGAGGAGCGGGTCGCCGGCCGCCTCACCGCAGATCCCGACGTGCCTGCCGAGCCGAGCGCCGGCGTCGCCCGCGGACTTGACGAGTTGGAGCACGGCGGGATGCCACGTCGACTGGAGCCGCGCGAGGGAGCCGAGCAGCCGATCGGCCGCGAGCGTGTACTGGGTCAGGTCGTTCGTGCCGATCGAGGCGAACTCCGTCACCGCGAGCACGCGGTCGGCGAGCAGCGCCGCCGACGGCACCTCGATCATGACGCCGCCCGTCGGCAACCCGAACGAATGCACGAGCGTCGTGAACGCCGCCGCCTCGTCGACCGTGGCGACCATCGGCGCCATCACCTCGACGAGCGCCGACGTACCGTCGGCGGCCGCTGCGATGGCCTCGAGCTGCGCCCGCAGCACCTCCTCGTGCGCCAGGAGCGAGCGGATGCCCCGCACGCCGAGCGCCGGGTTCGGCTCGTCGGCGTCCGTCAGGAAGTCCAGCGGTTTGTCGGCGCCGGCGTCGAGCACGCGGATGACGACGCGCTTGCCGCCGAACGCCTCGAACAGCTCCCGGAACGCGGCCTGCTGCGCCTCGACGGACGGCGCCTTCGCGGTGTCGAGGAACATGAACTCCGTGCGGAAGAGCCCGACGCCCTCAGCGCCCAGCTCGACCGCCTTCGCGGCCCCGGCCGGCGAGCCCAGGTTCGCGAGCAACGGCACCGCGGTGCCGTCGGCGAGCGCCCCGGGGGTCACGGGTGCGGCCGCGAGGTCCGCGGCTTCCGCGATGCGCTGCTCCGCGGCCGTGACGGCGGCGGGATCCGGGTCCGGCACGACGAGTCCCGCCGCCGCGTCGACGATGACGGTCTGCCCCTCGCGCAGCGACCCGGCCCCCGCGGCGGCGAGCACCGCGACGACGCCGTGCTCCCGCGCGAGGATCGCCGTGTGCGAGCTCGGACCGCCCTCCTCCGTCACGATCGCGACGACGAGGTCGTAGTCGAGCAGCGCGGTGTCCGCCGGCGCCAGGTCTTTGGCGACGAGCACGTACGGGCTCTCGCGCTCCGGCAGACCCGGTGCGGGCACGCCCCGCAGGTGCGCCACGACCCGCTGGGACACGTCGCCGAGGTCGGCAGCGCGTTCGCCCTGGTAGCCGCCCAGCGAGGCGAACATCGCCTGGTACGCGGCGAAGGCCTCGAAGACGGCGCGTTCTGCGGTCTTGCCGTCTGCGACGGCCGCGCCCACCGCGTCCTGCAGGCCGGGATCCTCGGTCATGAGCGCCTGCGCGTCGAGCACCTCCCCCGCGGTGCCGCCCGCGCGCTCGCCCCGCGAGCGCAGTTCCGACGCGACCGCCGCGAGCGCCTCGGCGGCGCGCGCCGCCTCCGCCGACGGCCCGGCGGTGCTCGGCTCGTCCAGCGGGTCCGGCGCCGGCGGGGCCATCACCGCCACTTCCCCGACGGCGACCCCAGTGCCGATCCCGATGCCGTGTATGCCAGCCATCCGCTCGGCCCCCCTCTTCGCGGCGTCCTCTCTTCACCCTACTCCGACCCGCCGCCGCGGACGGCGGAAGGCCGGGCCCCGCGAACGGGACCCGGCCTTCCGGAGGAGAACTCGGCTCAGACGGCCACGGGCGGGACCAGTCCGCGCTCCGCGAGCGCCGCGAAGATGCGCGACGTGACCTCGTCGAGGCCGCCGACGCCGTCGATCTCGGTGACGAGGCCCGACTCGCGGTACACCGCGAGGATCGGGGCGGTCTCGCGCTCGTAGATCGCGAGGCGGTTCGCGATGACCTCTTCGGTGTCGTCGGTGCGGCCCTGCTCGATCGCGCGCTTGCTGATGCGCTCGATCGACTCCGCGCGCGGCACGACGAGCTCGATCACGGCGTCGAGGGACTCGCCCCGGTCGCCGAGGAAGGCGTCGAGGTCGGCGACCTGGCCCCGGTTGCGGGGGTAGCCGTCGAGGAGGAAGCCCTTGGCCGCGTCGTCCTGCGAGAGGCGGTCGCGCACGAGCTCGCTCGTGAGCGCATCGGGGACGAGCTCGCCGGACTCGATGATCGCCTGCACCTGGAGGCCCAGCTCGGTCTCGCCGGCGATGTTCGCGCGGAAGATGTCGCCGGTCGAAACCGCCGGGACGCCGAACGCCTCGGCGATGAGCACGCCCTGCGTGCCCTTGCCGGAGCCCTGCGGACCGACGATCAGGAAGCGGGCGGAGCGGGGCTGGGTCATCGGAGGAGTCCTTCGTAGTGGCGCTGCTGGAGCTGCGCATCGATCTGCTTCACCGTCTCGAGGCCGACGCCCACGATGATGAGGATCGACGTGCCGCCGAGGGCGAAGTTCTGGCTGGCGCCCAGCGCGCTGAACGCGACGAGCGGGATCAGCGAGACGAGGCCCAGGTAGAGCGAACCCGGCAGGGTGATGCGCGTGAGCACGTAGTCGAGGTACTCGGCGGTCGGACGGCCCGCGCGGATGCCCGGGATGAAGCCGCCGTACTTCTTCATGTTGTCGGCGACCTCTTCGGGGTTGAAGGTGATCGCGACGTAGAAGTAGGTGAACCCGACGATGAGCAGGAAGAACAGCAGCATGTACAGCGGGTGGTCGCCGCGCGTGAGGTAGTTCGAGATCCAGGTGACCCACGGCTGGATCTCCTCGCCGGCGGCGGGCTGGTTGAACTGCGCGATGAGCGCCGGCAGGTACAGGAGCGAGGAGGCGAAGATGACGGGCACGACGCCGGCCATGTTCACCTTGATCGGGATGTACGTGTTGTTGCCGCCGTACGTGCGCCTGCCGACCATCCGCTTCGCGTACTGCACCGGGATGCGCCGCTGGGACTGTTCGACGAAGACGACGGCGAGCATCACGACGAGCGCGATGAGGATGACGAGGGCGAAGACGTTCCAGCCCTGGGCCGTGGCGATCGCGGAGAGCGACGTCGGGAACGTCGCGATGATCGACGTGAAGATGAGCAGCGACATGCCGTTGCCGATGCCGCGCTCGGTGATGAGCTCGCCCATCCACATGATGAGGCCGGTGCCGGCGGTCATCGTGAGGACCATCAGGATCATGCCGTACCAGGTGTTGCCCGCGGCCGTGATGAGGTCCGAGCAGACGCCGGACGTGGCGTTCGTGCCGAACAGCGCGCCCGAGCGGGCGACCGTGATGAGCGTCGTCGACTGCAGGATGCCCAGCGCGATGGTGAGGTAGCGCGTGTACTGCGTGAGCTTCGCCTGGCCCGACTGGCCCTCCTTGTAGAGGGTTTCGAAGCGAGGGATGACCACGCGCAGCAGCTGCACGATGATCGAGGCCGTGATGTACGGCATGATGCCCAGCGCGAAGACCGAGAGCTGCAGGAGCGCGCCGCCGGAGAACGTGTTGACCAGATCGTAGAGACCGGACGTGCCCTGGTTCTGCGCGAGACAGGCCTGCACGTTCTGGAAATCGACGAACGGCGCCGGGATGAACGAACCGAGTCGGAACAGCGCGACGATGCCGAGCGTGAAACCGATCTTCCGTCGCAGGTCGGGCGTGCGGAAGACCCGCGCGATCGCGTTGAACACTCATCCTCCAAAATGGGCCGACAGCGGGGACTTGGCGCCGTCGGTCGGGTGATACGGCTCGAGCCTGTCGAGACCCCCGTGAATCATACGCGAGGTCCCGACAGGCTCGGGAATCGTCAGCCGATCGGTCTTAGGCGACCGAACCGCCGGCGGCGACGATCTTCTGCTCGGCAGAGCCGGAGACCTTGTCGACCGCGACGTTCAGCTTGACCGAGATGTCGCCGTCGCCGAGCACCTTGACGCGCTCGTTCTTGCGCACGGCGCCCTTCGACACGAGGTCGGCGACGGTGACGTCGCCGCCCTTCGGGTAGAGCTCGGCGAGCTTGGCCAGGTTGACGACCTGGTACTCGACCCGGAACGGGTTCTTGAAGCCGCGCAGCTTCGGCGCACGCATGTGGTACGGAAGCTGGCCGCCCTCGAAGCCGGGACGGATGTTGTTGCGGGCCTTGGAGCCCTTGGTGCCGCGACCGGCCGTCTTGCCCTTCGAACCTTCACCGCGTCCGACGCGGGTCTTGTCCTTCTTGGCGCCGGGGGCCGGACGGAGGTGGTGGACCTTGAGGACCTGCTCGCGCGGGGCGGCGACGTCCTCGGTCTTCTTCTCCGCAGCCTTGGCCGGAGCCTTCTTGGCGGGGGCCTTGGCCGGAGCCTTGGCTTCGGTCTTCTCGGCGGCGGGCTTCGCGGCCGTCTTCTTGGCGGGGGCCTTCTTGGGGGCCTCCACCTCGACGTCCTTCTTCTCGTCAGCCATTAGTCAATCTCCTCAACCTTCACGAGGTGGGCGACGGTGCGGACGTAGCCGCGGTTCTGCGCGTTGTCCTCGCGAACGACCGACTGGCCGATCTTCTTGAGGCCCAGGCTGCGCAGCGTGTCGCGCTGGTACTGCTTCTCGGAGACCTTGGACTTGATCTGGGTCACCTTGAGCTGCTTGGCCATCAGGCACCTGCCTTCGCTGCTGCGGCGGCCTCGGCCGCCTTCGCCTCGGCACGGATCAGGCGCGCGGGGGCGACCTGGTCGTAGTCGAGACCACGACGCGCGGCGACGGCGCGGGGCTCTTCGAGACCCTTGAGCGCCTCCACCGTGGCGTGCACGATGTTGATGGTGTTCGACGAACCGAGCGACTTGCTCAGGACGTCGTGGATGCCCGCGCACTCGAGGACGGCGCGAACCGGGCCGCCCGCGATGACACCGGTACCGGCCGAGGCCGGGCGGAGCAGCACGACGCCGGCAGCGGCCTCGCCCTGCACGGGGTGCGGGATCGTCGAACCGACGCGCGGGACGCGGAAGAAGTTCTTCTTCGCCTCCTCGACGCCCTTCGAGATCGCCGTCGGGACCTCGCGGGCCTTGCCGTAGCCGACGCCGACGAGACCGTTGCCGTCGCCCACGACGACGAGCGCCGTGAAGCTGAAGCGACGGCCGCCCTTGACGACCTTCGACACGCGGTTGATGGTGACGACGCGCTCGAGGAACTGGCTCTTCTCGGCGTCGCGGTCACGACCGCGACCGCCCTGGCCGCGGTCACGGCCGCCGCGGCGGCCTTCGCGCGACTCGTTCTGGGGAGCCGACGCTGCGGCCGTCTCCACGGGTGCCTCTGCAGCCACCACGTTCTCCTTCTTGTTGTCGCTCACAGGCTCAGCCCCGCCTCTCGGGCGCCATCGGCGATGGCGGCCACACGACCGGCGTACTTGTTGCCGCCGCGGTCGAACACGACCGCCTCGACACCGGCCTGCTTGGCGCGCTCGGCGACGAGCTCGCCGACCTTCTTGGCCTTGGCCGTCTTGTCGCCGTCGAACGTGCGGAGGTCCGCCTCCATCGTCGAAGCCGAAGCGACCGTGAGGCCCTTCGAGTCGTCGACGACCTGCACGAAGACGTGGCGCGCGGAACGGGTGACGATGAGACGCGGACGCAGCTCGGTGCCCACGACCTTCTTGCGAAGGCGGGTGTGGCGGCGCGAACGCGCAGCCGACTTGGTCTTCACGGCCATGATTACTTACCTGACTTTCCGGCCTTGCGGCGAACGACCTCGCCGGCGTAGCGGATGCCCTTGCCCTTGTAGGGCTCGGGCTTCTTGATCTTGCGGATGTTCGCGGCGACCTCGCCCACGGCCTGCTTCGAGATGCCGGCGACGGTGAGCTTGTTGTTGCCCTCGACGGTCAGCGTGATGCCGGCCGGCGCGTTGACGAGCACCGGGTGCGAGAAGCCGAGCGCGAACTCGACGTCGCTGCCCTTCTGGGTCACGCGGTAGCCGGTGCCGACGATCTCGAGGCCCTTGGAGTAGCCCGCGGTCACGCCGACGATGTCGTTCGCGATGAGGGTACGGGTGAGGCCGTGCAGCGCACGCGACGCGCGCTCGTCGTCGGGGCGGGTGACGAGCACCTGGCCCTCTTCGACCTTGGCCTCGATCGGCTCGGCGACGGTGAGCGTGAGCTCGCCCTTCGGGCCCTTGACGCTGACAGCCTGGCCGTCGATCGTCACGGTGACGCCGGCGGGGATGTCGATGGGAAGACGTCCGATTCGTGACATTGGATCACCAAACGTAGGCGAGGACTTCCCCACCCACGCCCTTCTTCTCGGCCTGGCGGTCGGTGAGCAGACCGCTGGAGGTGGACAGGATCGCGACGCCGAGGCCGCCGAGGACCTTGGGGAGCTCGGTCGACTTCGCGTAGACGCGGAGACCGGGCTTGGAGACGCGCTTGATGCCGGCGATGGAGCGCTCGCGGTTCGGCCCGAACTTGAGCTCGAGCGTGAGGGTCTGGCCGACGCGCGCGTCGGTGACCTCGAAGCCCGCGATGTAGCCCTCGCGCTTGAGGATCTCCGCGATGTGCGACTTGAGCTTGGAGCTCGGCATCGAGACGGTGTCGTGGTGCGCCGAGTTGGCGTTCCGGAGACGGGTCAGCATGTCTGCGACCGGATCGGTCATCGTCATGACGATTTCTCTTTCGTTCACCAGGTTTCAGCACCCGTTACACGAGTGCTGACCTGTGGTGGAGCGGGCCGGCGATCGCCGACCCAGGGGAAGGATGCCCCGGGCGCGCTGCCCTCGCGGGTCGCGCGGCCCGGAGCATCCTAATCGACGGTACTCAGTCCGCCTGGTTGTTCGACGTGAACGGGAAACCGAGCGAGCGGAGCAGCGCGCGGCCCTCGTCGTCCGACTTGGCGGTGGTCACCACAGTGATGTCCATGCCGCGGACGCGGTCGATCTTGTCCTGGTCGATCTCGTGGAACACGGACTGCTCCGTGAGACCGAACGTGTAGTTGCCGTTCCCGTCGAACTGCTTGTCCGAGAGGCCGCGGAAGTCGCGGATACGGGGCAGGGCGAGCGAGAGCAGACGGTCGAGGAACTCCCACATGCGGTCGCCGCGCAGCGTCACGTGGGTGCCGATGGGCTGACCCTCGCGGAGCTTGAACTGGGCGATCGACTTGCGAGCCTTCGTGACCTGCGGCTTCTGACCGGTGATCTTCGTGAGGTCCGCGATCGCGCCGTCGATGACCTTGCCATCGCGCGCGGCTTCGCCGACACCCATGTTGACCACGATCTTCACGAGACCGGGGACCTGGTGCACGTTCGTGTACTCGAACTGCTCCGTGAGGCCCTTGACGATCTCGCCGCGGTACTTCTGCTTCAGGCGGGGCTGGATTTTGCCAGCCTCCACGGCAGTCTCAGTCATTAGAGGTCCTTACCTGACTTCTTGGCGTAACGAACGCGGACCGTCTTCTCGACGCCGTCCTTCGTCACGGTTTCGTTGCGGAAGCCGACACGGGTCGGCTTCTTCGACTCCGGGTCGACGATCGCGACGTTGGAGACGTGGATGGGGGCTTCGTGGGTCTCGATGCCGCCGGTCTTGGTGCCGCGCTGGGTCTGGCCGACCTTCACGTGCTTGGTGACGTAGTTGACGCCCTCGACCACGACGCGGTTCTCGGCGGGGATCACCTCGATGACACGACCCTGCTTGCCGCTGTCCTTGCCCGAGATGACCTGGACCAGGTCGTCCTTCTTGATGTTCGCCATGACTAGATGACCTCCGGCGCCAGCGACACGATCTTCATGAACTTCCGGTCGCGCAGCTCGCGGCCGACCGGGCCGAAGATGCGGGTGCCACGGGGGTCACCGTCGGTGTTCTTGAGGATCACTGCGGCGTTCTCGTCGAACTTGATGTACGAGCCGTCGGGTCGACGGGTCTGCTTCACAGTGCGGACGACGACGGCCTTGACCACATCGCCCTTCTTGACGTTGCCGCCGGGGATCGCGTCCTTGACCGTGGCGACGATGATGTCGCCCACGCCCGCGTAGCGGCGCTTGGAGCCGCCGAGCACGCGGATGGTGAGGAGCTCCTTGGCGCCGGTGTTATCGGCGACCTTGAGGCGGGATTCCTGCTGGATCATCGGTTACTTCGCCTTCTCCACGATCTCGACGAGACGCCAACGCTTCGTCGCCGAGAGCGGACGGGTCTCGCTGATGACGACCAGGTCGCCGATGCCGGCGGTGTTCTGCTCGTCGTGCGCCTTGATCTTCGAGGTACGGCGGATGACCTTGCCGTACAGGGGGTGCTTCACGCGGTCCTCGACCTCGACGACGATGGTCTTCTCCATCTTGTCGCTGACGACGTAACCACGACGGACCTTGCGGTAGCCACGGACGAGGTCGGCCGACTCGGCGACCTCGGCCGGAGCGGCCTTCTTGGTCTCAGCCATGTTCAGGCCTCCTTCGTCTCGGCGTCGGCCTCAGCAGCCTTGGCCTTCTTGGTGGACTTCTTCGCCGGGGCCGGGACCTCGACGGGGGCGGGCGTGGCACGGATGCCCAGCTCGCGCTCACGGATGACCGTGTAGATACGGGCGATGTCGCGCTTGACTGCGCGCAGACGCCCGTGGCTCTCGAGCTGACCCGTGGCCGACTGGAAGCGCAGGTTGAACAGCTCCTCCTTGGCCTTCTTCAGCTCTTCGACGAGGCGCTCGTCCTCGAAGGCATCGAGCTCGCTCGGGGCAAGCTCCTTCGTTCCGACAGCCATTACGCGTCGCCCTCCTCGCGCTTGATGATGCGTGCCTTGAGGGGCAGCTTGTGGATTGCACGGGTCATGGCCTCACGAGCGAGTTCCTCGGAGACGCCGGAGACCTCGAAGAGGACCCGACCCGGCTTGACGTTGGCGACCCACCACTCGGGCGAACCCTTACCGGAACCCATGCGGGTTTCGGCCGGCTTCTTCGTGAGCGGACGGTCGGGGTAGATGTTGATCCACACCTTGCCGCCGCGCTTGATGTGACGCGTCATGGCGATACGAGCGGACTCGATCTGACGGTTGGTCACGTACGCGGGGGTCAGGGCCTGGATGCCGAACTCGCCGAAGGAGACCTTCGTGCCGCCGGTGGCCTGGCCCGAACGGCCGGGGTGGTGCTGCTTACGGTGCTTGACTCGACGGGGAATCAACATGGTTATGCCTCAACTCCTGCTGCCGCCGGCTCCTGCGTGCGCGGGGCACGACGGGGGCGGTCGTTGCGGTCGCCGCGCGAGGGCTTCATCGAAGCCTGCTCGCGGGCGAGCTCCTTGTTGGTGATGTCGCCCTTGTAGATCCAGACCTTCACGCCGATGCGGCCGAAGGTGGTCTTCGCCTCGTAGAAGCCGTAGTCGATGTTCGCGCGGAGCGTGTGCAGGGGCACACGGCCTTCGCGGTAGAACTCCGAGCGGCTCATCTCGGCGCCGCCGAGACGGCCGGAGACCTGGATGCGGATGCCCTTGGCACCGGCGCGCTGGGCGCCCTGCAGGCCCTTGCGCATCGCGCGGCGGAAGGCCACGCGGGCGGAGAGCTGCTCGGCGATGCCCTGGGCGACGAGCTGAGCGTCGGCCTCGGGGTTCTTGACCTCGAGGATGTTCAGCTGGATCTGCTTGCCGGAGAGCTTCTCGAGGTCGGCGCGGATGCGCTCGGCCTCGGCGCCACGGCGGCCGATGACGATGCCGGGACGCGCCGTGTGGATGTCCACGCGGACGCGGTCGCGGGTGCGCTCGATCTCGATGCGGCTCACGCCGGCGCGGTCGAGCGACGTCTGGAGCAGACGACGGATCTTGACGTCCTCGGCGAGGTAGTCGGCGTAGCGCTGACCGGGCTTCGTCGAGTCGGAGAACCACCGCGACACGTGGTCGGTGGTGATGCCCAGACGGAAGCCGTACGGGTTGACCTTCTGACCCATTACTTCGTACCCTCCTCGGGCGTGGCGAGGACCACGGTGATGTGGCTCGTGCGCTTGTTGATGCGGAAGGCACGACCCTGGGCGCGAGGCTGGAAACGCTTGAGGGTGGTGCCCTCGTCGACGTACGCCTTCGCGATGTAGAGGTCCTGCTCGTCCAGGTAGGTGTTCGAGGCGTCCGCCTTCACGCGAGCGTTCGCGATCGCGGAAGCGACGAGCTTGTACACCGGCTCGCTCGCACCCTGGGGCGCGAACTTCAGGATGGCCAGGGCCTCCTGGGCCTGCTTGCCGCGGATCAGGTTGACGACGCGGCGGGCCTTCATGGGGGTCACGCGGATGTGACGCACGCGTGCGATCGACTCCACCATTTCTCTCCTCCTTTTCGCCCCCGCGTCAGCGGCGGCGACCCTTCTTGTCGTCCTTCACGTGTCCACGGAAGGTGCGGGTGGGCGCGAACTCGCCGAGCTTGTGGCCCACCATGCTCTCGGTGACGAACACCGGGATGTGCTTGCGGCCGTCGTGCACGGCGATCGTGTGACCCAGCATGCTGGGGACGATCATCGAGCGGCGCGACCAGGTCTTGATGACGTTCTTGGAACCGGCTTCGTTCGCCACGTCCACCTTGCGGAGCAGGTGGTTGTCGACGAAGGGGCCCTTCTTGAGACTGCGAGGCATCTTCGGAACTCCTACTTGCGCTTCTTGCCGACGTTGCGGCGGCGGACGATGAGCTTGTCGCTTTCCTTGTTGGGGCGACGGGTGCGGCCCTCGGACTGGCCCCAGGGGCTGACCGGGTGACGACCACCGGAGGTCTTGCCCTCACCACCACCGTGCGGGTGGTCGACCGGGTTCATCGCGACACCGCGGACGGTCGGGCGGACGCCCAACCAGCGCTTGCGGCCGGCCTTGCCCCAGTTGATGTTCGACTGCTCGGCGTTGCCGACCTCGCCGATCGTGGCGCGGCAGCGCGCGTCGACGTTGCGGATCTCGCCCGAGGGGAGACGCAGCTGGGCGTAGGGGCCGTCCTTCGCGACGAGACGCACCGAGGCGCCCGCCGAACGGGCGATCTTGGCGCCGCCGCCGGGGCGGAGCTCGATCGCGTGGATGACCGTACCGGTCGGGATGTTGCGCAGCGGGAGGTTGTTGCCCGGCTTGATGTCGGCACCGGGGCCGGCCTCGATCGGGTCGCCCTGCTTGAGCTTGTCCGGAGCGATGATGTAGCGCTTCGTGCCGTCGATGTAGTGGATCAGCGCGATGCGGGCGGTGCGGTTGGGGTCGTACTCGATGTGAGCGACCTTGGCCGGCACGCCGTCCTTGTCGTTGCGACGGAAGTCGATCACGCGGTACTGGCGCTTGTGGCCACCACCGATGTGACGGGTCGTGATGCGACCCTGGTTGTTGCGGCCACCGGTCTTGGACAGGGGGCGCAGCAGCGACTTCTCGGGCGTCGACCGAGTGATCTCGGCGAAGTCGGCGACCGACGAACCGCGACGACCGGGGGTCGTCGGCTTGTACTTGCGAATAGCCATTCTGGTTTCCTCTATCCTCAGCCGACAGCCGTGAAGATGTCGATCGAGCCGGACTTGAGGGTGACGATCGCGCGCTTGGTGTCCTTGCGCTTGCCGATGCCGAAGCGCGTGCGACGCGTCTTGCCCTGACGGTTGAGCGTGTTGATCGACGCCACCTCGACCTTGAAGATCTTCTCGATGGCGAGCTTGATCTCGGTCTTGTTCGAGCGGGGGTCCACGATGAACGTGTACTTGCCCTCGTCGATCAGGTTGTAGCTCTTCTCCGACACGACCGGCGCGATGATGATGTCGCGCGGGTCCTTGTTGTGTGCGGCGCTCATGCGGAGACCTCTTCCTTCTTCGCCGTCTTCGCGGCGATGAACGCCTCGAGCGCGGCGGCGCTGAAGACGATGTCGTCGGAGACGAGCACGTCGTAGGCGTTGAGCTGGTCGACCGGCAGCGCGTGCACGGTCGGGATGTTGCGGACCGCACGCTCCGAGACGAGCTCGTCGCGGGTCAGCACCACGAGGACGCGCTTCGCCTGGGGGGCCACCGCGGCGAGGAGCGCGACGGCGTCCTTCGTCTTGGGGGTCTCACCGGCGAAGGCCTCGACGGCGTGCAGGCGCGAACCGCGGGCGCGGTCCGAGAGCGAGCCGAGGAGCGCCGCGGCGATCATCTTCTTGGGGGTGCGCTGCGAGTAGTCGCGCGGCTGCGGGCCGTGGACGACGCCGCCGCCGGTCATGTGCGGCGCGCGGATCGAGCCCTGACGGGCGCGGCCCGTGCCCTTCTGCTTGAAGGGCTTGCGGCCGGCGCCGGAGACCTCGCCGCGGGTCTTGGTCTTGTGCGTGCCCTGACGCGCTGCGGCGAGCTGGGCGACGACGACCTGGTGGATGAGCGGGACGTTGGTCTGCACGTCGAAGAGCTCGGCGGGCAGCTCGACGGAACCGGACTTCTTGCCGGCGAGGTCGAGGACGTCGATGGTGTTGGTCGCGGTAGCCATGGACTACGCCCCCTTCACAGCGTTGCGGACGAAAACGGTGCGGCCGCGCGCGCCGGGGACGGCGCCCTTGACGAGCAGCAGACCCTTCTCGGCGTCGACCGCGTGCACGCGGAGGTTCAGCACGGTGACGCGCTCGCCGCCCATGCGACCGGCCATGCGCATGCCCTTGAAGACACGGCTGGGGGTCGAGGAGGCGCCGATCGAACCGGGCTTGCGGTGGTTGCGGTGCGAACCGTGCGAGGCGGAGACGCCCTTGAAGTTGTGACGCTTCATGACGCCCGCGAAGCCCTTGCCCTTGCTGGTGCCGACGACGTCGACCAGCTGGCCGGCCTCGAAGGTGCCCTCGGCGGTCAGCTCCTGGCCGAGCGCGTAGTCAGCGGCGTCCGCGGTGCGGACCTCGGTGACGTGGCGGCGGGGGGTGACGCCGGCGGCCTTGAAGTGGCCGGTGAGGGGCTGGGTGACCTTGCGGGGGTCGATGGCGCCCGCGGCGATCTGCACGGCCTGGTAGCCGTCCTGCTCGACGGAGCGGATCTGCGTCACGACGTTCGGCGCGATCTCGATGACGGTCACGGGAACGAGCTTGTTGTTCTCGTCCCACACCTGGGTCATGCCGAGCTTGGTGCCCAGCAGGCCCTTCTGGATCTTCGTAGTGGTGGACATCATCTACCTCAGAGCTTGATCTCGATGTTGACGTCGGCCGGGAGGTCGAGGCGCATGAGCGAGTCGACGGCCTTCGGGGTCGGGTCGACGATGTCGATGAGGCGCTTGTGCGTGCGCTTCTCGAAGTGCTCGCGGCTGTCCTTGTACTTGTGGGGCGAACGGATCACGACGACCACGTTCTTCTCCGTCGGAAGCGGCACGGGGCCGACGACCGTGGCGCCCGCGCGGGTCACCGTGTCGACGATCTTCCGGGCCGAGGTGTCGATGACCTCGTGGTCGTACGACTTCAAGCGAATGCGGATCTTCTGTCCCGCCATTGCTGACTCTCTCTCTGTCAAGGCGTCGTACCCCTTCCGAGGGCATTGGACGCCGCGCAGTGCATGTGCGCACCACTGTTCTGCTGTCAACGGCTTTCCGATCGAGCCTGTCCGCACCACCGCGGGCTTCCGCCCGTGATGTCGACACGCTCGACCCGTGCCATCCGCCGACCCCCGCGCTCGGGCGTGTCGCCCTCGCTCCGAGCACACAGGTGTCCCTGCGTTCGGTAGGTGTCGGTGGTGTTCTCTGCCCGCGGCCTAGCCCGAACCTTCGATATCGCCCGCGGGGGGACCGCGTATCGTGGTGGCTATGCACTGCCCTGGCAGTGATCCGGGGCGCACGCTGGACGCACGCCGCGAAATGTTGAACTCAACTATTTTGCCATGCCGGGGCGAACCGTGCAACCCGGGCGTGTCGCAGTCCCAGGCCCTTCGCAGACAACGCCGTGCCGTGCCCCGCCGAGCGAGCGTCCAGGAGGCGCCGCAGGCCGCCCCGCACGAGGATTCCGCTACCCTGGCCGTCGTGCCCCGGACCGTCGTCGCGATCGATCACACCGCCGCGCTCGGGGGCGCCGAGGCGGCGCTCGCGACGCTCCTCGGCGAACTCGACCCGGAGGCGTTCCGGGTCCGGGTGCTGCTCCTGGCCGACGGCCCCCTCGTGCCGCGGCTGCGCGCCGCGGGCGTCGAGGTCGCGGTGCTCGAGGCATCCGATCGCCTGACCTCGGTCGGCCGCGACGACGCCGCCGCGACGCCGCTCGCCCTGCTGCGCAACGCGCTCGACACGGTGCGGCTCGTGCCCCGGATCGTGCGGGCGGTGCGCGGCTCCGGCGCCGAGCTCGTGGTCGCCAACTCGCTGAAGTCGGCGATCCTCTGCGCGATCGCCGCCCCGTTGGCGGGCCGGCGGTGGGTGTGGCACCTGCACGACCGCATCGCCGACGACTACCTCCCGCGCCCGCTCGTCGGCGCCCTCCGGCTGCTCGCTCGGTTCGGCCCCCGCCTCGTCGTCGCGAACTCCGCGGCGACGCTCTCGACCGTGCCCGGTGTGCGCGGCGTCGTCGCGCATCCGGGGTCGATCGCCCCGGCCCCGGCCGACTCGCCGGCGAACTCGCCGGCGAACTCCCCCGCTCTCCGGCGCGACGATGCCGAGCCCGTCCGGTTCGGCCTCCTGGGCCGCATCGCGCCGACGAAGGGGCAGCTCGAGTTCGTGCAGGCCGCGGGCCTCCTCGTCGCCGACGGCTCGAACGCCCGATTCGCCGTGCTGGGGGACGCCCTCTTCAACGACGCGGACTACGCGGCCGGCGTCCGCGACGCGACGGAGCGCCTCGGGCTCGGCGAGCGCGTCGAGTTCACCGGCTGGGTCGACGATCCCTTCGCGGCGATCGCCGGCCTCGACGTGCTCGTGCATGCCTCCCCCGTGCCCGAGCCGTTCGGGCAGGTGCTCGTCGAGGCGATGCTCTCGGGCGTGCCGGTGGTCGCGGCCGACGCGGCCGGAGCCGCCGAGATCCTCGGCGGCGACGCCGAGACGGGCGTCGTGCTCGCGCCCGGCGTCCGCCGCACGTCCTTCGGCCTGCTCGCGCGACCCGGCGACCCCGCGGCGCTCGCAGCCGCCATGGCCTGGCTCGCGCGTCATCCCGATGAAGCGGCCGAGTTCGCCGAGGCCGCACGCGGACGCGCGCTCGCGGACTACACGATCGCCACGACCGCGCGGGTCGTCGGCGCCGCCTGGACCGACGTCCTCGCGTCTCGCTCAGTCGCCTCGCGCCGCTGACACGGGCTCGGACGTCGCACTCGCGCGCCGATCGGCCTCGAGCGCCCCGGCCGGCACGACGCCGAGCACCGCGATCACCGGGATGCCGCCGAGCGCGTACCACCCGGCGATCCCCACGACCGCGGCCGAGAGCCCGTCCCCGAACGCCGGTACGACGACCATGCCGAGGGCGACGAGGAGCGCCAGCGCACCGACGACGCCGAGCAGCGGTGCCCGCGCGAACGGCGTGGACCGGCCGAACCAGGCCAGTGCGACGATGCCCGCGCCGAAGCACGCACCGCCGAGCAGGTCGGACGGCCGATGCGCGAAGCTCGTGAGCGAGGCCGACGTGACCGTCAGCGCGAGGAACCCCGCGACGGCGATGACCGGCGCCTTGGCGCGGCCGGGCGGCGCGAGCACGGCCACGCACCCGAGCGCGGCGGCCGACGCCGCCGCATGACCGCTCGGGAAGGTGTTGTAGAGGTAGCCGTAGTCGCCGAGCAGCGGCCGGGGCAGCAGGTCCTTCAACGCACTGCCGACGATCGCGGCGAACCCGAGGCCGAGGAACGCGCGCACCACGGCGTCGAAGCGACGTCGCACGATCGCGCGCACCCACAGCACGCCGACCATCCCGAGCAGCACGACGATGCCGACCTGCCGCACCACCGCAGCGGCCCCGCCGATCGTCAACTGCAACGGCGCGATCGCGCCGAAGGCCGCCGCGTCCACGCTCTGCCCGAACGGCGTGAGCACCGCGAACCAGTACGCGACCAGGGTGATCCCGAGCAACGAGCCCGCCGCCACGGCCGACGTCGCCCGACGTCGCCCCGCCGACAGCGTCGATTCCCCCATCGCACCCCCTCTGCACCGCCCATCCTGCACCAGAGTCGGCGTGCGCGACACGGCCGGACCGGAAGTCCACGACAATGCACGGATGGAACGCGAATGCGAAGACCCGGAATCCGAGCTCGGCCGCGGCATCGGCGCGCCCGTCCATGTGCCGACCGACAACGTCGCGCACGGCAGCGTCTCGGTGGCCCGCACCGGCGAACGAACCTTCGAGGGCCGTAACGAGTCGGGCACGAGCATCCTCATCGGACCGGCCGGGACGCCCGGTCACTTCTCGCCGGGTGAGCTGCTCAAGCTCGCGCTCGCGGGATGCGCCGGCATGTCGGCCGACCGCGGCATCGCCCGCCGGCTCGGCGAGGACGCGGCGGTGACCGTCTGGGTGCACGGCGCCTCGAACGCCGAGAACCGCTACGACCGCGTCGTCGAGGAGATCGTGCTCGACCTCGGCGGGCTCGACGACGACGCCCGTGCGACGCTCGAACGCGTCATCCGGGCCTCGATCGATCGCGGCTGCACCGTCGAGCGCTCGATCGGCGAGCAGATCGACGTCGCGCACGCGATCGTCGATGCCGCCGTCGAGCCCGGGCACGCGGCCGCCGTACCGAACTGAGCGGAACCGCCGTGGGCGGGGCTCAGAGCGCTTCACCCCGTTGGTGCCGGAAGTACCGGGCGACGAGCGAACGCTGGCGGCGGTCGAGACCGCGGCGATCGAACTCGGCGCGCACGAGCGTGCGGGCGACGGCCGGATCGTCGAGCCCGTCGTCGACCGCGAGCAGGGCCGCCTCCGGTCCGAACTCCGCTCGCACGAAGTCCTGGAACGACGCCTCGAGCCCCAGGTCCGCGTCGGCTCGTCGGTGGTACGCCGCGTTGCCGCTCGTCTGGGAGTCGTGCAGCCGATACGCGAGCACCGGAGTGCCGACGCGCACGAGCCGGAGCCCGGCCGCCGCGGCGCGCAGGTAGAGGTCGTAGTCCTCCGCGACCGCATCGGCCCGATAGCCGCCGACGGCCTCGAGCGCACTGCGCTTCGCGACGAGCGTGGGATGCACGAGCGGACAGCCGAGCACGAGGTGCAGCGGCATCGCGGCCGCGGTGATCGGCGCGGGGTTGCCCGGCCGCAGCCGGAACGGCGAGCGGCGGAAGTTCACGCACGGCGCGACGACGAGGTCCGCGCCGGCGTCGACCGCGCGGGTCTGCACCGCGAAGCGCCACGGCAGGCTGACGTCATCGGCATCCATGACGGCGACGAGCGGCGAGTCGGTCTCCGCCAGCAGGCGGCGCCGGGCGGCCGAGATCCCGATGTTCGTCTCCTGCCGGAGCACCTGCACGCGGCGGTCGCCGAGCGAGTCGGCGATCTCGCCGGTGGCGTCCGTCGAGCCGTCGTCGAGCACGACGAGTTCGGCGTCGCGGGGCATCGCCCGCAGCGTCGAGCGCATCGCCGAGCGGATCGTGGCGGCGGCGTCCTTCGCCGACATGAGCACGGAGAGTCTCGGCAACGTTCCTCGCAATCGGGTCGGCTTCCGACGCTAGCCGACGGAGCGCTTGCGCGCGCCCCCAGTCCGGGTCCGGCCGGCGAGCGCCGCACCCCGCGCGCACGAAAGCGGGGCCGGACCCGAAGGCCCGACCCCGCTCTCGCAGATCAGTAAGCGGACTTACTTGATGATGCTGGTGACCGTACCGGCACCGACCGTGCGACCACCCTCGCGGATGGCGAAGCCGAGGCCCTCCTCCATGGCGATCGGCTGGATGAGCTCGACCGTCATGTCGGTGGTGTCGCCGGGCATGACCATCTCGGTGCCCTCGGGCAGCGTGATGACGCCGGTGACGTCCGTGGTGCGGAAGTAGAACTGCGGACGGTAGTTCGCGTAGAACGGGTTGTGACGGCCGCCCTCGTCCTTCGAGAGGATGTAGGCAGTGCCCTCGAAGTTGGTGTGGGGGGTGACCGAACCCGGCTGCACGACGACCTGGCCGCGCTCGACGTCCTCGCGCTTGGTGCCGCGGAGGAGGAGACCGCAGTTCTCGCCGGCCCAGGCCTCGTCGAGCTGCTTGTGGAACATCTCGATGCCCGTGACCGTGGTCTTCTGCGTCGGGCGGATGCCGACGATCTCGACCTCGGAGTTGATCTTCAGCGTGCCGCGCTCGGCGCGACCCGTGACGACCGTGCCACGGCCGGTGATGGTGAAGACGTCCTCGATGGGCATGAGGAACGGCTTGTCCTTGTCACGCACCGGGTCGGGGATGTTGCTGTCGACGGCCTCCATGAGGTCGAGGATGGACTGCGTCCACTTCTCGTCGCCCTCGAGCGCCTTGAGACCGGAAACGCGGACGACGGGGGCGTCCTCGGCGAAGCCCTGGCTGGCGAGCAGCTCGGAGACCTCGAGCTCGACGAGCTCCAGGATCTCCTCGTCGTCGACCATGTCGGCCTTGTTGAGCGCGACGAGCAGGTAGGGCACGCCGACCTGCTTGGCGAGCAGGACGTGCTCGCGCGTCTGCGCCATGGGGCCGTCGGTGGCGGCGACCACGAGGATCGCGCCGTCCATCTGAGCCGCACCGGTGATCATGTTCTTGATGTAGTCGGCGTGACCCGGGGCGTCGACGTGCGCGTAGTGGCGCTTCGGCGTCTCGTACTCGACGTGCGAGATGTTGATCGTGATGCCGCGCTGGCGCTCCTCGGGAGCCGAGTCGATCGACGCGAAGTCGCGCTGCACGTTGGTGGCCGACGGGTACTTGTCGGCGAGCACCTTCGAGATGGCGGCGGTGAGCGTCGTCTTGCCGTGGTCGACGTGACCGATCGTACCGATGTTGACGTGCGGCTTGGTCCGCTCGAACTTGGCCTTAGCCACTGTGGGTCCTCCTCAGGACTCGTGCCACCGCACCGAGCGCTGGATTGCGGCCGGTGGGTGAGCAGGGTTTGTTGATATGTTACGCGACCCGTCTGGGTCCGCACTCACAGGGGCTTATTCGCCCTTGTTCTTCTGGATGATCTCGTCGGCGACAGCCTTCGGGACCTCCGCGTAGCTCTCGAACTCCATCGAGTACACGGCACGGCCCGAGGTCTTGGACCGCAGGTCGCCGATGTATCCGAACATCTCCGAGAGCGGGACGTTGGCGCGGATGACCTTGACGCCGGCCGCGTCCTCCATCGACTGGATCTGCCCGCGACGCGAGTTCAGGTCGCCGATGACGTCACCCATGTACTCCTCAGGGGTGCGGACCTCGACGGCCATGAGCGGCTCGAGCAGAACCGGGTTCGCCTTCCGAGCGGCTTCCTTGAAGCCCATCGAACCGGCGATCTTGAACGCCATCTCCGAGGAGTCGACGTCGTGCGCGGCGCCATCGAGCAGGATGCCCTTGACGCCGACGAGCGGGTAGCCGGCGAGGATGCCGTACTGCATGGCGTCCTGGAAACCGG
Organism: Agromyces seonyuensis; assembly: GCF_009789225.1. Lineage (GTDB taxonomy): Bacteria > Actinomycetota > Actinomycetes > Actinomycetales > Microbacteriaceae > Agromyces > Agromyces seonyuensis. The sequence goes on along the minus strand of NZ_WSTA01000051.1, from coordinate 5,226 downwards.
CGTCGACCGAGGGGATGTACTCGCGCGGAACGCGGCCACCGGTGACCTTGTTCTCGAACTCGTACGTCTTGTCGGCCGTGACCTCGAGCGGCTCCAGCGCGAACTGGATCTTCGCGAACTGGCCGGAACCACCGGTCTGCTTCTTGTGCGTGTAGTCGTGCTTCTCGACGGCGCGCTTGATGGTCTCGCGGTACGCGACCTGCGGCTTGCCGACGTTGGCCTCGACCTTGAACTCGCGCTTCATGCGGTCGACGAGGATGTCGAGGTGGAGCTCGCCCATGCCCTTGATGACCGTCTGGCCGGTCTCGGGGTTGAGCTCGGTGCGGAACGTCGGGTCTTCCTCGGCGAGCTTCTGGATCGCGGTGCCCAGCTTCTCCTGGTCGGCCTTGGTCTTCGGCTCGATGGCGACCTCGATGACGGGCTCGGGGAAGGTCATCGACTCGAGGACGACCTGGTTGTCCGGGTCGCACAGCGTGTCGCCGGTGGTCGTGTCCTTGAGGCCGATCACGGCGTAGATGTTGCCCGCGGTGACCGAGTCGACCGGGATCTCCTTGTTGGCGTGCATCTGGAAGATCTTCCCGATGCGCTCCTTCTTGCCCTTGGTCGAGTTGATGACCGCGGCGCCGGAGTCGAGGTGGCCCGAGTAGACGCGCACGTAGGTGAGGCGACCGAAGAACGGGTGCACGGCGACCTTGAAGGCGAGCGCGGCGAACGGGTCGGCCGCGTCGGCCTTGCGGACGAGGATCTTCTCCTCGTCGCGGGGGTCGGTGCCCTCGACGGCCGGCACGTCGAGCGGCGACGGCAGGTAGTCGACGACCGCGTCGAGCATCGGCTGGACGCCGCGGTTCTTGAAGGCCGAGCCGCAGAGCACCGGGTAGATCTCGGAGTTGATCGTGAGCTTGCGGATCGCGCCCTTGATCTCGGCGACGGTGAGCTCCTCGCCGCCGAAGAACTTCTCGAGCAGCGCGTCGTCGGTCTCGGCGACGGTCTCGAGGAGCGCCTGGCGGTACTCCTCGGCCTTCTCCTGGAGGTCCGCGGGGATCTCCTGGACCTCGTACTTGGCGCCCATGGTCACGTCGCCCTTGGCGTCGCCGGGCCACACGAGTGCGCGCATCTCGATGAGGTCGACCACACCGGTGAAGTCGGACTCGGAGCCGATGGGGAGCTGCAGCACGAGCGGCTTCGCGCCGAGGCGCGAGACGATCGTGTCGACCGTGAAGTAGAAGTCCGCGCCGAGCTTGTCCATCTTGTTGACGAAGCAGATGCGGGGGACGTCGTACTTGTCGGCCTGACGCCAGACGGTCTCGGACTGGGGCTCGACGCCCTCCTTGCCGTCGAAGACGGCGACCGCGCCGTCGAGGACGCGGAGCGAACGCTCGACCTCGACCGTGAAGTCGACGTGGCCGGGGGTGTCGATGATGTTGATCTGGTTGCGGTTCGCGTTGTTGTTCGCGCCGTAGGTCGGGGCCCAGAAGCAGGTCACGGCGGCCGACGTGATCGTGATGCCGCGCTCCTTCTCCTGCTCCATCCAGTCGGTCGTCGAGGCGCCGTCGTGGGTCTCGCCGATCTTGTGGTTCACGCCCGTGTAGAACAGGATGCGCTCGGTCGTGGTGGTCTTGCCGGCATCGATGTGGGCCATGATGCCGATGTTGCGGACCTTGCTCAGGTCTGAGAGCACGTCTTGTGCCACGGGGGTTCCTCCGGATGGGGTGATGCGGTTGAGACGGCGGTCGGAGCGGGCCTGCGGGTCGCGGACCCGCCCCGACCGCCGAAGGGGTTACCAGCGGTAGTGCGCGAAGGCCCGGTTCGACTCGGCCATCTTGTGCGTGTCCTCACGGCGCTTCACCGCGGCGCCGAGGCCGTTGGAGGCGTCGAGGATCTCGTTGGTGAGACGCTCGGTCATGGTCTTCTCGCGACGCGCCTTGGCGTAGCTCGTGAGCCAGCGGAGGGCGAGCGTGTTGGCGCGGTGCGGCTTGACCTCGACGGGGACCTGGTAGGTCGAACCGCCGACGCGGCGCGAGCGCACCTCGAGGGTGGGGCGGACGTTGTCGAGCGCCTTCTTGAGCGTGGCGACGGCGTCCTGACCCGACTTCGCGGCGACGGCCTCGAGCGCGTCGTACACGATGCGCTGGGCGAGGTCCTTCTTGCCGTCGATGAGGATCTTGTTGACGAGCTGGCTGACGACCGGCGAGCCGTACACCGGGTCGGCGACGACGGGGCGCTTCGGAGCGGGACCCTTGCGAGGCATTACTTCTTCTCCATCTTCGCGCCGTAGCGGCTACGGGCCTGCTTGCGGTTCTTGACGGCCTGCGTGTCGAGCGCGCCGCGGATGATCTTGTAACGGACACCCGGGAGGTCCTTCACACGACCGCCGCGCACCAGCACCATCGAGTGCTCCTGCAGGTTGTGGCCCTCACCGGGGATGTAGGCCGTGACCTCGGTGCCGTTGGAGAGCTTCACACGGGCGACCTTGCGGAGCGCGGAGTTCGGCTTCTTCGGGGTGGTGGTGTAGACGCGCGTGCACACGCCGCGCTGCTGGGGATTGGCCTTCAGGGCGGGAGCCTTGGTCTTGGTGACCTTGGGCGAACGACCCTTGCGGACCAACTGCTGAATAGTTGGCACTTCTTCTCCTGAGTTTGTGCTGCACGGTGACAGCGGTGATGGTCATGCATCGCACCCGCCGGCCGCCGCGGAATCGCGGGGCCTGTTTGCTGGCGGGTATGCCGTGGGGGATAGCCCGGTCTTCGTGTTGCCGACCGGTTCCCTGCGACGGGCCGCCTCCTCTGGCTTGGGGCGATCGGGCGGGCCCGTTCGCGGACATGGCAGAGGTGTGCGACGACGCGCATTCCCCGTCAATGGTAGTCGGGCGTAATACAGGGCGCAAATGGCCGCGGGATCTGCCCGGCGGCTTCACAGCGAAGCGGCGTCGATCCGCGGATGACCCGGGCCCCGGTCATCCTCGGATTGCAACGCAGGAACCGGCCCGCGCATTCCCGGGCGCTCAGGCGCCGGGCCAGGCGGGCGAGTCGAGCTCCCGGTCGAGGTCGGCGAGGAGTTCGGCGATCTGCGGCTCGACGACGCGGGCGACGGCGCCGGCGATGCGGTCCCGGTGCCGGGAGAGCTCGACGCAGACCCGGCGGCCGAGCTGCTTGGCGAACTCGTCGGCCAAGCGCACCTCCTCGCGCAGCGCGGCCTTCTCCTCCTCGGTGAACGGCCGCGGGGGCGCGTCGGCGACCTCGGCCGCCGCCTCCTGCTCGAGCCCGCCGAGGGTGAACAGGAACGGCTGTCCCGGCGTCTCCTCGGGATCGAGGTCGAGTCCGCGGTACTCGGGGTCGAGCCCCTCCCCCGGCCGGTACGGCCGCTTCGACTTGCGGGCCTCGGCGAGGCGGATCTCGCGGGCGAGCAGCGGCAGGTTGCGCTCGGTGTAGTCGTCGACGGCGAGGTCGATGACGCCCTTCATGCGCATCGAGAACCCGTGCTGCACGGGGTGCGGCGCGTCGTCCAGACCCGCTGCCGAGAGGATCGGCGAGCCGAAGCAGCGTCGGCAGAGCCGCGGCCGGCCGCGGTGCGTGCCGGGCCGCCAGCGCGGCAGCCACGCGAGCCACAGATCCGTCTCGCGGCTCACGCGGGCTTCGATCGAGCCCTCCATCGGGAGCAGGCTACCGGCCCCGCCGGGTCGCGGCCCGGAACCGCGGGAGAATGGCGGGATGGATGCGACCGGCGCCGGGTACACGACGATCGCCGCCCGCGTGGAGACCGAGCTCGAGATCGAGCGCTCGCGCTTCATCTGCGTCCTCGAACGCGTCGAGCACGAGGATGCGGCGCGCGCCGTCATCGCCGGCGTGCGCGCCGCCGAGCCCCGCGCCCGCCACCACTGCACGGCGTTCCTCATCGGACCGCGCGGCGAGCTCGCGCGCTCGAGCGACGACGGGGAGCCGAGCGGTACCGCCGGCCTGCCGATGCTCGAGGCGCTGAGGGGCGAAGGCCTCTCCGACGTCGTCGCGGTGGTCACCCGCTACTTCGGCGGCGTCCTGCTCGGCACCGGCGGGCTCGTGCGCGCCTACACCGCCTCCGTGCAGGAGTCCGCGCGGGCCGCGACGCGCGTCCGCCGGGGGCTGCGCACCCTCGTCTCGCTCACCGCCGACTACGACCGCGGGCCGTCGCTCGACGCGGAGCTACGGCGCCTCGGACATCCACCGCTCGACGTCGTCTACGGCGAGGACATGCGCATCGACGTCGGGGTCCCGCCCGAGGACCTCGACGCGTTCGCCGCACGCGTGGCCGAGCTCACGGCCGGTGCGGCCGGCATCCGGATCGGCGGCACGGCCTACGTCGACGAAGCGCGCTGAGCCGCCTCACTCGTCGGCGTCGTCCTCCCACGGCCAGCGCGGCCGACCGCGGCCTTCGCGACGCGAGGCGAGCACCCACGTGTACGTCGTGCCCACGAGGCAGCCGGCGACGAGCACGATCCAGGCGAAGCCGCCCCCGAGCATCGCGGCCGCCGCCGTGCCGAGCTCCCCGTGCACGGCCCCGAGGCCGATCGTGCCCGCGATCACGTAGCCCGCCCACGCGACGACCCCGGCGATGAGCCCGGCCCAGATCCGGACGCGCTGGCGTTCCGGGGGGCTCAGCGCGATCGCGAGCAGCACCGCGCCGAACGCCAGGGTCGAGACGCCGACCGCCATCGGCCCGACGACCACGCCCGCCTCGGGGTCGCCGATCGGCTGGATGCCCGTGAGCAGGTAGACGAAGCCGAACCCCGCGATCACGAGGGCGACCTGCAGCCCGATCGCGAACCCGGCCGCGATCAGCGCGTACCTGGTGAACTCCCGGGGCATGGCCTCCACGCTACGCGCGCTCGCCGCGTGCGGGACGCCCGTCGGGGACGCCGGCACCGCCGGACTCGGGCACCGCGACGAACTGCGCGGCCGCCGTGGCCTCATCGAGAGCGATGAGGGGATCGCCCGCCGGGGCGTGGAGACGCCGGCGCAAGCGGTGACGGGTCAGGATGCGCATCTGCGTCCTTCCGGACAAGTCGCAGGGTGCCGCACCGGCGCCCGACGCATGGCCGTGAAACACCGGCGGGGCCCCTCCGTCATCGGAGGCGCCCCGCGAGACGGTTCGTCGGTCAGTTGCCGGCGAGCGCCGAGTCGGTGTCCTTGATGGCCTGCTGCATCTTGCGCAGCGAGTCGGCCATGTCGGAGATGCCCTCGATGGCCTTCTCCA
>NZ_WSTA01000050.1 GCF_009789225.1 Agromyces seonyuensis | reverse complement strand
GGATCAGGACCCGGCGGCCCGCGCGGCCCGCCGCCCGGGCCGCCGGGTCCGCGGCCGCGGAGGGCGCCGAGCGCCGCCTCGATCTCGGCGGCCGGGTCCGAAGCCGAGTGTTCGCTGGGTCCGTCTTGACGATCCTCGGTCATACATGTCACCATACATATACATGTCGCATGACATGCAATGCCGAACGGCTGATCCGCCGCATCCGGCATCCATCGAGAACACGCGCAACGCGCGCCGGGCGCCCACGGGCGCACCGAGGAAGGAACACCACCATGACCACCGATCAGCAGATCCCCGAACCCCAGCCCGACGAGACGCCCGCCGCCGACACGGCCGAGGCGCCCGAGGCCGGTCGCATCCCGACCGACCGCCGCCCGCTCGGCTTCTGGCTCAAGGTCGTCGACCGCCGCCTCTCCGAGCAGATGGCCGAGCTCTTCGAGGCCGAGGGCCTCACCCGCCGCGATTGGCGGCTGCTCGAGCTCATCGACGGCCACGCCGACGACGAGCGCCTTGCGGCCCGTCTCGCCAAGCATCCGGACCTCGTCGACGACCTCGTCGACCGCGGCTGGATCGCCGGCGAGCCGCTCGCCCTCACCGATGCCGGCCGCGAGGCCCGCGACCACCTGCACGGCAAGGTCTCCGGCCTCCGTGCGAAGGTCGCCGGCGCCGTCTCCCCCGAGGACTTCGCGACCACGCTCGCGAGCCTCGAAGCCATCGCCCGCGAGCTCGGCTGGGACGAGTCCCAGCGTCCGGCCCGCGGCAAGCGCGGCGGCCGCCGCTTCGGCTTCGGCCGGAGCCACGAACGCGGCCACGGCCAGGGCCACGGCCACCGTGGATTCGGCCGCGAGGGCTTCGGCACTCGCGACGGATTCGGCCCCGACGAGCGCTGGATCGCGCCCGAGTCCGGCGCACCGGGCTTCGGCCCGCGCGACGGCTTCGGCCCGCGCGACGGCCGCGGTCGCCCGCGCCGCGGATTCGACCCGCGCGAGGGCTTCGGCCCCCGTCCCGGGTTCGGCCCCGGTCGTTCCGACGTCCACGTCCACGTGCACGTCCACGACGACGCCCGTCACGGCGGCCCGCACCACGGCCGCGATGCCCACGACCGGCGCGACCCGCGCGGCCGCGCCTGACGTCATCCGGTTCGCCCCACGACGGGCCGCCTCGCACGGGGCGGCCCGTCGCCGTCTGCTCTCCGCGAGTGGGTAGGTCCTGCGGGTGCGCACCCAGTGCAACCCGCAGGACCTACCCACTCGCGAAAGGGCGATCGGCACCGCACGGTCGTGTCCGATTTCCGCCAGACGTAGGCTGGGATCCCGAGTGGAATGGGATCCATGAGCAGCACCGAGACCGCAGCCGTGCCCCGTCCGGGCCGTGCGCGACGTGCGCGCCCGGGCGCCGCCGGGCCGACCGGCACCCATCCGGGCTGGTCCCTCGGCGACCCCGGCTTCGACGAGCGCTACCGCGCGATCGACGCGCGCGACACCCGTTTCGACGGGCAGTTCTTCACGGCAGTGCACTCGACCGGCATCTACTGCCGGCCGTCCTGCCCCGCGCGCACGCCCAAGGCGGAGCACGTCACCTTCTACGTGACGTCGGCCGCGGCGCACGAGGCCGGGTTCCGTGCGTGCAAGCGCTGCCTCCCCGAGGCGACGCCGGGCACACCCGCCTGGGACCTGCGCCGCGACCTCACCGGCCGCGCGATGCGCCTCATCGCCGACGGCGTCGTCGACCGCGACGGGGTCGACGGGCTCGCCGACCGCCTCGGCTACACGTCCCGCCACGTGCAGCGGCTGCTGACGACCGAACTGGGCGCCGGCCCCCTCGCGCTCGCCCGCGCCCGCCGCGCCCAGACCGCGCGCTCGCTGCTCGTCGGCACCGACCTGCCGATCGCTGAGGTCGCCTTCGCCGCCGGGTTCGGCTCGATCCGGCAGTTCAACGAGACGGTCCTCGAGGTGTTCGCGGTGCGGCCGGGGGACCTCCGCGACCGCGCGCGCAGCCGGCATCCGCACCGCGCCGACGCCGCGGACACGGCCGTCTCCGCGGCCTCCGCGACCGGCGCCGACACCGGCGCCCCCGTCCGCCTCGACCTCGACCTGCCGGTCCGGCAGCCGTTCGACGCGCCGGGCGTCTTCCGCTTCCTCGCGGTGCGCGCACTGCCGGGCGTCGAGTCCGCCGACGCCGAGCCCAGCGGCACGACGCGGCCCGACCGCCTCCGCTACGCCCGCACGCTCACCCTCCCGCACGGTCCGGGCGCGGTCGAACTGACGGCCGAACGCCGCGGCACGGCCGACTGGCGCGTGCGGGCGCGGCTCGAACTCGCCTCGCTCGCCGACGTCGGCACGGCGGTCGCCCGCATCCGACGGCTCCTCGACCTCGACGCCGACCCGGCCGCGATCGACGCGGCCCTCGCGGCCGACCCTGCGCTCGCCCCGCTCGTCGCGGCGGCCCCCGGCATCCGGGTCCCCGGCGCCGTCGACCCGCACGAACTGGTGATCCGCGCCCTCGTCGGCCAGCAGATCTCCGTCGCAGCGGCCCGCTCCCACCTCGGTCGCCTCGCCGCGGTCGCGGGCACGCCGTACGCCTCGGGCATCCCGGGCCTGACCCGGCTCTTCCCGACGCCCTCCCAGCTCGTCGCCGCGATCCCGGAGCCGCCCGCCGAGGGGCCGCTCGATCCCGACCGCCCGCTGCGCCTGCCGCGGCGCAACATCGTCGCCGTCCGGAACGCGGCCGGTGCTCTCGCCGACGGCGGCCTCCGGGTCGACGTCGGAGCCGATCCCGAGACCCTCCGCGCCGACCTCGTCGCCCGCCCCGGCATCGGCCCCTGGACGGCCGCCTACCTCGCGCTCCGCGTGCTCGGCGACCCCGACGCGTGGCTCGACGGCGACGTCGCGCTCGTCGCGGGGGCGAAGGCCACGGGCGCGCTCGACCCCGACGTGCCGAAGGCGGCCGCGCATCGCGAGCTCGCCGCCCGCGCGGCATCCTGGGCGCCCTGGCGCTCCTACGCGACCATGCACCTCTGGCAGGCCGCGCTCCCGACCCCGACCACCGCATCCCGAACGGAGGACGCACGATGAGCGTCGCCACGGCCACCATCTCCACCGCCACGATCGAGACCCCCGACGGCCCCTTCACGGTCGTCGCCGACGAGGATGCGGTGCTCGCGTCCGGCTGGACGGCCGACGTCGCCTCGCTGGTCGCGCTCGTGCATCCGAGCATCCGCCCCGATCTCGCGGACGTGCGCGACGAGCTCGACGCGCCCGGCGCGGACGGCGCCCTCGCCGCCGCGCTCGGCGCCGTCGACGCCTACTACGCGGGCGACCTCGACGCCCCCGGCCGCGTGCCGGTGCGCCAGCGATCGGGCGAGTTCCGGATGCACGCGTGGGACGCGCTGCGCGAGGTCGAACCCGGCGAGCGCGTGACGTACGCCGAGTACGCGGTGCGCTCCGGCCGCCCGGCCGCGGTGCGGGCCGCCGCGGGGGCATGCGCGCTCAACGCGGCCGCCCTCTTCGTGCCGTGCCATCGCGTGGTGCGCACCGACGGCGGCCTCGGCGGGTTCCGCTACGGCCTGCCCATCAAGGAGCGCCTGCTCGAGCGGGAGCGCCCGGCCGCCTGAACCTCCGCGGCCCTCACTCGATCGGCAGTTCCCGCATCCCCCACGGCGACCCGTAGCCCTGGGGCGCGGGGGCGGCGAGCAGTTCGAGGAAGGGTCGAGCGTCGAAGGCCTCCGGTCCGAGCACGCCGACGCCCTCCCAGGTGCCGCGCGCGAGCAGTTCGAGGGCGACGACGGGGTTGATCGCGGTCTGCCAGACGACGGCCTGCGAGCCGTACTCGGCCATCGAGTCGGCGTTGTCGACCACGTGGTACAGGTACGTCGAACGCGGTGCGCCGTCGACGCCGGTGCCCCGCACCCACACGCCGGCGCACGTCTTGCCGTGCATCCGGTCGCCGAGCGTCGCGGGGTCGGGCAGTGCCGCGGCCACGACGTCGCGCGGCGAGACGTCGACGCCGCGCACCCGCACGGGGTCGGTGCGGTCGAGGCCGATCTTGTGCAGCACCTCGAGCACCTGGATGAACTCGGCGCCCAGCCCGTACTTGAAGTCGACGCGCTTCGCCGCCGTCCAGCGCGGCATGAGGAGCACCTCCTCGTGCTCGACGTTGACGCACTCGACGGGCCCGATGCCCTCGGGGAAGTCGAACACCTCCGGCTCCGAGAAGGGCGCCGTCGTGTACCACCCGCGGTCGGCCTCGTAGACGATCGGCGGGTTCAGGCACTCCTCGATGGTCGTCCAGATCGAGAACGACGGCGCGAAGTCGTAGCCGTCGACGACGAGGTTCGCACCGTCGCGGACGCCGAGCACGTCGATCTCCGAGAACAGCTCGTCCTCGGCGTAGCGGGCGAACACGTCGGAGAGCCCCGGCTCGACGCCGATGCCGACGAGCGCGAGCCGCCCGGCCGTCTCCCACTCGCCCGCCTTCGCGAACTGCGCATCGCCGAGCTTCACGCCGGGCAGCTCGTGCGGGCGCTCCGGATGCGGCGTGGAGAGGCTCATCGCCATGTCGAGGTACGTCGCGCCGGCGTCGAAGCAGCCCTCGAACACGGGCATGACGAAGCGGGGGTCGACGGCGTTGAGCACGTGGGTGACGGCGTGCTCGCGGATGAGCGCGGCGACGGAGGCGGCATCCGAGGCATCCACCCGGGCGGCGACGAGCCGGTCGTCGCCGACCTCCGCGACGAGCGCCTCCGGGCGGGCGGGGTCGGAGTCCGCGACCACGAGCAGGTCGAAGAAGTCGCGGCGGGCGGCGATGCGGACCGCGGCCGAGCCGACCCCGCCCGCGCCGACGATGAGGATGCGCATGGATGCTCCGTTCGGGTCGTTCAGGTGAGCCCGCCGTCGACGGAGCGGCCGTAGTCGGCCGGTTCGTCCGGGACGAGCACCGGGGTCTCTCGGTTGAGGCTCTCGCCGCGGAAGAACGGCTTCGAGCCGGGGAACAGGAACCACAGGAGCATGAGCACGACGCCGAGCGCAAGGGCGCCGATGCCGACGACGAACGTGCCGCCGATGCCGAGCAGCACCGAGTACCCGTACTCGACGGAGTACATGTCGATCGCCGACTGCACGAACGCGGAGGTGAGCATGAGCGCGCCGAGCAGCGGCAGCAGGCCCTTGAAGACGAAGTCGCGGCTCGAACGGAAGAGCTCGCGGCGGAAGTACCAGACGCACGCGTACCCGGTGATGGCGTAGTAGAACGCGATCGCGAGGCCGAGGGAGAGGATCGAGTCCTGCAGGATGTTGTCGCTCACGAACGTCATCCCGATGTAGTAGACGCTCGCGACCACGCCCATCACGAGCGTCGAGAACGACGGGGTCTTGTAGGTCGGATGCACGCGGAGGAACCGGCGCGGCAGCGCCCGGTATGCGGCCATCGCGAGGGTGCCGCGGGCCGTCGGCAGGATCGTCGTCTGCGTCGACGACACCGCGGAGACGAGCACCGCGAGCACGAGGATCCAGCCGAACGGGCCGAGCAGTCCGTCCTGGATGGAGATGAACACGTCCTCGGCGTTGGCCTCGTTGCCGAGGCCCGTTCCGGTCGAGCCGAGGCCGGCGTACATCATCGCGGCGACCGTCACGCCGACGTACGTGCCGAGCAGGATGAGCGTCGTGAGCAGCGCCGCGCGCCCCGGGATGCGGCGGGGGTCCTTCGTCTCCTCGTTGAGCGAGAGGCACGTGTCCCAGCCCCAGTAGATGAAGATCGCGAGCAGGATCGCCTCGGTGAAGCCGCTCCAGTCGGTGAACGCGAAGGGGTTGAACCACGCCCAGTCGAACGGCGTCGGGTCGGGAGCCGTGCCCGCGAAGAACTGCCAGAGCGCCGCGACCGCGAAGACCACGAGGGCGAGGTACTGGAACCCGAGCAGGATGTTCTGAAGCCGTTCGCCGATCTCGACGCCCCGCCAGCTCACCCACGTCATCGCCGCGATGAACACGACACCGGTCGCGGTGACGAGCGGCACGTTCTCGGCGAGCGAGCCGTCGCCGAAGAACGACCAGAAGTAGATGCCGGCGACCTGCGCGAGATTGGCAAGCACGACCATGCCGGCCACGGCCACACCCCACCCGCCGAGCCAGCCGACCCACGGGCCGAACGCCTTCGTCGCCCAGGTGAAGGTCGTGCCGCAGTCGGGGATCTCGGTGTTGAGCTCCCGGTAGGCGAACGCGATGCAGAGCATCGGCACGAACGCGACCACGAAGGCGATCGGCGCCTGTGCGCCCACGGCGAGCACGACGAATCCGAGCGTCGCGACCAGCGAGTACACGGGGGCGGTGGACGCGAGTCCGATCACCGTGGAGCCCCACAACCCGAGGGTTCCAGCCGCGAGCCCCTTGCCGTCGGGGCGCTCCAGGCTGATCGGCGACGTCGCCATGACCCATCGTCGATCCGCGCCGGGGCCGCGTCAACGGACGCGGCCCGGATGGCACGACGAAACCCGCCCCGGCTGCACGGGGCGGAGCGAGCGGATCAGTCGAAGAAGCGGTTCGCGCGCTTCGTGAAGAGCAGCACGATGCCGATGATCGGCAGCACCGCCGACCAGATGCCGGTCCAGAAGTACCCGGCGAAGATCAGGAACACCGACGTGATGATGTTCAGCACGAACACGATCGTCACGATGGTCCGGGCGCTGGGATCGCCGCGCAGCAGCCCGATGCTCACGACGATGGTGATGAAGCCGAGCAGGATCGACCACAGCGCGCCCCAGATGCTCACGCCGCCCGGGATGAGCTGGAACACCCCCGACACGATCTGCAGCGCGCCCGAGATCCAGGCGATGACGGCGACGAGCGTGACCCCGACGGGACGCGGACCTGACATGGTTCCCCCTTCCGGCGACCTCCCCCAGGTCGCGGATGCTCTGAGGCTACTCCGACCGGCGGGCGCCCCGCTCGCCAGATCGCCGGCCGGGACGGCATCCGCTTCGACCGGCGGGTGGGACCGGATGCGGGCATCCGGTCCCCCCACGCTCACTCGGCCCCGACGACGTCCGCGACGAAGGCCCGCACGTGCTCCGCGAGCGCCTCGATGCGGCGCAGGCGGGCCGCCTCGACGTCGAAGCCGATGTAGGCCGTCGGCGGTCGCTTGCGCGCATTCGCCGAGCACTCGAAGTCGGCGCACACGAGGGTGCCGATGGTGTCGCCCTTGCGTCCGGCCGCGCCGGCGCGCTTAGCGCCGTAGAACACGACGTCGTTGGGCAGGTGCACGTCCTCGCACCACGAGCACTGCGGGCGGGTGCGCGAGCGCGCCTCGGTCTGGCGCAGCAGCACGCCGACGAGTGCGCCGTCGAGCTCGACGACGACGTAGCCGACCTGGGGCTGCTTGCGGTCGCGCCAGCCGAGGAAGTCGCGCCGGTCCCAGTCGAGGTCGCCGAAGTCGGCGGGGAGCACGAGCTGGTCGCGCTCGCGCTTGGAGGCGTTGACGAAGGAGGCGCGGATCTGCGCCTCGGTGAGGGGAAGCATGGAGTTCTCTCCGTTTCGGGTGCGCGCGGCGGCGCCGCTGCGCGAAGGTCGATGAGCGTTGACGGATGCCCGTGCGGCGGGCCGCGGCCGAGGCATCCCGGCGAGCGCGACGGCGCGCCGGAGGGGCGGGCGGAGCCGGATCGGCCGCCCGCGGGGTCAGCGGACTCTGGTGCCGGCGCGCTGCGCGCCGGCGACCTCCTCACGCCCGAGGGGCGTCGTGAACGGATGCACGAGGGCGAGTGTACGCCGCCCGGCTGGAGGGGTTCCGGGAAGCGCGGGCTCCGGGTAGCGTGCGAACGCCGACGACGGAGGGGCCGAGGATGACCGGACGCATCGTGATCGACTTGTTCACCACGCTCGACGGGGTGTCGCAGGCCCCCGGCGGGCCGGAGGAGGACCCCGAGGGCGGCTTCCCGTTCGGCGGGTGGCAGGCGCCGCTCTTCGACGAGGCCGTCGGCCGCCAGGTCGGCGAGGGCATGGAGCGCATGGACGCGCTGCTGCTCGGCCGGAAGACCTACGACATCTTCGCCGCGTACTGGCCGCAGCACGCGGGCCAGGACTTCGAGATCGCCGACCTCTTCAACCGCATCCCGAAATACGTCGCCTCGCGGGGGACGCCCGTTCTCGAGTGGGCCGGCACGACGCAGCTCGGCCCCGACCTCGCAGCCGAGGTCGCCGCCCTCCGCGAGCGGCACGAGGAGGTGCACGTCATCGGCAGCCTCGACTTCGTGCACTCGCTCTTCGACGCGGGACTCTTCGACGAGCTGAAGCTCTGGGTGTACCCGCTCGTGCTCGGCCAGGGCAAACGGGTCTTCCCCGAGGGCTCCGCCCCGACGACGCTCCGGCCGCTCGGTCCGCCCGAGGCGGGCGAGGTCGCCGTGCTGCTCCGCTACGCCCCCGCCGGCCCGGTGGCCACGGGCGACATGGACGAGCGCTGATCGGCCTGGGCGACCGCCGTCATCGGCCGGGTTTCGTGTCGCCGCCGAGCTTCTGCGCGATCGCGATCGGGATGATCGACACGAGCACGAGCACGACCGCGATCACCGAGACGACCGGCGCCTGGTTCGGCCGGAACATGTTGTTCAGGATGTAGATCGGCAGCGTCGTCACGCCGGAGCCCGCGGTGAACGTCGTCACGATGATCTCGTCGAACGACAGGGCGAAGGCCAGCAGGGCGCCGGCGAGCAGCGCACCGCGCAACTGCGGGAACGTCACGAGCCGGAAGGTCGTCCACACGCCCGCACCGAGATCCGCGGAGGCCTCTTCGAGCGAGGTCCCCTGGCGGCGCAGTCGCGCGATGACGTTGTTGAAGACCGTCACGATGCAGAAGGTCGCGTGGGCGATGACGACGGTCCAGATCGAGAGCGGCACCCCCATGATCGTGCGGAAGAAGTTGTTGAGCGCGATGCCCGTGACGATGCCGGGCAAGGCGATGGGCAGGATGAACAGGAGCGAGATCGCATCCCGCCCGAAGAACGCGAAACGCTGCAGGGCGAACGAGACGAGCGTGCCGAGCACGAGGGCGATCGCCGTCGAGACGATCGCGACGAGGACGCTCGTGAGCACGGCATCCAACGCCCCTTCGCTCTGGAACGCCCGCCCCCACCACTCGAGCGTGAAGCCCGGCGGCGGCCACGCGAGCGCCGTCGACGTCGAGAAGGAGTTGACGAGCACGACGGCGAGCGGCAGGTACACGACGACGAGCACGAGCGCCGTGACGACGCCGAGCGCGATGCGCGTGGTTCGCGAGAGTCGCATCCTGCTCCTAGAGGTTGTTCAGCGCACCCGTGCGGCGCACGAGGGCGAGGTAGCCGAAGATGATGACGATCGGGATGAGCGCGATCGCGCTCGCGAGCGGCAGGTTGTTCGCCGCGCCGACGTTCGTGTAGACGAGGTTGCCGAGCATCTGGTTCGCGCCGCCGACGATGTTGACCGTGATGTAGTCGCCGAGCGAGAGCGAGAAGCTGAAGATCGTGCCGGCGATGATCGAGGGCCACACGAGGGGCAGCACGACGAGTCGCAGCGTCGCCCACGACTTCGCGCCGAGGTCGCCGGAGGCCTCGAGCATCGAGTCGGGCACGCGGGAGAATCCGGCGTGGATCGGCAGGATCACGTACGGCAGCCAGAGGTAGGCGAGGGTGATGACGACTGCGGTGAGCCCGTAGCCCGGGGTCTCCAAGCCGAACGGCGTCAGCAGCCATTGCAGGATGCCCTCCTGCGAGAGCACCGACCGCCAGGCGTACGCCTTCACGAGGTAGCTCGCCCAGAGCGGCAGCAGCACCAGGACGATGAGGATGCGCTCCCAGCGGGCGCTCGCGACCTTCGCCATGAAGAACGCGACCGGCACCGCGATCACGACGTCGACGATCGTCACGAGCAGCGCGACGCCGACGGTGCGCAGGGTGACCGTCTGGTAGAGCGCGCCGGTCACGACCTCGACGATGTTGTCCCACGTGAACTCGGTCGTGATCTGCCCGGTGAAGCTGTCGACCGACCAGAACGCCGTCACGAGCAGCAGCACGAGGGCGACGATGTAGACGATCGCCATCCACGCGACGGGCGCGGTGATGAGCAGCGCGAGGCGCACCCTCGGGTGCGTCGACAGCGTCGAGGAGAGGCGGCGCGCGAGCGTCGGCCTCGGTGCGGCGATGGTCATGCGGTTCCTTTGCTCGTTCCGCAGGTCGAGTAGCGACGAAGGAGCGTATCGAGACCCGGTGAGGATGCCCGCCGGAGCCCGGAAGGGACATCCTGCGGGGGTCTCGATACGCGCTTCGCGCTACTCGACCGACGGACGGGGTGCACTACTCGACCAGCGAGTGGGGGATGCGGCTAGCCCTTGATCTCCGCCCAGGCCTCAGTCCAGCCGGCGTAGTCGACGCACTCGACGTCGGTGCGGCCGTCGAGGCACTCGGCGATGGGCGTCGACCAGTACCAGATCTGCGACGCGTACTCCTCGTCACCCGCGTGGTACGCCTCGCAGTCGGTGCGGAACTCGCACGCGGCGTCGCTCGAGGGCGCCTCGCCGAAGTAGCCGGTCGCGGCCGCGTTGGCCTCGGGGCTGGCGATGTAGTCCAGCCACGCGTAGGCGCAGTTCGGGCTCTTCGCCTCCGACGCGATCATCCACGTGTCGGACCAGCCCGTGGTGCCCTCGTCGGGCAGCACGACCGCGGTCGGCACGCCCTCGGCCTCGAGGGAGTTCTGGATGACCTGCCAGCTCGTGCCCACGACCGAGTCGCCAGTCGTGAACGCCTGGGCCTGCTTGAGGTAGTCGCTCCAGTACTCGCCGATGTTCGCGCGCTGCGCCTTGAGCAGCTCCACCGCGGCGTCGAACTGCTCCTGGTCGAGCGCGTACGGGTTCTCGATGCCGAGGTCGGGCTCGTGGGCCATGAGGTAGACGGCGGCGTCGGCGATGTAGATCGGCGAGTCGTACGCGGTCACCTTGCCGGCGTAAGCGTCCGAGGCGTCGAAGACGACGTCCCACGACGTGGGCGCCGGGGTGACGAGGTCGGTGCGGTACTGCAGCAGGTTCGCACCGTAGCCGTGGGGGATGCCGTACGAGACGCCGTCGACCGAGTTCCACGGCTGCATCTTCAGGAAGTCGTAGATGCCGTCGTAGTTCTCGAGCAGGTCGGTGTTGACGGGGGCGACATCGCCCGCGGCGACGAGTCGGAGCGACGCGTCGCCGGAAGCGGCGACGACGTCGTAGTCGCCGGACTTCATGAGGTTGAACGCCTCGTCGGAGGTGCCGTAGACCTTCGAGGTCACCTCGCAGCCCGTGGCCTCTTCGAAGGGCGTGACCCAGTCGACCTCGGGGTCGTTCGAGCCGTCCTCGACGTAGCCCGGCCAGGCGAGGAGCGAGACCGTGCCTTCGGTGTCGCCGAGCTCGGTCATGGCTTCGTCGGTGGCCGTGCCGCCGCCGCCGGAGGTGCCGCAGGCGGCCAGGACGGCGATCGAGGCGATCGCGAGTCCGACCGTCGCGCCGCGGCGCGCGGTGCGATGGATGCGCTTCATGATGCTGCTCCTTCTCTCAGTGGGCGGTGCCGGGGGTGGTGCGCTTTTCGCGGGTCGAGTAGCGGCGAAGCCGCGTATCGAGACCGGGCGCGCCGAGGTGCGGGATCTCGATACGGCGCTGCGCGCCTACTCGATCAACGGGCTGGACAGCGGGACGACGTCGGCGTCGTGCCAGACGACCAGGACGCGTTCGCCGCGCCGGTCGACGAAGGTGCGGTGGCGGTCGTTCTGCTCGAGCACGCTGACGCGGGCGCCGCCGTCGAGGTCGACGACGACGCGGTTGCCGGTGCCGAGGTAGATCGTCTCGACGACAGTGCCGGCCGCCGTCCGCTCCCCGTCGCCGGTCGGCGCGGTCGCGTCGGCCGGGGCGACGACGAGCTTCTCGGGGCGGATGCTGTGGACGCCGGTGCGCCCGAGGAGCGCGCTCGAGCGTTCGGCGTCGAAGAGGTTGGACGTGCCGACGAAGTCGGCGACGAACTTCGTCGCGGGCTGCTCGTAGAGCTCCTGCGGGGTGCCGAGCTGCTCGATCCGGCCGTCGTGGAAGACGGCGACCCGGTCGGAGAGCGTGAGCGCCTCCTCCTGGTCGTGGGTCACGAAGATGAACGTGATGCCGAGGTCCCGCTGGATCTGCTTGAGCTCGACCTGCATCTGCTCGCGGAGCTTGAGGTCGAGGGCGCCGAGCGGTTCGTCGAGGAGCAGCGCTTTGGGCTGCACGACGGTCGCGCGGGCGAGCGCGACGCGCTGACGCTGCCCGCCCGAGAGCTGGGCGGGCTTGCGGTCGGCCAGGCCGTCGAGGCGCACGGAGGCGAGGGCGGCACGGGCGCGCTCGTCGCGTTCGCGCTTGCGCACCCCGCGCACGCGCAGCCCGTAGCCGACGTTGTCGAGCACGCTGAGGTGGGGGAAGAGCGCGTAGTCCTGGAAGACGGTGTTGACGTCGCGGTCGAACGGGGCTTTGCCGGAGACGTCGCGGCCGAAGAGCTCGACGACGCCCTCGGTCGGCTGCTCGAAGCCCGCGATGAGCCGCAGCACGGTCGTCTTGCCGGAGCCGGACGGCCCGAGCATGGAGAAGAACTCCCCCGCGGCGATCTCGAGATCGACGTGGTCGACGGCGGTGACGGACCCGAAGTCCTTGGTCAGTCCGCGCAGCCGGATCGCCGGGACGGCGTCGCTCATGGGCATCCTCTCGGTCGCGTACCGGTAATCATATGGAGCCAGATGGTTGCGGCAAGGGGGTCGGTGTTACGGTCGTGTCACGGATGCAGGAGGAAGCGATGCCGCACACGACCGGACGGGCCGACACCGCGCGCGCGGTCGTCTTCTCGCCGCTCGACGGCGTCGGCCGCGCCGAGCTCGTCGCCCGCCGGCTCACGGACGCGATCGTCACGGGCGTGCTGCACGACGGCGAACGGCTGCCGAGCGAATCCCAGCTCGCACGCTCGCTCGGCGTCGCGGTCGTGACCGCCCGCGAAGCGCTCGAATCGCTCCGCGACCAGGGTCTCCTGCAGACGAAGCGCGGGCGCGAAGGCGGCTCGTTCGTCACCTTCGACACGGATGCCTCGGCGCGGATGCTCGCCGAGCGGCTGCGGGGCACGAGCCGCATCGAACTGCGCGACCGCTCCCTCTTCGCGAGCGCCATCGCCGGCACCGCGGCCGAGGTCGCCGTCGACCGGGCGAGCGACGACGACCTCGCGGCCCTCGAGGAGATCGACCGCACCGCCGACCGTGCCACGACGGCCGGCGCCCGCCGCGCCGTGGGCCGGTTCCAGCTCGAGGTCGCGGCGATCAGCCAATCGCCCCGGCTCGTGCGCGAGGAGCTGCGCATCCAGGCCGAGACCGGTTCGCTGCTCTGGCTGAGCCTGCGCGAACCCGCACGCCGCGACCGCGCCCACGAGGTGCGCCGAGGCGTCATCGCCGCGATCCGGGCCGGCGACGCCGACGCGGCGCGGCACCGCACCGTCGAGCACATCCGATCCGCCACCGAGTGGCTCATCGACGAGAAGCACCGCCTCGACGCGGCGGCCCGGACCGAAACATCGCCGTCATCCGGGGGCGGCACACTCCCACCCACCGATTGACCGTTCGAAGGAGCCTGCGGATGTACGTCGACGTCGACCTGCCCGCACGGGATCTCGCCACGCGCATCGCGGCCGTCCTCGACCCGGTGTTCGCCGCCGTCGACGACTGGGCCGAGCGCGTCGGCGGCGCGCTCGCCCGCCTCGGCGACGCGCATCTGCCGCCCACCGCGGCCGAGCTCGATCCGCTCGTCCACGACCTCGTCGCGCCCGCGCTCCAGGAGCCCGACTCGCTCGTCACCGGCGCCGGACTCGTCGCCGCGCCGCACTTCCTGGCCGACCGGCCCTGGCATCTCGCCTGGTGGCAGTCCGCCGGCTCCGGCGAGCTGCGGCGCCTCGCCGTCGAGACCGACCCCGAGGCCGACGCGTTCCGCGACCACACCGCGCTCGAGTGGTGGCGCGGGCCGCTGCGCGAAGGGCGCAGCCACGTCACCGGGCCCTACGTCGACTACCTCTGCACCGACGACTACACCGTGACGATCACCACCCCGGTGCGCTTCGCGGGCATCATGGCCGCCGTCGTCGGCGCCGACCTCTACGTCGAGCGGCTGGAGCGGGTGCTGCTGCCCGTCATGGAGGCGTCCGGCCAGCCCGCGACGCTCGTGAACGCCTCGGGTCGCATCATTGCCTCCGCCGATGCCCGGCTCGCCACCGGCGCCCTGCTGCGCCGCGACGGCTTCGCCGCGGCGCGCGACCGGGCGCACGAGGCATCCGGCCCGGTCGTGCTCGACGGCGCCACGACGCTGCAGGCCTGCGGCGACACGAGCCTGCTGCTCGTCATCGGCCGCTGAGCCGGCCCGGACCGCCGGTCGAGCAGCGACCGCACGCGGTCGAGTAGCGGAGCGTATCGAGACCAGGCGACCTGCCCCGCGACTGTCTCGATACGCTCCTTCGTCGCTACTCGACCAGCGACTGCACGCCGGTCGAGTAGCGGAGCGTATCGAGACCAGGGGACCTGCCCCGCGAGTGTCTCGATACGCTCCTTCGTCGCTACTCGACCAGCGACGGAAGCGGGCTCAGTCGCCCACGCGCACCAGCCGCACCTCGTCGACGGCGCCCCAGGCGCCGGCCGTGAGGTCCCACTCGATCGCGATCGAGACCGAGTCGCCGGCGTCGACGCGGAAGCCCGCGGTCTCGGCCGTGCGGAACTCGTTCCAGCCGTCGAGGGCGATCGGTGCCACCGCGACCTCGTCCGCCGCGTCGGCGCGGAGCCCGGCAGCCTGGGTTTCGAGCGTCGCGGCGCGCGACTCGAGCAGGTCGGCGGCGAGGCGCAGCGGCTTCGCGAGCACCTTCAGGCCGAGCTTCTCGAGCTTCGCGGCGGCGGCGTCCAGCGGTGCGGCGGCCGAGCGGAGGCTCGCGGCCTGACGCTCGAGCGTCGCGGCGCGCGCCGTGAGCGACGCGGCGTCGGCCTGTGAGACCGTCGCCGAGATGCGCAGTTCGTCGCCCGCCTGCTCGGCGTCGCCCTGCACGGTGCTGCGCAGCACGTAGGTTCCGGCCGGCAGCCCGGCGACGACCTGCGTCGCCGAGCCGGCGTAGTCCGCGTCGGACCAGAGCACGAGCGCGCGCGAGCCCGCGGCGGCGTTGTCGCTCGCACCGATCGTGCCGCCGGTGCCGGCGACGGTCCACGCGGTCGACGCGGCATCCTCGAACCCGGGGTCGAGCGCGTGGTTGCGCTCGAGCACGGTGACCGCGAGGGTCGCGGCGAGACCGTCCTCCGTCACGCCGGCGAGCGTGAACTCTCCGACGCCGACGATCGTCTCGGCGCCGCTCCACGTCACCGCGCGCGACGCCGTCGTGCCGTTCGGGTAACGCACCGAGACGGTCGCGGGCAGCACGATCGGGTCGCCGTCGACGAGTTCGACGGCGGCCGGGGCGACGACGGGGTCGGGAGCCTCCCCGACGGCGACGAGCCCGGCGAGGGTGGACTCGAGCCCCGTGCGGGCCGCATCGACGGCGCTCTGCGCGGGCGACTGCGCCCCGAGGACGACCTCGGCGATCTCGACCGCGGCGTCGAGCGCGGCGACCGACTCGGGCGTGAAGGCGTCGCGCGCGACGCCCTCGGCGGTGGCGACCGCCGCGACGAGGGCCGCGGTGTCGGCGGGCGCCGCGGGTGCGTGCACGAGCTCGACGTCGTCGATCGTGCCCCACGCCCCGGCGGGGAGCGAGAGCTCGATGCGCACATCGGCGATGCCGTCGGCGCCGACGGTCACGGCCGCCGTCTGCGGCGTCGACCACACGCGCCAGCCGTCGAACGAGAACGGCGCGGCCGCGCCGGCGCCGCCGGAAGCGAGCACGAGGTTCGCGGTCGCCGAGGCATCCGCGCCGCCGCCCTGGAGCGCCGCCCGTGCGACGTACTCGCCCGGCTCGATGCCGCTCACCTGCTGCGAGAGCGTGAAGGAGTACGCGGCGCCGGAGTAGAAGTGCGTCGAGCGCACACCGCTCTTCGGGTCGTCCCAGGCGCCGACGGTCACGCCGGTGCCGGTTGCGGTCCAGCCGGTCGCGCCGTCCTCGAAGCCGGGGTTGGCGAGGAGGTTCTCGGCGAGCACGACGACCGCGGCCGTCGCGGCGTGACCGCTCGCGGTCGTGCCGGAGACGGTGTACGAGCCGGGGCCCGAGATCCAGTCCGCGGCGCCCGACCACGTCACGGCTTCGGCAGCGACCGAGCCGTCGTTGTACTCGACCTCGACGGTCGCGGGCAGCGCGAGCGTCTCGCCCTCGGCGACCGTCAGCGAGACCGGCCGCACCGCGGTGACCTCGAGCGGGGCGACGGCGCCCGTGCGGGCGTAGGCGAAGACGTTGAGCGACTCGAGCGGGGTGCCGTCGAACGCGAAGAGCGCCTGGTTGTCCCACGCGGAGCCGCCGTACCACTGGCCGGCGTCCTCGGGGTCGTACTCGCCGGCGTAGCTCGTCGCCCAGCCGGAACCGTCCCGCTCCCACTTCACGGCGTTCGCCGCGACGTCCGAGGCCGGGCCGACGGGCAGCCAGGCGGGCTCCCAGTAGAAGACGCCGATGCCGTGCTCGCCGACGTCGGCGACCGCCTTGATGACGTCCTGGACGGCGTTCGCCTGGCCCTGCACGCTCACGGGGTACTGCGTCGCCTCGCTCGCCAGGTCGATGGTGTTGGTGTGGCCGTCGCCGTCCTCGAGCGTGGACGCCCACGAGGTCTCCGCGACGAGGACGTCCTTGCCGTACGTGTCGGCGACCTGCGAGAGCACGCTCGTGAGGTTGTCGATCGTGCCGTGCCAGTACGGGTAGTACGAGGAGGCGAACACGTCGTAGTCGACGCCGCGGGCGTCGAGGGCGGCCGCGACGCTCGCGTAGAAGCCCGCGCGCTCGGGGTTCGTGAAGTGCAGCGCGACCTCGGCGTCCGGCAGCACGCTGCGCACGGCGGCCGACCCGGCCGAGAAGACCTGCGCCATGCCGTCCCAGCCGCTCACGCCCGCGACGGCGTTGTTGGTCTCGTTGCCGATCTGCACCATCTCCACGTCGACGCCGGCGTCCTCGAACTGCTGCAGCGCGGCGGTCGTGTACTCGCCGACGGCGGTCGCGGTCTGCGCGACCGTGTAGCCCGCCCACGCCTTCGGCGCCTGCTGCTTGGCCGGGTCGGCCCAGAAGTCGGAGTAGTGGAAGTCGACGAGCACGCCGAGCCCGGCCGCGGTCGCCCGCTCCCCGATCTCGACGGCGCGGTCCACGTCCACGTCGCCGCCGCCGTAGCCGTTGCCGGCCGCGTCGAACGGGTCGTTCCAGACGCGCACGCGCACGTCGGTGATGCCGGCATCGGCGAGGACGTCGAAGAGGTCGGCGGGCTGCCCGTCCGCGTCGCGGAAGACCACGCCCGACTCCTCGAGCGAGAGCACGCTCGAGACGTCGACGCCGTTCATGAAGTCGGCCGGCAGGTTCTCGACCTTGTCGACGACGATGCCGGCTTCCACCGGTCCGTCGTCGGCCGCGGCCGGGAGTGCCCCGGTCAGCGGGACGGCGAGGGCGGCCGCGAGGGCGCCGACGCCGAGGGTGCGGACAGTGCGCATGAGGATGCTCCGATCTCCATCGATCAACAGGGACTCGCGGGCGCGTTCGGGCGCGACCGGGATACCTCGCGGCCCGGCCGGTGCCGGGCCGCGAGGGCGGTGCGGGTACTGCAGGGGGTCTGCGGGGGCGTCGGCGTCAGGGCATCCGCTCGGATGCCCGTCGGCTCAGCCCTTGACGGCGCCGGCGGTGAGCCCGCCGACGATGTAGCGCTGGAGCGCGAAGAAGATCACGAGAACGGGGATGGCCGCGATGATCGCGCCGGCGGCGAAGAGGCCCCACCTCGAGCTCAGCTGGTTCGACACCCACTGGTACATGCCGACCGCCAGGGTCCAGTTGTCCTCGGAGACGAGCACGATCCTCGAGATGATGTAGTCGCCGAAGGCCGCGACGAACGCCAGCAGCCCGACGACGGCGAGGATCGGCACGACGAGCGGGAAGATGAGCCGCCAGAAGATCTGGGCGTGGCTCGCGCCGTCGATCTTGGCCGACTCGTCGATCTCCATCGGGATCGTGTTGAAGAAGCCGTACATCAGGAACGTGTTCGTGCCGAGCGCGCCAGCGAGATAGATGCAGATGAGCGAGATCTTCGAGTTCAGGCCGAGCGCCGGCACGACCTCGCCGATCGCGAGGAGCATGAGGAAGATCGCCACGAACGCGAGCGCCTGCGGGAACATCTGCACGAGCAGCAGCGTCGTGAGCCCGACGCGGCGACCGGTGAACCGGAAGCGGGAGAACGCGTACGCCGCCGCGGCGCCCATGAGCACCGCGCCGATCGACGCGGTGACGCCGATGATGAGGGTGTTGGCCACCCAGGTCCAGTAGTACGTGTCCGAGAGCGCCGTGTAGTTCTCCAGCGACACCGTGCTGAAGAGCTCGGAGCTGCCCGCGAGCGAGCCCTTCGGGTTGAGCGACGCCGAGAGGATGTACACCAGCGGGAACACCGCGAAGAAGATGATCGCGGCGGCGAAGACGTACTTCCAACCGACCTCGGCGATCCAACGACGACGACGGGTCCGGGTGCGCGACGGGGTGCGCTCGGTGGTGGCTGCGGACATCAGAACTCCTCCAGCTTGCGGGTCTGTCGGAAGGCGAGGGCCGAGATGACGCCCACCACGATGAACACGATGATCGAGAGCGCGCTGGCGAGGCCGAAGTCCGCAGCGCCCTGGCTGACGCCGGCGATGTCGTAGATCGCCGAGATCAGGATGTCGGTCGCGCCGAGCGCGTACGGAGCCCCGGGTATGCCGGGACCGCCGTTGTTGAACATGTAGATGACGGTGAAGTTGTTGAAGCTGAACGC
This sequence comes from Agromyces seonyuensis, assembly GCF_009789225.1. Taxonomy (GTDB): domain Bacteria; phylum Actinomycetota; class Actinomycetes; order Actinomycetales; family Microbacteriaceae; genus Agromyces; species Agromyces seonyuensis. The sequence goes on along the minus strand of NZ_WSTA01000050.1, from coordinate 10,377 downwards.
GAACGACGAGATGAGCAGCGGCCCGGTGGAGACGAGCAGCAGCGGCAGCACGATCGCGCGGAACTGGCGGCTGCGTCCGGCGCCGTCGATCGAGGCGGCCTCGAGCGTGTCGGCCGGCAGCGACTGGAGCGCGCCCGTGCAGACGAGGAACCAGTACGGGTACGACAGCCAGATGTTGACGAACAGCACGGCGCCGCGCGCGAGCCACGGATCGCCGAGCCAGTTGATGTCGGCCCCGAAGAAGAACAGGTCGTTGATGATGCCGAACTCCGCGTTGAACATGCCGCGGAAGAGCAGTGCGGCCATGAACGCCGGGAACGCGTACGGGAGGATGAACAGCGTGCGGAGGAAGCGGCGGCCGCGCACCCGCGGGTCGTTGTAGACGAGCGCGAAGAGCAGGCCGAGCCCGAAGCTGATCGCGACCGAGAGGATCGCGAAGGCGAACGTCCACGCCGTCACCGAGAGCAGCGCGCCGGCGAGCGCCGGGTCGGTGAAGAGCCGTGCGAAGTTGTCGAAGCCGACGTTCACGTACCAGCCGGCGGGCAGCCGCTCGCCGTCCTCGGAGACGAAGGAGCCCCGGTCGGTCGCGTGGTAGACCGTGCCGGTCTCGGTGTCGGTGATGGTGTCGGCCGCCTCGTCCCACACGAGGGTGGAGAGGTAGATCGAGCCGGTGGTGCCGTCGCGCGTGCGGACGGAGCCGTCGTTCGGGTCGTCGGAGACGGGCACGCGGAGCGCGACGACGTCCTCCTGGATGGCCGGGTCGGTGAGCACCTCGGTGCGGGGCACGACGGTCCAGCCGGCGACCTCGGTCGGGGCGCCGGTGCTGCCGATCTCGGCATCCTCGACCTGCTCGAGCGGCTGCGTCTCGGTGCCGACCTGCACGTCGCCGTCGCCGTCGACCACGGCGAAGCCGAGCTCGCCGCCGAAGCCGCGGACGACCGAGAGGGGATAGGTGGGCGAGTCCTCGACGCGCCGCTCGCCCTGGATGAGGGCGGCGTTGACGGCCTGCTCCTTCGTGCCCGCGTGACCGCTGCCGTAGTTCGTGAAGGCGATGTAGCCCGTGTACACGAAGATGAAGACCTGGAAGATCAAGAGGAACGACAGGCCCGGCAGCAGGTACTTGAGCGGCAGCGCCTTCTTGGTGAAGTAGACGACGTCGGCGATGACGAGCAGCGCGATCATCACGCCGGCGATGAGCCAGGACTCCGAGCCGATCGCGGAGAAGATCACCATCAGGCCGAAGGCGTTGACGAGCGCCATCAGCACGAGCTTGACGATGAAGCCCCAGCCGGGTCCCCGCCAGCTGCGAGCGTGGGACTCGCGCGCGTCCGGGTCCGGACGCTGCTGCTGCTCGGTGCGCTCCTGAAGCGTCACTTCGACTCCTTCTCCCAGCGGTGGTGCTGGCTGCGGTGGTGCTGTGCGTGGTGCTGACTGCGTGGTGCTGACTGCGTGGTGCTTCGGATACTGCGCGACGAACGCTTCGGGCGGCGCGCGGCGCGCAGCATCCGGAGCAGGCCGACGGCGGATCAGCGTCGCCGGCCCGCAGCGGACTAGCCGGCGATCGCGGCCTCGAGGTCGGTGACCATCTTGTTCCACGTCGCGACGGGGTCGGCGCCGTTGATGATCTGCGTCTCAGCGGCGTTCCAGAGGTCCCACACCGAACCCATCTCGGGGATCGAGGGCATGGGCACGCCGTTCTTCGAGGACTCGACGAAGCCCGCGATGATCGGGTCGGAGGAGACCTCCTCGGCGAGGGACGACCACGCCGGGATGCGCGGGTCGGCCTCGTAGAGGGCGCGCTGTGCGTCCTCGGTGCCGAGGTAGTTCACGAGGAAGTCCTGCGCGAGCAGGGCGTTCTTGGACTCCGAGCTCACGTAGAAGCCCTGCACGCCCACGAACGGCGCAGCCGTCTCGCCGCCGGCCGACGGGATCGGGTTCACGGCGACGTCGACGTCGGTGTACGAGGAGATCGCCCACGGGCCCTGGACCGTGTAGGCCGCCTTGCCCGAGTTGAAGAGCTCGTTGTTGATGTCGTAGTCGACCGTCGTGGAGATGTAGCCGGTGCCGGCCGAGCCGTTGGCGCCGAGCCAGGTCGCGAAGGCCTCGCCGTTCGCGCCGCCCATGCCGACCTCGGTGGTGTACGAGCCGGTGTCGTCCTGCACGAACACGGGGGCGCCGAAGGACGTCTGGAAGCCGTACATCGTGTAGCCGTCGCCGGTCTCGCCGTTGGTGCTGATGACGAGCGGGCGCTCCGCGCCGGAGGCGAGGCCCTTCTGGATCATGTCGTCCCAGGTGGCCGGGGCGTCTTCGCCGACGAGGGCCGTGTTCTGGATGAGGGCGATCGTCTCGAGCGAGTAGGGCAGCGCGTAGAGCTGGCCGTCGTAGGTCATGGCGTCGATGGCGACCTGCTCGAACTCGCCGGCCTTGTCGCCGAGGTCGATCGTGTCGACGACGCCCGCGGCGACGAGCGCGCCCAGCCAGTCGTGCGCGCCGACGGTGATGTCGGGGCCCTCGCCCGTGGGGACCTGGGCGATGAAGTCCGCCCGGATGTCCTCGAAGTTCTTCTGGACGAGCTCGATCTTGGTGCCGGTCTCCTCCTCGAAGGCGGCCGCGGCGTCGGTGATCGCCTGCGAGCGCTCCTCGTCGGTCCAGATGGTGAGGGTCGCGCCCGAGGCGTCGTCCGTCGTCTCCGAGTCGCCGCCGCCGGCGCAGCCGGCGAGGATGAGGGAGGACGCGAGAGCGAGCGCGCCGAGTCCCAGGTACTTCCGCATGGTGGTTCCTTCCATGTGGGTCGCCGCGCGAACGTCGGTGTCGCGCCGTCACGACCGGTCGTGGTGCCGAGCCGGGTTCGGCTCGACGGGGTATTCGGTTGTCTGTGCTGGTGGATCGCGCCGTCCGAGGACGGCCGACCTCACGCGCCGGAGCGCGCGGTCGTCGTCAGGATGGGAGACCACCCCCTCTCGGCGGGCTGCGCCGTGCGGACCACGGCGACCGTGCCGCCGGGGATCCGGAGCGCGCCGTCGGTCTCGGTGCCGGAGCCGAGCTCCACCCCCGCGACCTCGAGCAGCGCCTCGTCGTCGGCGTGGTTCACGGCGACGACGTAGTCGGCGTCGGCACCGCGCCGGGTGACGACCTCGAGACCGGCCGGATGACCGGCGGGCGCGAGTCCCGCATCCGCCAGGGCCGCCCGCAGGACGGTGCGGATGCCGGTGCCGTCGAGGCGGGCGCTCACGTACCAGGCCGCGCCGGCGCCGTGGACGTTCCGCGTGATCGCGGCGCCTCCGACGCCGGGGCCGGACGAGTAGGCGGCGACGACGTCGGCCGTCCCGGCCTCGATCGCCTCGTTCCACGCGTCTGCGGTGAGCTCGAGGGCGGCGCCGTCGTGCTCCCAGGCCAGCGCGCTCGTGTCGCCGAGCCGCAGCGGGAGGTGCTCCTCGACGCGGAGGCCGAGCACCGTCTCGAGCGGGGCGGCGAAGCCGCCCTCGTGCACGCGGTCGTGCTCGTCGACGACGGCCGAGAAGGGCCCGACGACGAGGATGCCGCCGCGGGCGACGTACTCGGTGAGGTTGTCGGCGTCGGCCACGCTGAGCAGGTACTGCGCGGGCGCCACCACGAGTCGGTACTTCGAGAGGTCGTGGCCGGGGAGCGCGAAGTCGACGGTGATGCCGTCGCCCCAGAGCTGCTCGTAGTAGTCGCGCACCTGCTGGCGGAAGCCGAGGTCGATCGAGGGACGCCAGGGCAGCTCCTGCGCCCACATGGACTCCCAGTCCCACAGCACCGCGACGTCGGCGACGACCTCGGAGCCGCGCACCTCGGCGAGCGAGCCGAGGGTCGCGCCGAGCTCGACGACCTCGCGCCAGACGCGCGACCGGGTGCCGGCGTGCGGCAGCATCGCCGAGTGGAACTTCTCCGGCCCGAGCCGGGAGGCGCGCCACTGGAAGAACATGACGGCGTCGGCGCCGCGGGCGAGGTGCGTCATGGAGTTGCGGGCGAGCTCGCCGGGGAGCTTCGCGACGTTGCGCTCCTGCCAGTTGACGGCGCCCGTCGAGTGCTCCATGAGCATCCACGGCTTGCCGCCGCCGACGGAACGGGTCAGGTCGGCCGCGATGGCCAGGCCGAGGTGGTTGTCGCGGTCGGCGGCCACGAGGTAGTGGTCGTCGGCGACGATGTCGACCTCCTGGGCCCACGCCCAGAGGTCGGTGTTCCACGACTGGTTGGCCATGAAGTTCGTCGTGATCGGCTGGCTCGCGCGGGCGCGGATCGCATCGCGCTCGAGGATGAAGCACTCGCGGATGCGGTGGTCGGTGAAGCGGGCCCAGTCGAGCGACTGCGACTGGTTCGGCACCGACGCCGTGTCGATCGGCGCCTGGATCTGCTCCCACGCGCTGTAGTGCTGGCCCCAGACCGCGGTGCCCCAGGCGGCGTTGAGGCCGTCGAGGTCGCCGTAGCGCTCCTGCAGCCACTCGCGCCAGGCGGCGATGGACGCCGGGCCGAAGTCTTCGCCGACGGGCACGCCGTACTCGTTGTGGACGTGCCAGAGCACGACGGCGGGGTGGTCGGCGTAGCGGTCGGCGAGGGCGCTCGCGATGCGGACGATCGCCTCGCGGTAGGCGGGCGAGGAGTGCGAGGCCATGCCGCGCGAGCCGGGGCCGTGCAGGCGTCCGTCGCGCTGGAGCGGACGCGCCTCGGGGTACTTGGTCCAGAACCAGGCGGGCGGCGCGGCGGTCGGGGTGCCGAGGTCGACGGCGATGCCGTTGGCGTGCAGCAGGTCGAGCAGTTCGTCGAGCCAGGCGAAGTCGAAGACGTGCTCGTCGGTCTCGATGAGCGCCCACGAGAAGATGCCGACCGAGACGAGGTTGACTCCGGCCTCGCGCATGAGGCGGACGTCCTCATCCCATACCTCGCGGGGCCACTGCTCGGGGTTGTAGTCGCCGCCGTAGGCGATCCCGAGAGCGCTCGGAAGCGGGGGTGTTGCCGGCACTGGATGCTCCTTCGGATCGCGACTGTGACCGGTCCCAGTGTGCAACACCCCGCGCTGGAATGGAAATGCGGGATTGTGTCCGTTATCGGAATGTGACCGGTCCCAGGTCCGCCCGGTACAGTCGCCTGACATGGACGAGCTCGCGCCGATGCGCCGGAAACCCACGATCCGCGATGTCGCGAGCGTCGCGGGCGTTTCCCGGACGACCGTCTCGCGCGTCGTCAACGGCGGGCGCTGGGTGTCGCCGGATGCACGCCGGGCGGTCGAGACCGCGATCGCCGCCACCGGCTTCACCGCCAACCACCACGCCCGCAGCCTCGCCACCGGCCGCGCCGACTCGGTGGCGTTCCTCCTGACCGAGCCGCAGCATCTGCTCTTCAGCGACCCGAACTTCGCGCTGCTGCTGCGCGGCGCGGCCGCCGCACTGGCGGCACGAGGCAAGACCCTCGTGCTGCTCGTCGCCGGCACCGCGGCCGAACGGACTCGGGTCCAGGAGTACGTCAGCGCGGGGCACGTGGACGGCGTGCTGCTCGTCTCCCCGCACGAGTCGGACCCGCTGCCCGCATCCCTCCGCCGCGCGGGCGTGTCGACGGTGAGCTGCGGACAGCTGCTGGGACTGCCGGGCGAGGTCCCGACGGTGAGCATCGACGAAGCCGCCTCCGCCCGGGCGATGACGCGCCACCTCCTGGGCCAGGGGCACCGCCGCATCGCGATGATCGCGGGCCCCGTGGACACCCCCGGCGGGCGCTACCGGCTGGAGGGGTTTCGGGAGGCCCTCGGTAACGCCTTCGACCCGTTGCTCGTCGAGGCGGGCGACTACAGCTTCGCGTCCGGCGCGAGCGCGATGACCCGGCTCCTCGGACGGGACGCCGGGATCGACGCCGTCTTCGCGGCCTCCGACCTCATGGCGGCCGGTGCGCTCTCGGCGCTCCGGCAGGCGGGCATCCGCGTGCCCGAGGACCTCGCCGTCGCCGGCTTCGACGATTCGGGGATCGCCGCCGCGCAGGAGCCGCCGCTCACGACGATGCGACAGCCGTGGGACCGCATCAGCGAGACCATGGTCGGGATGCTCCTCGACGTCGTCGACGGCGTCCCGCGCCGGCCCGTCATCCTGCCGACCGAGCTGGTCGTCCGCGCGAGCGCCTGAGGCGCATGCACCCGACGGTCGTTACGACACCGCACTCGAGGGTGTCGATCCTCGGGCGGTCGGGCTCGTGTCAGTCCGTCGGCCGCGCGGCCCGACGAGTCGCGATGCGCACGGCGGCCGCCATGCCGCCGTCGCCGTAGCTCACCTCGCCGACCTCGAGCGCGGGATCGGCGGCGACGAGGTCCTCCCAGCGTCCGTCGGCGGCGATCGCCCGAGCCTCCAGCGCGAGCAGCGCCTCCCGGAGGTGGCGCTCGAAGAGCGGCCGATGCCGGTCGATGAGCTCGCCGTAGCGATCGAGCCGCCCGGCCATCGAGCGCAGATTCGAGGATGCGGGCGCGGTGCGGTACTCGATGAGGGGCTCGGGCACGATCCCGATCGCCCCGCCGTCGGCGAGCAGCGCGAGGAAGAAGTCCCAGTCCTCGAACCCGGAGCGCATCGACTCGTCGTACCCGCCGCACGCGGCCCAGGCGTCCCGCCGCAGCAGCACGGCCGCGGGGGCGGCGTTGCGGTGCAGGAAGTGGACGGCAGTGCCGCCCGCTGGCCGCACGACGGCGTCGATCGCGCCGTGCGCGTGCAGCCACGACGAGGCCGCACGGAGCTCCGGTTGCTCGTCGAGCAGGGCCGCCGTGCGCTCGAGGAACGTCGGTGCGAACGCGTCGTCGCCGTCGAGCACCGCGACGAGTGCCGTCCCCGCCGCGGCGATGCCCGTGTTGCGGGCCGCGCTCACGCCGCCGTTCGGGCGGTGCAGCACCCGGCATCCGAGGCCGCGATCGGCCGCGAGCCGGTCGAGGACCGCGAGCGAAGCGTCATCCGTCGACCCGTCGTCGACCACGAGGATCTCGACCGGCCGGAGCGTCTGGCGCCGGACCGAGGCGACGGCGTCGGCGACGAGCTCACCCTGGTCGAACGCCGTGACGACCGCGGTGATGCTCGGGGCGCCTCCCGCCGGCCGGGCCACGGCGAGTCAGGCGCCGGTCGCGCCGGCGTCGGTGACGGAGACGTCCACGCGGTGGAAGTTCTGCGCCGAGCGCGAGGCCGTCGGGCCCCGCTGGCCCTGATAGCGGCTCGAGTACTCGGCCGAGCCGTACGGGCGCTCGGCCGGCGACGAGAGCCGGAAGAAGCACATCTGCCCGATCTTCATGCCCGGCCAGAGCTTGATCGGCAGCGTCGCGACGTTCGAGAGCTCGAGCGTGACGTGGCCGGTGAAACCCGGGTCGATGAAGCCCGCCGTCGAGTGGGTGAGCAGGCCCAGCCGGCCGAGCGAGCTCTTGCCCTCGAGGCGCGCGGCGACGTCGTCGGGCAGCGACACCGACTCGTACGTGGACGCGAGCACGAACTCGCCGGGGTGCAGCACGAACGCCTCGTCGGCGCCGACCTCGAGGAGGTGCGTCAGCTCCGGCTGGTCCTCGGCCGGGTCGATGAAGGGGTACTTGTGGTTGTCGAACAGCCGGAAGTACCGATCGAGCCGCACGTCGACCGACGAGGGCTGCACCATCGAGGCATCCCACGGTTCGAGGGCGACGCGCCCGCGCTCGATTTCGTCCTTGATGTCGCGATCCGAGAGCAGCACCCGGCCAGCCTACAAGGGCGTCCGCGGATGCTCCGCGCACGTGTCGGCGTCCGGAGACGGACGGCGGGAGCGGGTCCCGTCGCGTCCCACGGCGACGGCCCCGAGCGGCGACGGCTCAGTGCGGCGGCGCCAGCGCGTCGTCGTCGAGCAGCGCCGTCGACGACGCGCAGCCGAGCTCGCCCGGTTGGAGCTGCTCGGGCGCGAGGTGGAGGCGATCGACGGTGCCGCTCTCGGCACGCAGCAGCAGGCAGTCGTCCGCGTCGCCCATCGCCAGTCCGATGCGTTCGCCCTCGCGCTCCACGTGCACCGCTGCCGCGATCTCTCGCTCGCCCGTCGGAACGGCGAGCTGCGCCGCGACCGCCTGCTCGAGCTCGGCCGCAGTCTCCTCGCCCGCCCCCGCGAGCACGGCGGTCGCGACGGCTTCGGCGTTCTCCGGCACCACGATGATCGCCCGTACGTCGGGTTCGGGCTCGACGCTCACGAGCTCGTCGGGGCACTCGGTGTCCGCGGCGATCGCCGCCGTCTCATCCCACCCTGCCGCAGGTCCCCATCGATCGAGCTCGAGCCGGAAGCAGCGCGTCCGCTCCTCCCCGGCCTCGCTCGAGAGGACCCTGATGTCGGTGGCGAGCACGAGCGAGCCGACCGGGTCGTTCCACCCGGCATCCTCGGCGGGCTCGATGGCGACGAGCCGCAAGCCGCCCGCCTCGACGGGGCTCGGCATCCGCGGATCGCCGGACGACATCGGCCCCGCGCCGGTCCCGACGAGTTCCGGGACCGCCCGCCGCGCGTACTCCTGGAGCGCGTCGCTCGGATCCTCGAGCCCGCTCTGATCGGCGATGCCCGCGATCTCCCGCGCGATGTCCGCGGCCTGTCCGCGCACGGCGAGTTCGGCCGGATTCAGCTCGGCACCCCCCGGTGCAGCGCAGCCGACGAGCACGAGCACCGCGCCGACCGCGACGGCGGCGCCGATCCCTGTGATGCGATTCCCCATGCCCTCAGCCTGTCCGAAGCAGGATGCCCGCAGCGGCACGTGTCCCGCCCGCAGCGCCGCGCGCCGCCGATGCGGCGATCCCGTCCGCCGTTGCTAGGATGATCCGGACGCCGCGCGAGCGGCGCACGCCGATGTAGTTCAATGGCAGAACTTCTGCTTCCCAAGCAGACAGCGCGGGTTCGATTCCCGTCATCGGCTCCACAACGAGAACCCCGGTCATGCCGGGGTTTTCCGGTTTCCGAGCCGGGCTCTGCGAGGCAGCGGGCGGAGCGAATCTCGCGGCTCGTGGCGCCGGCATGCGAGCATCGACGGAGATCCGCATGAGGAGGAACGGCCATGGCGACCAAGCAACCGGCGATGACCCCGTCCGATCTCCCCGTCGAGACGGTCCTCGACAAGGCGACCGGACCCCGGCGCTCCGAGGTCGACGAGTTGCTCGAACTCCACGCCGAGGTCAGCGGCGAGGAACCGGTCGTGTGGGCGGGCCGGATCATCGGGTTCGGCGAGTTCGAGTACCGCTACGAGTCCGGCCACGGCGGGCGATCCCCGCTCCTCGCGTTCGCCCCGGGAGCCTCGAAGCACACGATCTACCTGGCCACCGGCTTCGCCGAGCGCTGGCCGGAGCTCCTGGAGGACCTCGGTCCGCACACGGCGAGCACCGCGTGCCTCTACCTCACCCGATTGACCGGTGTCGACCGCGCGGTGCTGCGCGATCTGCTCGAGCGCTCGCTCGCGGATTCCCGAGGGAACGCGGTCTGAGCGCGGTCCGCGTCGGCAGCTTGTGCGCGAGGATCCCGGGACGGCTGCCATCCGGATTCCCACCGCAGCGGCTGACGCGCTCGTCGCCATCCGCCGGGCGTCGTAGCCTGGCGACGTGACCACCTTCTTCCTCGCACGGCACGGTGAAACCGTGTGGCATGCCGACCATCGCTACGCCGGCAACTCCGATGTCGCGCTCACCCGACATGGACTCGGGCAGGCGGCGGCCCTCGGCGCTTGGGCCGTGGATGCCGAGCTCGACGCGATCGTCTCGTCGACGCTCTCCCGTGCGCGACGCTCGGCGGCCCCCTCCGTCGAGACCACCGGTCTGCCGCTTCGCACGGATGCCCGGCTCGTCGAGATCGACTTCGGCGTCGCCGAAGGGCTCACGCCGGACGAGCTCGCCGAGCGCTACCCCGACGAGTGGGCGGCGTTCTGCCGTGCGCCGGCGTCGTCGCCGCTCCCGGCAGCCGAGTCCGGGCGGGCCGGAATCGAGCGGGCCCTGCCGGTCCTCGACGAACTCGTCGACGAGTTCCCCGACGGCCGCATTCTCATCGTCGCGCACGCGACGCTCATCCGCCTGCTCTTCTGCGAGCTCGCGGGCATGGATCCGGACGGCTATCGGGACCTGCTGCCCGTGCTCGGCAACTGCACGGTGACGACGATCGTCTATCCGTGGGCGACGGAATCGGATGCCGCGGGACACCCCCGGATCCGGTTGCTCGGGTTCGACGTGCCGCCCTCGCGCGCCGGCCGCTGAGCCGGCTCGCCGCGGGCATCGTTCGCCGTCGGCGCCGGCGGCGCTCCCGGCGGCTCTCCACCGGGAGTGGCGTGTTAAAGCACGAACGCCCCCGGCCGTGTGGCTCGGGGGCGTTCGTTGAATGGGTGTCCGGCGGTGTCCTACTCTCCCACAGGGTCGCCCCTGCAGT
>NZ_WSTA01000005.1 GCF_009789225.1 Agromyces seonyuensis | reverse complement strand
GGCGTGTTCGCCGCTGGCGCCGTCGCCGGCGGCGCAGCGGGAGCGGCGATCGCGACCGCGGTGCACGGCGGGGCGCCGGGCGCGAGCCCGACGCCCACGCCGACGGGAGCAGGACCCCTCGACCACATCGTCGTCGTGATGTTCGAGAACCGTTCGTTCGACAACCTGCTCGGCCACCTCTACACGCCGCAGTCGCCGCCGCCGGACGGCGGGGCGTTCGAGGGGGTCGCCTTCGGTGACCACGCGAATACGGCCCCGGACGGCACGGTCATCGCGGCGCACGTCTATACCGGCGCCACCGACTCGATCATGCAGCGGCCCGACCCCGACCCGGGGGAGGAGTACCCGTACGTCAACACGCAGCTCTTCGGCACGGTCATCCCGGGATCGAACGCTGGCAAGCATCCGTCGGAGCTCGACGAGCCCTACAACGCGCCCGATGACCAGTCCGAGCCGGACATGTCGGGGTTCGTGCGGGATTACCACGACAGGCTCGTGAGCCTGCGCAAGGGCGCCGCCATCGCCGACGCGGAGCTCGGGCAGATCATGGGCGGGTTCGCGCCCTCGATGCTGCCGGTGCTCTCGACGCTCGCTCGGGAGTTCGCGGTCTTCGATCACTGGCACTGCGCGGTGCCGTCGCAGACGTTCTGCAACCGCTCGTTCTTCCACGCCTCCACGTCCCACGGCTTCGTGACGAACGCCGAGAACGGCGGCCCGGGCAAGTGGCTGCAGGCCGAGCCGAGCCCGACGATCTTCGATCGGCTCGAGGAAGCGGGGCTCACCTGGCGCATCTACTTCGACGAGATGCAGCTCGTCTCCTTCACCGGGTTCCTGCACGCGCCGACGCTCGAGCAGTACTGGCGCACCGACCACTTCGCGACGATGGCCGACTTCGAGGACGACTGCCGCAACGGCACCCTGCCGGTGTACGCATTCGTCGAGCCGCGCATGGTCTACGACCACAACGACTTCCACCCGCCGGTGGGCAAGGTGCGCTCGAGCGAGTTCGACGGCGAACCGATCGTGGACTCGGCGGTCTCCGACGTGCGGGCCGGCGACGCCCTGGTCTCGCGGGTGTACAACGCGGTGCGCGGCGGCCGCTCCCAGACCGGATCGAACGCGATGAACACGCTGCTGCTGCTCACGTTCGACGAGCACGGCGGCACGTACGACCACGTGCCGCCGCCGGCGGCGACCCCGCCGGACGACAGCGAGGACGGCGAGATGGGCTTCGCCTTCGACCGCCTCGGCGTCCGGGTGCCCGCCATCGCGATCTCGGCCTGGACGGCGCCGGGCACGGTCGTCCGCGAGGAGTTCCATCACGCCGCCCTCGTCAAGACGCTGAGCCGGCGCTACGGGCTGCAGCACCTGACCGATCGCGATCGCCCGCACGACGTCGCCGACCTCTCGGTCGCGCTCAACGCGACCGAGGCCCGGGACCCGGCCTCCTGGCCGTCGCCGGTCCCGCAGTACGTGCCGGCCAATCCCGAGGCGGGGTCGCCGCATCCGGGCGAATCGACGCCGGACCTGCCGCTCTCTCCGCCGGCGAAGGGGCTCCTCGGCCTGCTGATCGCCAAGTACGGCGCCGAAGACGAACCGGAGCCGGAGACGTACGCCGACGCCTACCGGCTGCTCCGCGAGCACGGCATGGGGCTCTTCGGGAAGTAGCGCGGCTTCATCGCGGCAGCGAGCGCGGATCGTCCTCGCCGTGCTCGGGGATGTCGTCGTCGTCGTGCCGCGCGAGCGGATCGCCCGCCACGGCGCGGTCGACGTCGGCCACGGCCGGCTCGTCGTCGGCGGACTGCTCCGCGGCGAGCGCGGCGGCGGAGGCGAGGCGTCGGCGCACTTCGGCGTCGTCGAGCTGCGAGGTATCCGGGCCGATGAGGCCGAAACGGCGCTGCAAGCCGCGCATCCATTTCGGTCCCTGGCCGAGCGCGCCCCGGGCGGCCGGTTCCTCGACCTCGAGCCCGTAGTAGTCGCCGATGCGGTCGACGAACCGCGCACGCTCGGCCTTCGCGTAGGCCCGGCGCTCGCGGGCGAACGCGACCCACGTCGACCAGCAGATGAGCAGCATGACGACGCTGAACGGCAGCGCGAAGATGATGGCCGCGGTCTGCAGCGCGGTGAGCCCGCCCGAGAGCAGCAGCGAGATCGCCAGCAGCGCGGTGATGCCGACGAACGCGGCGCGCAGCCAGCGCGCGGGGTCGAGCCGGCCGCCGGTCGCGATCATCCCCATCACGAGTGCGCCCGAGTCGGCGGAGGTGATGAAGAAGATCCCGATGAGCAGGATCGCCCCGACCGTGAGCACCGGAGTGCCCGGCAGATGCTGGAACAGCTCGAAGAGCGCGCCCTCCAGGTCGACGGTGCCGTCGCTGCCGAGGAACGTCCCCGGTTCCCCGAGCTCGATCGAGATGGCCGAGCCGCCGAGCACGCTGAACCACAGCATCCCGAGCAGGGTGGGCACGAGGATGACGCCCGCCACGAACTGGCGCACCGTGCGCCCGCGCGAGATGCGGGCGATGAAGATGCCGACGAACGGCGCCCACGAGATCCACCAACCCCAGTAGAACGAGGTCCAGGCCGCCTGCCACGCTTCCCCGGCCGCGCCCTGGAAGGCGCTCACGTTGAAGGCCATGCCGACGAAGTTCTGCAGGTACGCGCCCGTGGACTGCACGAAGTCGCGCAGGAGGAACTCCGTCTGCCCCACGACGAGCACGAAGACGAGCAGCAGCGCGGCGAGCAGGAGGTTCGCGTTCGAGAGCCACTTCATGCCCTTCGTCACACCCGAGAGCACCGAGGCGAGCACGAAGACGGAGATGATGAGGATGATGACGACCTGCTGGCCCTCGGTGGGTTCGCCGAGCCCGCCGGCGGAGAGTCCCGCGCTGATCTGCAGCACGCCGAGGCCGAGCGACGTGGCGACGCCGAACAACGTGCCGACGAGGGCGATGACGTCGATCGCGTGACCCCAGCCGCCCTCGACGCGCTTGCCGAGCAGGGGTTCGAGCGTCCAGCGGATGGAGATCGGTCGCCGCCGCCGGTGGATCGCGTAGGCGAGGGCGACGCCGACGACGACGTAGATCGCCCACGCGTGGATGCCCCAGTGCAGGAACGTCTGCGTCATGGCGGCCTGGGCGAGCTCCGGGGGAGTGCCCGTGAGCCCGGGCCGCGGGCTCGTGAAGTGGCTGAGCGGCTCGCTCACGCCGTAGAAGACGAGGCCGATGCCCATGCCCGCGGCGAAGAGCAGCGAGAACCAGGAGCCGAGGCTGAACTCGGGCTCGTCGTCGTCGCGGCCGAGCTTGATGTCGCCGAAGCGGCTGAAGCCGACGAACAGCGAGAAGGCGACGAACACCGCCGTGATGAGCACGTAGTACCAGTTGAACGCGTTGACGATGCCGGCCTGCACGGCGGCGAAGAACGACTCCGCCAGGTGCGGCATGAGCAGGGCGAACCCGGCGAAGAGGATGATCACGACGGCGGCCGGGTAGAACACCCAGCGCTGCACCGGCGGGAGCCGCCGTCCCCCTTCGGGGATCCCGGAGGTGGTGGTCTGCGGCTCGCGCTCGCCCATGGCGCCACCGTATCGGCTCGTCGACGCAGCCGTCGAGGCCATGCCGAGGCATCCTCGACGAATGCCGGAACGGCCCGGCCCGCCTTCGCCGATAGAATCGGATGATCCCCATCACGAGACGACGGAGCAGCATGTCCGAAATCAGTGCGGAGCAGGTCGCGCATCTCGCGAACCTCGCCCGCATCGCGCTCACCGAAGACGAGATCCAGCACCTGACGGCGGAACTCGGGCAGATCATGCAGGCCGTCGAGCAGGTGAGCCAGGTCGCCACCGCCGACGTCGTGCCGACGAGCCACCCGATCCCCCTGACGAACGTGTTCCGCGAGGACGTCGTCGGCGAGACGCTCACGCAGCAGCAGGCGCTCGCCAACGCGCCCGAGTCCGACGGCTCGCGTTTCATCGTCTCCGCGATCCTGGGGGAGGAGCAGTGAGCGAGCTCACGCGGCTGAGCGCCGCCGACCTGTCCGCCGAGCTCTCCGCCGGCAACGTCTCCGCCGTCGAGGCCGCGCAGGCGCACCTCGACCGCATCGCCGCCGTCGACGGCGCCGTGCACGCGTTCCTCCACGTGAACCCCGAGGTGACGCTCGCGCAGGCCGCCGAGGTCGACCGCAAGCGCGCCGCGGGCGAGCAGCTCGGCGCGCTCGCCGGGGTGCCGATCGCCGTCAAGGACGTGCTCGTCACGAAGGACATGCCGGCGACCTCCGGCTCCAAGATCCTCGAGGGCTACGTCTCCCCGTTCGACGCGACGCCGGTCGCCCTCGCCAAGGCCGCGGGCCTCGTGCCGCTCGGCAAGACGAACATGGACGAGTTCGCCATGGGCTCCTCCACGGAGCACTCGGCCTACGGCCCCACGCACAACCCGTGGGACCTCGATCGCATCCCCGGCGGCTCCGGCGGCGGTTCGGCCGCGGCCGTCGCGGCCTACGAGGCGCCGCTGGCGTTCGGCTCCGACACGGGCGGCTCGATCCGACAGCCCGCCCACGTCACGGGCACCGTCGGCGTCAAGCCGACGTACGGCGCCGTCAGCCGCTACGGCTCGATCGCCCTCGCCTCCTCGCTCGACCAGGTCGGCCCGGTCTCGCGCACGGTCCTCGACGCGGCGCTCCTGCAGGACGTCATCGCCGGTCACGACCCCAACGACTCGACGTCGCTGAACGAGTCCTGGCCGTCGATGGCCGAGGCCGTGCGGGGCGCCGACCTCACCGGTCTGAAGATCGGCGTCATCCGCGAGCTCGACGGCGACGGCTTCCAGGCCGGCGTCCGGCAGCGCTACCGCGAGGCGCTCGACCTGCTCGCGTCGAACGGCGCCGAGATCGTCGAGGTCTCCGCCCCGAACTTCCAGTACTCGATCGCCGCCTACTACCTGATCATGCCCGCCGAGGCGTCCTCGAACCTCGCGAAGTTCGACTCGGTGCGCTTCGGCCTCCGCCAGGCGCCCGCGGGCGGCGGCACGGTCGAGCAGGTCATGGCCGCGACCCGCGAGGCCGGCTTCGGCCCCGAGGTCAAGCGCCGCGTCATCCTCGGCACGTACGCCCTGAGCGCCGGCTACTACGACGCCTACTACGGGTCGGCGCAGAAGGTCCGCACCCTCGTGCAGCAGGACTTCGCGAACGCGTTCGAGCAGGTCGACGTGCTCGTCTCCCCGACGGCGCCCACCACGGCGTTCAAGCTCGGCGAGAAGCTCGACGACCCGATGGCCATGTACCTCAACGACATCGCCACGATCCCCGCGAACCTCGCGGGCGTGCCCGGCATGTCGCTGCCCATCGGCCTCGCGCCGGAGGACGGGCTGCCCGTCGGCATCCAGTTCCTCGCCCCGGCGCGCCAGGACGCGCGCCTCTACAACGTCGGCGGCGCGCTCGAGTCGCTCCTCGTCGACCGCTGGGGCGGCCCGCTGCTCGCGCAGGCCCCCGAACTCGCCGTCTCGACCCAGGAAGGCACCCGCTGATGGCCAAGGCCGCGCTCATGGACTACGACCGCGCGCTCGAGCTCTTCGAGCCCGTCATCGGCCTCGAGGTCCACGTCGAGCTCAACACGAAGACGAAGATGTTCTCCTCGTCGCCGAACTCCTTCGGCCGCGAGCCGAACACCGGTCTCGCGCCGCTCGACCTCGGCCTGCCGGGCACCCTGCCCGTCGTCAACGGCGAGGCCGTGAAGTACTCGATCAGCCTCGGCCTCGCGCTCGGCTGCTCGATCGCGGAGTCGAGCCGGTTCGCTCGGAAGAACTACTTCTACCCGGACCTCGGCAAGAACTACCAGATCTCGCAGTACGACGAGCCCATCGCCTACGAGGGCGAGGTCGAGATCGAGCTCGCGAACGGCCGGGTCTTCCAGATCCCGATCGAGCGCGCGCACATGGAGGAGGACGCCGGCAAGCTGACCCACATGGGCGGCGCGACCGGTCGCATCCAGGGCGCCGAGTACTCGCTCGTCGACTACAACCGTGCGGGCGTGCCCCTGGTCGAGATCGTCACGAAGCCGATCTACGGCACCGAAGGGGATGCCCCGGAGGTCGCCAAGACGTACGTGCAGACCATCCGCGACATCGTCATCGCGCTCGGCATCTCGGATGCCCGCATGGAGCACGGCAACATCCGCTGCGACGCGAACGTGTCGCTGCGTCCGCGCGGCGCCGAGCAGCTCGGCACCCGCACCGAGACGAAGAACGTGAACTCGTTCCGCTCGATCGAGCGCGCCGTGCGCTACGAGATCCAGCGTCAGGCGCAGATCCTCGCCGACGGCGGGGCCATCACGCAGGAGACGCGGCACTGGCACGAGGACACCGGGGCGACGAGCGCCGGCCGTCCGAAGAGCGACGCCGACGACTACCGCTACTTCCCGGAGCCCGACCTGCTGCCCGTGCAGCCCTCGGCCGAGCTCATCGCCGAGTTGCGCGCGGCGCTGCCCGAGCCGCCCGCGGCCCGTCGTCGTCGTCTGAAGGCGGAGTGGGGCTTCACCGACCTCGAGTTCCAGGACGTCGCCAACGGCGGCCTCCTCACCGAGGTCGCGCTCACCGTCGAGGCGGGCGCGTCGCCCGCCGCCGCCCGCAAGTGGTGGACGGGCGAACTGACCCGCCTCGCGAACGCCGCCGGTCGCGAGACCGCCGACCTCGCCACCCCGGCCCAGGTCGCCGAGCTCGCCGCGCTCGTCGAGGCGGGCACGCTCACCGACCGCCTGGCGCGCCAGGTGCTCGAGGGCGTCGTCGCGGGCGAGGGCTCGCCGCAGCAGATCGTGGATGCCCGCGGCCTCGCGGTCGTCTCCGACGACGGCGCGCTCATCGCGGCGATCGACGCCGCGCTCGCGCAGCAGCCCGACGTGCTCGAGAAGATCCGCGACGGCAAGGTGCAGGCCGCCGGCGCGGTCATCGGCGCGGTCATGAAGGCCATGCAGGGCAAGGCGGATGCCGCCCGCGTGCGCGAGCTCGTCATCGAGCGCGCCGCCGCGGAGTAGCAGTCGGTCTCCCCGAACGGGCCGGTCGCGCGATGCGCGACCGGCCCGTTCGCCGTCTCCCGCGCAGCCGCCGCTCCGCCTTGGGCGAACAGCGCCCGGCAGTGGGCATCCTCACAGCGTTCCGGCGGCGTCGGGCGATAGTTTGACGATCCGCACCGACCCGATGGAGTGAGGATCACATGGGATTCCTGGATCGACTGTTCGGCCCCGTCGCACCCGAGCCGCCGCGCCGCCCCGCGGCGCCCGCCCCGGCGCAGCGCAGCGAGGACGAGCAGGCCGTCGAGCGCTACCGCTACCTGCTGCGCACGGCGCCGCCCGAGTCCATCGAGGCGGTGCACACCGAGGCCTTCGCGAAGCTCACGCCCGAGCAGCGCCGGCTCGTCTACCAGGGGCTGGCCGACCAGATGCCCGCCGGCGAGCGGCTGGTCTCCGACGAGCCGTCGGCGCTCGCCCGTGCGGCCACCCGTGCCGAACTGCGCCAGCCCGGCACGATCGAGCGCGTCGTCGGCTCGATCCCGGCGCCGGGCGCACCCGGGTCCGGATCGGCCGGATTCGCGGGTGGAGCTCCGGGGGCGTCGTACGCCCAGCCGGGCGTCGACGAGCGCTCCGACCAGCGCGACGAGCGGCGAGGCGGCGCGCAGTACGCCGGCGGCCCGTCGTTCGGCTCGATGTTCGCGAGCTCGCTCCTCGGCTCGATCGCCGGCTACGTGATCGGCTCGGCCATCATGTCCGCGTTCCTGCCCGACCCGTCCTACTTCGACGGCGCGGGCGGCGCCGACGAGGCCGCGGCCGACGACGCGTCGGTCGAGGCAGCCGGTTCGGATGCCTCCGGCGGCGAGGGCGGCTGGGGCGACTTCGGCGGCGGCGGGGACTTCGGCGGCGGCGACTTCGGCGACTTCGGCTTCTGAGTCGGGCCCTGACGGCGCGCCCGGCCGCCGCGATGCGCGCTGACCGGGTCGGTGCCGCGGGTCGGGCGCTTCCCGCACCCGCGACGCCGGCCCGTTCGCGTGCACGGGCGGGCGGGGCGCTGTCGGCGGTCCCGCGTAGGCTCGCCACGTGAGCAAGCAGGACGGCTCCTCGAGGCAGGTCACGACGGGGCCCGTCGATGACTCGGCGACCCCGATCCTGCACGTCGACATGGACGCGTTCTTCGTGTCCGTCGAGCTGCTCAGCCGTCCGGAACTCCGGGGCAAGCCCGTGCTCGTCGGCGGCACGGGCGGGCGCGGGGTGGTGTCCGCCGCGAGCTACGAGGCGCGCAAGTACGGCGTCAACTCGGCCATGCCGATGTCGATCGCGCTGCGCAAGTGCCCCAACGCCATCGTGCTGCGGGGGAACTACCGGGCCTACAGCGAGTACTCCAAGCGCGTGATGGAGATCTTCGAGTCGATCACCCCCCTCGTGGAGCCGCTCTCGATCGACGAGGCGTTCCTCGACGTGTCGGGCGCGCGACGGCTGCACGGCTCGCCCGCCGAGATCGGGTGGATGCTCCGCGAGCGCATCCGCACCGAGACCGGTCTCACGGCGTCGGTCGGCATCGCGGCGACGAAGTTCGTCGCCAAGGTCGCCTCTTCGCGCGCGAAGCCCGACGGGATGCTCGTGGTGCCGGCCGCCGACACGACGGCGTTCCTGCACCCGCTGCCGATCTCCGCGCTCTGGGGCGTCGGCAAGGCGACCGAGGAGCGGCTGCACCGGCTCGGCCTGCGCACCGTCGGCGACGTCGCGGGCATGCCGCGCGACGCGCTGGAGCGCGCGATCGGGCCCGCGGGCGCCGCGAAGCTCGGCAGCCTCTCGATGGGCGACGACCCCCGCCGGGTCGTCACGAGCCGAGCCGAGAAGAGCATCGGCCACGAGAGCACCTTCGGGCACGATCTCGTCGAGCCCGCGGCCATCCGGCGCGAACTGCTGCGCCTCTCGAGCGAGGTCGGCGCCCGGCTCCGCAAGCACCGGTTGAGCGGTCGCACCGTCGTCCTGAAGCTGCGCTACGGCGACTTCCGCACGATCACGCGATCGCGCACGCTCGCCGAGCCGACCGACGTCGCACGCCGCATCTACGACGAGGCGGCCGCCGCGCTCGACGAGGTGCTCCAGCCGGGCGACCGCATCCGGCTCATCGGCGTGCGCGCCGAGGGCCTCGACGCCGACGAGCTCGTGCCGGCCCTCTGGGACCCCGACGAGGACTGGCGCGAGGCCGAGCGCGCCGTCGACGAGGTCGCCGCTCGTTTCGGCCGCGGGCTCGTGCAGCCCGCGGCGCTGCTGCGCGCGCGCGAGACGCGCCCCGAATCGCTGCAGCGCCCCCGCGAGGAGTGAGTCGGCCGTGCCGGGGCTGTTCGCCGGGCCCCGGCGTCGGTACCGTGAGGCGCATGGCTGAACTCGTGGTGGATCTGGCGAACAAGGTGACGGGCGTGGGCGTGAAGACGTCCTACGGCGAGAAGATCGAGATCGACGGCACGACGATCGTGCCGGTCGCGATCGGCTGGTACGGCTTCGGCGGCGGTGAGGGCGATGTCTCGACGGGCACCGGCGAGGCCGGCGAGGCGCCGGGCTCGGGCATGGGCGGCGGTGGCGGCGGCGCCTCGATCCCGATCGGCGCCTACGTCAGCCGCGACGGCACGGTGGGCTTCGAGCCGAACGTCGTCGCCCTGGCCGCCGTCTCGATCCCGCTGCTCTGGGTGCTGCTGCGCGGTCTCAAAGGGCTCATCAAGGTCCTGAAGCGCTGAGCCGGCCGGCGTCCCGCCGGACGGATGCGCGACGCGTGCGCGCGGCATCCGTCCCGCGGGACTAGACTCCACGGTTGAACACGGGAGTCCGGTATGCCGGGCTGAGAGGAAGGTTCTCCAACCTTCGACCGTCGAACCTGATCCGGATCATGCCGGCGCAGGAAGTTGACTGATTCTCTTCACCCGTGCCGCTTTTCCTCGACGAAAGGGGCACGAAAGTGCACGCATCCGAATCCCTCGCCGCCGCCGGCGAGACCTCCGCCGCTCGGCCGAAGCCGAGCTTCCGCTGGCGCGTCGTCGACATCGTCGTGGGCGCCGTCGTCGGCGTCGCGATGGGCATCGTCTTCTGGGCGTGGGGGGCGCTGTGGGGGCCGATCTCGGCGCCGTTCGAAGCGCTCCTGCCCGGGCTGCAGGCCGCCCCCGCGGCGCTGTGGGTGCTCGCGGGCGTGCTCGGCGGGCTCATCATCCGCAAGCCCGGCGCCGCCCTCTACGTGGAGCTCGTGGCGGCGACCGTGTCGGCGCTCATCGGCACCCAGTGGGGACCGTTGACGATCGAGTCCGGCCTCGTGCAGGGCCTCGGGGCCGAGCTGGTCTTCCTGATCTTCCTCTACCGGGTGTGGAACCTGCCCGTCGCCGTCCTCGCGGGCGCAGCGGCCGGACTCGCGATGGCGATCAACGACCTCGTACTCTACTACGCGGGATCGAGTGCGGACTTCGCGTTCGTCTATGCCGCTTCGGCCGTCGTGGGCGGTGCGCTCATCGCCGGTGCGCTGGCGTGGTTCGCGATGCGCGGGCTCGCCTCGACCGGTGCGCTTGCTCGGTTCGCCGCCGGCCGTTCCGCCAGGCTCGTCGACTGAGCGTGGTGGCGGGCATGCCGGCGGGGCCGGCCCGGATCGAGGCCCGAGGATGGGGCTGGCGTCACGCCGGCCGTCGCCGCAGCGCGGTCCGGGACGTCGACCTCGTGATCGAGCCGGGGGAGCGGGTGCTGCTGCTCGGCGCCTCGGGCTCGGGCAAGTCGACGCTCCTGCACGGCCTCGCCGGCGTGCTCGGCGGCTCCGAGGAGGGGGAGGCGAGCGGCCGGCTGCTCGTCGACGGTCGGGATGCCGCCGACGCACGCGGTCGCACCGGACTCGTGCTGCAGGATCCCGGCGCACAGCTCGTCATGTCGCGCCTCGGGGACGACGTGGCCTTCGGGGCCGAGAACCTCGGAGTGCCTCCGGGCGAGATCGCCGGGCGCGTTCGGGAAGCCCTCGACGCCGTCGGGCTCGATCTGCCGCTCGACCGGCCGACCTCGGCGCTCTCGGGCGGCCAGCAGCAACGGCTCGCCCTCGCCGGGGTGCTCGCGATGCGACCCGGCGCGCTCCTGCTCGACGAGCCCACCGCGAACCTCGACCCCGACGGGGTCGCCGAGGTCCGGGACGCCGTCGCGCGAGTGCTCGACGCGACGGGCGCGACGCTCGTCGTCATCGAGCACCGCGTCGACGTGTGGGCGTCGATCGTGCAGCGGGTCGTCGTCCTCGGCGACGGCGGGGTGCTCGCAGACGGGCCGACCGAGCGCGTCCTCGCCGACGAGGCCGGCGTGCTCGCCGCGGCGGGCGTCTGGCTGCCCGGGCGCACCCCGGAGACGGCGCCGCCGCCCGCCGCCGGCACCGGCCCGGAGCTGCTCGTCGCGGAGGGGCTGTCCGTGGCCCGGGTCGCCGGGCAGCCGCTCCGCGGCGGGATCGACCTGACGGTCTCGGCGGGCGACGCGCTCGCGATCACGGGGCCGAACGGCGTCGGCAAGTCGACGCTCGCCCTGACCCTGGCAGGCCTGCTCCGGCCCGACGCCGGCACGCTCGAGGCGCGGGGTCCGCTCGCCGCCGGCGTCCGGCATCCCGAGCCGATCCGCTGGAAGCCGCGGGATCTCCTCACCCGGATCGGCACCGTCTTCCAGAGCCCCGCGCACCAGTTCCTCCGCGCCACCGTGCGCGAGGAGCTCGAGCTCGGCCCGCGCGCCCTGCGGCAGCCGCCGGCCGAGCGCGAAGCGCGTGCCGAGGGCATCCTCGAACGCCTCGGCCTGCTGCGCCTCGCGGAGGCGAACCCGTTCACGCTCTCGGGCGGCGAGCAGCGCCGGCTCTCGGTGGCGACCGCGATCGCGACCGCGCCGCAGGTGCTCGTGCTCGACGAGCCGACGTTCGGCCAGGACGCGAACACCTGGGCGGTGCTCGTGGAACTGCTCGCCGAACTGCGCGCCGCGGGCACGTCGGTCGTCGCCGTCACCCACGACCGCGAGTTCGTGCGGGCGACGGGTTCCCGCGAGCACCGGCTCGCCGCCGCGCGTTCCGGGGTGCCCGCATGAGCGTCATCGGCGCCGTGCGCCCCGACCTGCCGCTCGCGCACGTGAACCCCGTGGCGAAGCTCGCGGCCACCCTGCCGCTCGCGATCGCGCTCGTCCTCACCCTCGATCCCGTGTCGGCCGCCGTCGCGCTCGTCCTCGAACTGCTCGTGCTCGTCGCCGTCGGCTTCGGGCCGCTGCTGCGCTCGAAGCGGCTGCTGCCGATCTGGATCGCCGCGCCCCTGACGGGGCTGAGCATGCTGCTCTACGGCGAGGCCTCCGGCGAGGTCCACTGGTCGTTCGGTCTCGCCGCGATCAGCGACGGCTCGATCGCCATCGCCCTCACGACCGTGCTGCGGGTGCTCGCGATCGCGCTGCCCGGCGTCGTGCTCTTCCTCACGATCGACCCGACGGACCTCGCCGACGGACTCGCGCAGACGCTGCGGCTGCCCGACCGCTTCGTGCTCGGCGCCCTCGCGGCACTCCGGCTCGCCGGGGGTCTCGTCGACGACTGGCGGATGCTCGCGCTCGCCCGGCGCGCACGCGGCGTCGCCGACGGCGGCCCGGTGGTGCGCTTCGTCCGCCAGGCGTTCGCGCTGCTCGTGCTCGCGGTGCGCCGCGGCGGCACGCTGGCCACGGCGATGGAGGGACGCGGTTTCGGGGGTTCGGGGGAGCGCACGTGGGCGCGCACCGCGCACTTCGGCCGCGTCGAGTGGCTCGTCGTCGCCGTCGGCTGCGCGGTCGCAGCCCTCGCGGTCGCCGTGTCGGTCGCCGTCGGGAGCTGGAATGTCATCTGGGCGTGAGGCCGGCGCCGGGCGGACGGCTCCCGCGGTGATCGCGGCGCTCCGCCGGATGCTCGCCGCACGGCGGCCCGGCCTCGTCGTGATCGACGGCCCGAGCGGCGCCGGCAAGTCCGCCCTCGCCGACGCGCTCGTCGCGGCGCTGCCGGCGGGCACGGCCGAACTCGTCCGGCTCGACGAGATCTATCCCGGCTGGTACGGGCTGGATGCCGGGGCGCGGTCGGCGGGACGACGGGTCGTCGCGCCGCACTCGCGCGGCAGGTCGGGAACGGTCGAACGGTGGGACTGGGCGGCGGACGCCCCGGCACGGCCCCGCAGCGTCAGACCCGGCAGCCTGCTCGTCGTCGAAGGCTGCGGGGCGTTCGCGGCGGCTCGCCGGGCCTGGCCGGCGGCGGTGCTGCGCGTGTGGGTCGACCTGCCCGACGAGGAGCGCCGCGCGCGTGCGCTGGCGCGCGACCGCGGCGCCTTCGATCCCTGGTGGGAGACGTGGGACGAGCAGTGGCGTCGGTACGCCTCCCGCGGGCGGCCGGCGGCCGATGCCGACGTGAGCGTCGAGGGCGGGCGTGCGCGACCGGTCGCGCGGCACCGACCTCCGGCCATCCACGGGTCTAGGCTCGGGACATGACGGTGGAAACGTATGTGGCGGAATTCCTCGACGGCCCGTTGGAGGGCGAGTTCTCGCAGCGGGCCCTGATCGACGGCGAACCCGAAGAGCGGGTGAGCGTCATCGCCGCCGTCGACGGCCTCGAATCGATCTTCTGGTACGGCGAAGTCGGACGCCGCGAATCGGCCGGGCAGTGGCGTGTGCAGTACCGCTTCGACCCCGCGGCCTCCGACCCGGTCGAGGCCGACGACGACGACCTGAACCTGTAGGACGAGGGCGCGCCCGGCGTCAGGCGTTCTCGGCGAACATCGCGCCGATCATCTGGATCGGGTGCAGGAGCCGCCAGAACACGCCGGGCTCCCGGATCGCCTGCTCGAGTGCGAGCGGCGAGGTGAGTTCGCCGTCCTCGAGCGGCACCGAGACGGTGCCGACGCGGTCGCCGCGCCCTGCCGTCGAGAACTCCTCGGGCACGTCGACGACGGGCTCGCCGGGGGCGCTCGCGAACGCCGGGATCGTCTGCGGGTTGGTCGCGATGAGGTTCGACTCGTCGCCCCATGCCGAGACGGCCGTCGCGAAGACACCGCCCTCCGGGATGACCGCCAGCGGCGCCGCGGAGGCGCGCATCGCGTCGGCGAGCGCCGTCATCGCCGGATCGAGCGTGTCGTAGTCGGGCATCCCGAGCGAGGCCGCGACTGCGCGGCCGCCGTCGCCGCCCTCCGCCGACAGGTCGACGGCGAAGACGAAGGAGAGCCAGCCGGTGTTCGTGTAGGAGCGGCTGAGGGCGCGCACGCCCGCCTCGCCGAGGTGGTTCACGTTGTCGGGCACTCGGTGCTCGCCGACGGTGATCGTGGCGCCGCGGTCGAGGATCTCCTGCAGGGTCGGGTTCGCGACGAGCATGGCGCCGAGGCGCGCGACCTCGGCTGCGGTGCCGACGTTGTCCTCTGAGAGCCCGGTCGCGTCGTCGACGCGGAGCGACTCGAAGCCGTGGTCGGCGAGCCAGAGGTCTGCGGCCGACGTGTAGCCGTCGATCGTGCCGTAGGCCCACTTCGCGAGCATCATCGCGTGGTTGTTGCTCGAGCCCAGCAGGATGGCGCGCACGACGTCGCGCTGCGACCACTGCTCCGACGGATCGACGGGCACGACACGGGCGCCGGCCTGCTCGAGGTCGTAGTAGTCGGTGTAGTCCTGGGGCGAGACGGTGAGGGTCGCGCCGCCCGCGCCGTCGGTGGGCAGGGGCTGCCCGTCGAGCACGACCAGCACCGTCACGAGCTTCGCGACGGCGCCGATCGCCTGCGGCTCGGCGCCTTCGGTGGCCGTGATGACCTCGCCGTCGCCGTCCGCGACGAGGGCGACCGCGGTCTGGCCGACTTCGGGCAGGGGGAGTTCAGTCGTCTCGACCGCCGCCGGGGCGCCGGCGGGTTCGACGGCGACGGCGGGGAGCGGACCGAGCAGCGTCGCAGGTCCGTACACGCCGATGCCGAGGATGACGAGCGCGCCGGCGATGACGCCGACCGCTCGGGCGGGGCTCGGGCTCATGCGCTCAAGGGTAACCGGCCGACCCGTGCCTGAGCGTCAGGCCCAGCCGAGGTCGTGCAGCCGATCGTCGTCGATGCCGTAGTAGTGCGCGATCTCGTGCACGAGGGTGATGTGGATCTCGTCGCGCAGTTCGTCCTCGTCCTCGCAGATCGCGAGCAAGGGCTCGCGGTAGAGGATGATGCGGTCGGGGAACTCGCCGAACCCGTACCGGTCGCGCTCGGTCACGGCGACGCCGTCGTAGAGGCCGAGCAGGTCGAGCGAGCCGTCCTCGGGACGGTCCTCGACGACGAAGACGACGTTCTCGAGGCCGTCGACCATGTCGTCGGGCAGGAGGTCGAGTTCGTCGACGACGACCTTCTCGAAGGCGTCGGGGTCCAGGTCGAGCACGGCATCCTCCACGATCGGACGGGAACAGGCGAGACGGCGACGGATCGGCCGGAACCGGGCCGGGCGGAAATGGAAAACCCCCGGGATCTCGCGAGATCCCAGGGGTTTTCGGTGGGGTGAGTAACGGGGCTTGAACCCGCGACCTCCTGGACCACAACCAGGCGCTCTACCAACTGAGCTATACCCACCATGCGTGTTCCCACCGGGCTGTCTCGTTCATCGAGGCAACCCTACGAGGATACACGATGTTCCGGGCCGCTCCGTACACGGCCCGGGTCGCAGGTCAGCGGACTTCGGGCACCTCGATCGCCGGCGCGGACGGGAGCGCGGCGACGAGCTCGTCGAACTCGGTCGCCACCTGCGCGGCGAGGGTCTGCAGCTCGCTCGAGGCGTGACCGGGGTCGGCGACGAAGACCGCCTTGCGGTAGTAGCGGAGCTCTCGGATCGACTCGAGGATGTCGGCGAGCGCGCGGTGGCCGCCATGCTTGGTCGGCGCGTTGAAGTAGGCCCGCGGGTACCAGCGGCGCGAGAGCTCCTTGATCGAGGAGACGTCGACGTTGCGGTAGTGCAGGTGCGCGTCGAGGCGCGGCAGGTACTTCGCGATGAACATGCGGTCGGTGCCGATGGTGTTGCCGGCCAGCGGCGCCTTGGCCTCGTCGGGGATGTGCGAGAGCACGTACTCGAGCACGCGGTACTCGGCGTCGGCGAGGCTCACGCCGTTCGGGATCTCTTCGAGCAGCCCCGAGGTGCGATGCATGTTGCGGACGAACTCGCCCATGTGCTCGAGTGCGCTCGGGTTGGGCCGGATCACAATGTCGATCCCGGCGTCGACCGGGTTGAGGTCGTAGTCGGTGATGACGACCGCGATCTCGACCAGTTCGTCGACGTCGAGGTCGAGTCCGGTCATCTCGCAGTCGATCCAGACGAGGAGGTCGCTCGATGCTGACATGCGCACGAGTCTAGCGAGGGGCGCCGACACCGCCCTTGGCGCGGGAGTTCCGGATGGCCTTCAGCCCCTCGATCAGGAGGAAGACGCCGATCGCGACGAGGATCGGCGCGATCCACGAGTTCCACGTGAGCGGCGCCGACTCGAACAACCGGTTCATGAACGGCAGGTAGGTGTAGCCGAGCTGCAGCACGATCAGCGCGCCCGACGACCACCAGACCACGGGGTTGCCGCGGAACACCTCGAGGGTGAGGCTCGAGCGCGAGAGGAAGCGGCAGTTGAACAGGTAGGTCATCTGCGCGAGCGCGAGGGTCGTGACGGCGATCGTGCGGGCGTAGTCGAGGTCGACGCCGGCGCCGAGCGCCGCGTAGAACACACCGAGGGAGGCGCCGCCGATGATGAGCGAGACGATGAGCACGAAGACGAGCTCCCCGCCGTCGATGATCGACCCGCCGCCCTTGCGCGGACCGCGCTGCATGATGCCCCGTTCGGCCGGCTCGTAGGCGAGCGCGAGGGTCAAGGTGATCGCGGTCACCATGTTGATCCAGAGCACCTGCACGGGCGTGAGGGGCAGCGTCAGCCCGAAGACGACGGCGATGAGGATGCACAGGGACTGCGCGCCGTTCGTGGGGAGGATGAACACGATCGACTTGCGGAGGTTGTCGTAGATCCGGCGGCCCTCGGCGATCGCCGAGCGGATCGTCGCGAAGTTGTCGTCGGCGAGCACGACCTCGGCGGCCTCCTTGGTGGCCTCCGTGCCCTTGATGCCCATCGCGATGCCGACGTCGGCGCGGGTGAGCGCCGGGGCGTCGTTGACGCCGTCGCCGGTCATCGCGACCACCTGGCCGTGGGACTGGAGCGCCCGCACGATGCGGATCTTGTGCTCGGGGCTCGTCCGTGCGTACACGTCGACGTCCTGGACGACCGCCTGCAACTGCTCCTGACTGAGCGCCTCGAGCTCGGCGCCCGTGAGCGAGTCGACCGCGCCGTCGGCGTGGGCGATGCCCATCTCCCGGGCGATCGCCACGGCCGTGCCCTGGTGGTCCCCGGTGATCATCTTCACGGCGATGCCCGCGTGGTGGCAGTCGGCGATCGCGTCGATCGCCTCGGGCCGCGGCGGGTCGACGATGCCCCAGAGACCGAGGAACTCCAGGTCGTGCAGGTCGTCGATCCCGACGCCCTCGACGTCGGTCCCCACCGGCCGGCGCGCGGCCGCGAGGACGCGGAGGCCCTGAGCGCTCAGCGCATCCACCTCGGCCTCCCAGCGGCGGACGTCGATCGGCTCGGGCCCGGCCTCGCCGCGCTGGGCGGTCGAGCGCTCGAGCAGCCGGTCGGGTGCGCCCTTGACCAGGATCGCGCGCGCGCCGCCGCCGACCCCGTTCAGGGTCGCCATGAACTTGTAGGCCGAATCGAACGGCACGACCGCGATGCGCGGGGCATCCTCGGCCGCGCCGCCCTTCATCGCGGCGACCTTCAGGGCGCCCTCGGTCGGTTCGCCGACGAGTGCCCAGCGATCGCCGTCGGCGACGATGTGGGCGTCGTTGCAGAGCGTGCCGACCGAGAGGATCGCCGCGAGGTCGCCGCCGGACTCGCCGCCGCCGACCCGGTCGATCGTGCCGGTCGGGTCGTAGCCGAGGCCCTGCAGGTCGTAGCGCGCGGCGGGCGTGACGATGCTGCGCACCGTCATCTCGTTCTTCGTCAGCGTGCCCGTCTTGTCCGAGCACACCGTCGTGACCGAGCCGAGCGCCTCGACGGCCGGGAGCTTGCGGGTGATCGCCTTGCGCCGTGCCATCTGCTGCACGCCGATCGCGAGCGTGATGGTCACGATCGCGGGCAGGCCCTCGGGGATCGCGGCGACCGCGAAGCCGATCGTCGCGGAGATGAGGTCGGGGAACGGCAGGTCGTGCAGGAACCGCCCGATCGCGAGCATCACGACGGCCATGCCGAGGATGATGAGCGTCAGCACCTTGCCGAAGGACGCGAGCTGGCGCGTCAGCGGCGTCTCGAGCGAGTCCGCGTGCTCGACGAGGCTCTGGATCTTGCCGATCTCGGTGCGGGAGCCGGTGTCGGTGACGATGCCCTGCCCCTGCCCGGCCGCCACGATCGTGCCCGAGAACGACATCGAGCGCCGGTCGCCGACCCCGGCCTCCGGCGAGACGGGCGGGACGTCCTTGGAAGCGGGCACCGACTCGCCCGTCAGCGCGGACTCGTCGATGCGGAGCTGGGTGCACTCGAGCAGGCGCAGGTCGGCGGGCACGCGGTCGCCGGGGGCCAGGCGCACGACGTCGCCCGGCACGAGGTCGACGGCGGGCAGCTTCGCCCACGCGCCGTCGCGCAGCACCGAGGCGTCGGGGGAGAGCATCCCGCGGATGCCCGCGAGCGCCTGCTCGGCTCGGCCCTCCTGGATGAAGCCGACGAGGGCGTTGATGATCGTGACACCGAGGATGACCCAGAACTCCAGCCAGTCGGCCATGATCGCCTTGATCGCGGCGGCGCCGAGCAGGATGT
Organism: Agromyces seonyuensis; assembly: GCF_009789225.1. Lineage (GTDB taxonomy): Bacteria > Actinomycetota > Actinomycetes > Actinomycetales > Microbacteriaceae > Agromyces > Agromyces seonyuensis. The sequence continues at coordinate 61,017 of NZ_WSTA01000005.1, read as the reverse complement.
AGATGAGCGTGTCGTTGAACTGCTGGAGGAACCGGAGGACGGCCGGCTGCTTCTTCGGTTCCGGCAGTGCGTTCGGGCCGACCCGTTCGAGGCGCGAGGCGGCTTGCGCCCCCGTCAGTCCCCGCCCGTCGGTGCGGAGGCCCGCCGCGACGACGTCCGCGTCCAGCGCGTACGGCCGCGCGACCTCCAGATCGGATCCCTGCTCGGTTTGCATCGACATCCGCGCCTCCCCCCAGAGTCGGATCCGGCGTCGGGCCGGAGCATCCGCGCCCCCGGCAGGAATCGAACCTGCGACCAAGAGATTAGAAGGCTCCTGCTCTATCCGCTGAGCTACGGGGGCTGGCCCGATCAGCCTACCGGGCGGCCCCCGGGCGAACCGAACGGCTCACGCCTCCTCCGGCGCGTCCTCGGTCTCCGGGCGGGCGAGTCCGCGCGTGCCGCTGCGCCGGAGCCCGAGGCCGAGGAGCGGGTAGATCAGCACCGAGAGCATCCCCGCGCCGACGAGGGCGGAGGCCAGGCCGGAGTCCAGCGCGCCGTCGTCGACGCCGAGCGCGGTGACGGCGACGATGATCGGCAGCCCGGTCGCGCCGAAGAACGCCGTCGCGATCCGATCGCGACGGCTCGCCCCTTCCGGGGCCGCGAGCATCGCCGGCAGACCGCGCGTGAGCAGCAGGAGGACCGCGAAGGCCGGCACGAGCGCCAGGATCGCGGGGCTCTGCAGGAGCGCGTCGACGTCGAACGTGACGCCCGTGTAGATGAAGAAGATCGGCACGAGGAAGCCGTAGCCGAGTCCCTCGAGCTTGCCCTCGACGAGCTTCGCGTCCTCGCGGGGGGCGCCGTCGAGCAGCACGCGGTAGAGCGCGCCGGCGGTGAACGCGCCGAGCAGCATGTCGAGGCCGAGCGCGATGCTGAGCCCGACGAGGGCCACGAGCACGAGAATGACGAGGCGGATCGCGAACTGCCCGCTCGTGTGCAGCGTCGCGGCGATGATGTCGTGCAGCGCCTTGCCGCTGCCGCGCGAGGCGAGCCAGAACGCGAGCACCGAGATGATCGCGAAGGCGACCATGACGACGGCGGCGACCCCCGGGTCGCGCCCCGACAGGAAGAGGGAAATCGCCAGCAGCGGCCCGAACTCGCCGATCGCGCCGACGGCGATGACGCCGCGGCCGAACGGGGAGCCGAGATCGCCGGCATCCTTCAGCACCGGCATGATCGTGCCGAGCGCGGTCGACGAGAGTGCGATCGCGATGAAGCCGGCCGCGCCCCACTCCGGCGCCACCACGAACGCGACGCCGAATCCGGCGACGAGCGAGATGAGCCAGCCCACCCCCGCCCGGCTGAGGGCCCGCCGGCCGAGCGACGGGTAGTCGATCTCGTTGCCGGCGAGGAAGAAGAGCATCGCGAGGCCGAAGTTCGAGAGCGCCTCGACGAAATCGTCCTGCTCGACCCAGCCGAGGAAGGACGGCCCGCAGAGGATGCCGAGGAGGATCTCGAAGACGACGAGCGGCACCGGCGCGATCCGGCCGACGAGCCGCCCGAGCAGCGGAGCCGCCACGGCGATCAGCGGGATCAGCACGAGCGTCGGCAGCGAGATGTCGTCCATCGGTCCCCCCGGTCCTTCGGGCGAGCGCCCGCTCCGGGAATCGTAGCGGGGCATCCGGGCGCGGGCGGCGCCGGTCGACCCATGATCGAAACGACGGGCGGGTATCGTCGGCGCCATGCGACCACTGCAGGAACGGATCATCGCCGAGCTCGGCGCGAAGCCCACCATCGATCCCGCGGCCGAGGTCCGCGCCCGGGTCGACTTCCTCAAGCGCTATCTGCGGCGCACCGGCGCCGCCGGCTTCGTGCTCGGGATCTCCGGCGGTCAGGACTCCTCCCTCGCGGGCCGGCTCGCGCAGCTCGCCGTCGAAGAGCTCGCCGCGGACGGGCATCCGGCCCGGTTCATCGCGGTGCGCCTGCCGTACGGCGTCCAGCGCGACGAGGAGGATGCGCAGCTCGCCCTGACGTTCATCAGGCCGCAGGAGACGGTGACCTTCAACATCAAGGAGGGCGTCGACGGCGTCGCCGCCGACTACGTTGCCGCGACGGGCACCTCGATCTCCGATTTCGGCAAGGGCAACGTCAAGGCGCGGCTACGCATGGTCGCCCAGTACGCGCTCGCCGGCGAGCACCGTCTCATCGTGATCGGCACCGACCACGCGGCCGAGGCGATCACGGGGTTCTTCACGAAGTTCGGCGACGGCGGCGCCGACGTGCTGCCGCTGTCGGGCCTCGCGAAGAGCCAGGGCCGGGCGATCCTCGAGCACCTCGGCGCGCCCGAGCACCTCTACCTGAAGGCGCCCACGGCCGACCTGCTGGACGACACCCCCGGCCAGACCGACGAGGCGAACCTCGGCCTCACCTACGTCGACCTCGACGCGTATCTGCTCGGCCGCGACGTCGACCCGGCCGTCGCCGAGCAGATCGAGGCGCGCTACCTCGCGACCGAGCACAAGCGACGCTCGCCCGTGACGCCGTCCGACGACTGGTGGGAGTAGACCCGGCACCGCACGGCGAGGGCGCCCCGGCCGATCGGCCGGGGCGCCCTCGTCACGTTCACGCGGATGCGGCGGTGCGCGCGGACCGCACGTCGCGGTCCGAGGCGGTCGGGCTCAGCGCTCGATGACGGCGGTGGGCTGCGACGCGACCGCGTCGGACTGCGTCACGGGCGCGTAGCGTTCGTGGTGCTGCTCGGCGACCCACTGGTCCTGCTCGGCGTTCTGCGCCGTCTCCGGTTCGGCGCGCTGGAGCCGCCAGCGCTCGAGGTCGAGCTGGAAGCGACGGCGCATCCGGCCCGGGTGATGCTGCCACTCGACGAGCCGGTCGCGGAACTCCACGACGGCCGGATCGAGCTGGTAGCCGAAGGTCGCCGAGGCCCGCTTGAGCTCGTGGAGCTGATGCGACGCCCAGTTCGCGGCGACGTCCGAGCCGCGGATCGGCAGCAGGCGCACGATGATGTCGGCCTGGCCGACGGCCCGGTCGGCGAGCACCTGCTCCTGCGGCGTCAGCGAGTTCCACACCGAAGCCTCGGTGGCGGCGTCGACGAGGGCCGCGATCGCGGCGGCCTTGCGTTCCTCGTCGTGCATGCGCACGACGCGCTTCGTCGACGAGCGTGCGACGAGGGCGGCGATGATGCCCGCGATCAGCACGCCGAAGAACAGCACGGCCGCGGTGTAGAGCACGTCGCGGTTGGCCGGCTGCGTGAACCAGTCCCAGAAGTCGTTCCACCACTGCATGCGGTGCAGCGTAGCGAGACGGTCGGACCATCCCCGTTCATGTCCCCGGTGCGCCGTACCTTCGGACCGACACGACACGCCCGCAGGGCCGGCTGCGCGAACGAGGGGAGCACCGCATGACCACCATCCTCGACCGCGAGCGCCCGCGCGCGGTCCGCAGACCCGTTGCGACACCGCTCGACGTCGCCGTGCGCGGCCTCGAGTTCGTCCCCGTCGCCCGAGGGCTCTGGCGGGTGATGACCGATGCCGGCACGATCCGGGGCCACATCCAACGGATCGCGAGCGACGGCGGCGAGCGCTTCGAAGCGCGACGGGTGCGTCCCGACGGGGCGAGCGTGCCGCTCGGCTCGTTCTGGAGCGCCCGCGACGCCGTCGAGTGCTTCCGCTGAGGGCGCCGATCCCCGGCGCCCTCAGGCGGGTGTCAGCGCGCCGCCGTGCCGTGCACCGCGTACGGCTCGATCTCGGCGATCTCCTCGTCGGTGAGCGGAGCGGCGTCGAGGGCGGCGACGTTCTGCTCGAGCTGCGCGACGCTCGAGGCGCCGATGATCGCGCTCGCGACCGTCGGGCGTCGCAGCACCCACGACAGGGCGAGCTGCGCCGTCGTCTGCCCACGCCGCTCGGCGATGGCGTGCAGGGCGCGCACGCGTTCGAGGTAGAGCGCTCCGATGCGATCCGGCGAGAGGAACCGGCTCGTCGCGGCGCGCGAGTCGCTCGGAATGCTGCCGTCGAGGTAGCGGTCCGTGAGCAGACCCTGCGCGAGGGGCGAGAAGACGATCGCCGCCTTGCCGAGGTCGTCGAGGGTGTCGAGCAGGCCGCTCGTCTCGGGGGTGCGCTGGAACATCGAGTACGAGGGCTGGTGGATGAGCAGCGGCACGCCCTCCGCCGCGAGGGCGGCCGAGGCGGCCCGCGTCTGCTCGGGGTCGTAGTTCGAGATGCCGACGTAGAGGGCCTTGCCCGAGCGCACGGCGTGCGCGAGGGCGCCCATCGTCTCCTCGATCGGGGTCTCGGGGTCGGGGCGGTGCGAGTAGAACACATCGACGTAGTCGAGGCCGAGGCGGTCGAGCGACTGGTCGAGCGAGGCGAGCAGGTACTTGCGGGAGCCGCCGTCGCCGTAGGGCCCCGGCCACATGTCGTAGCCCGCCTTCGACGACACGACGAGCTCGTCGCGGTACGGCTGCAGGTCGGCGCGCAGCAGCCGGCCGAAGTTCTCCTCGGCGCTGCCGTAAGGCGGGCCGTAGTTGTTCGCGAGGTCGAAGTGCGTGATGCCGAGGTCGAACGCCCGGCGCACGATGTCGCGCTGCGTCTCGAACGGGCGCGTGTGCCCGAAGTTGTGCCAGAGTCCGAGCGAGAGTGCGGGAAGCGTGAGCCCCGAGGCACCGACTCGGCGATAGGGCATACGGGCGTAGCGGGCGTCATCGGCGAGGAAGGGCATGGACGTAGCCTAGAAGGATGGAAACGTTCGTACTGGCCGGCGGCTGCTTCTGGTGTCTCGACGCGGTGTACCGCACGATGCGCGGCGTCACCGAGGTCGTCTCGGGCTACACCGGCGGCGACCTCGACGAGCCGACCTACGAACAGGTCAAGGCCGGTGCGACCGGGCACGCGGAGGTCGTCAAGGTCGTCTTCGACCCAGAGGTGCTCCCGCGCGAGATCGTGCTCGACGCCTACTTCACGCTGCACGACCCGACGCAGCTGAACCGCCAGGGCGAGGACGTCGGCACCCAGTACCGCTCGGCGATGTTCTTCGTCGGCGACGGCCAGCGCGAGTTGTTCGAGGCCGCGCGCGAGCGCGCCGCAGAATGGTGGCCCGGCGACGTCGTCACGACGATCGAGCCGCTCGGCGCCTTCTGGGACGCCGAGGAGTACCACCAGGACTTCTTCGCGAAGAACCCCGAGCAGGGCTACTGCCTCATAGCCGCCGTGCCGAAGGTCAACAAGATCCGCGCGGGCTTCGCCGAGTACGTGCTCGCCTGAGGCGCTGCGCCGCCGCTCCTCCTCCCCGGGGCCCCGGCCGGCCGGATCGGTCACAGATCCGGCGGACGCCCGATCGCGGATGCCCGTGCCGACCGAGGCTGTGCGTGCGGCCCGGGGCGTCGTCCCGGCACGAGGATGCTCCGGGCCGCGGCTCCGCCGGACGGCGGGGTCACCCTTCGGCTGAGGAGCAGCGCATGCACGACATCATCACCATCCGCGGCACCGTGGGCAGCGACCCGCGCGTCTACCGGTCGCCCTCGGGCGTCACGGTCACGACCTTCCGGGTCGCGAGCAACCACCGGGTCCGCGACCGCGAGAGCGGCGAATGGAGCGACGGCACCACCAACTGGTTCACCGTCTCCGCCTTCCGGGCCCTCGGCGACAACGCCGCGAAAAGCCTCCGCAAGGGCCAGCGCGTCGTCGTCCAGGGGCGGCTGAAGATCCGCGACTGGACGGCGGGCGATAAGCACGGAACGAGCGTCGACCTCGAGGCCGACACCGTGGGCCACGACCTCGCCTACGGCACCGCCGACTACGTCCGCGTGTACACCGGTCTGCCGACGGGGCTCGGCGACGACGAGACGGTCGCGGCCGGCGACGCCGAGGGCGACGTCGCTTCGGGCTCCGAGGGGGCCGACCCCGAGGCCGGCACCGCCGGCGACTGGGGCGCGCTCGGCGGCGCGGAGGACGGCGCGGACGTGCTCGCCGCCGTGTTCGGCGACGTCGTCGAACTCGCCGACGAGCGCGCCGAACCGGTCGCGGTCGGCTGAACGGCCCTCGCCGCCCGCGGCCGGCCCGCCCGCACGCCCCCGATGCGGAGCGCGGCCGGCCGACGGGCCGGGGCCCGGTGCGCGTCGTAGACTCGCCAGGTCGGCTCGCCGACGTCCGACGCCCGACCGAGCACCCTCCGGAGAGCCATGACCCGCCGAACCCGCGCCGCGCTCGCTGCGGCCGCAGCGGTGTTCGCGTTCGCCCTCACCGGATGCACCGGGGGAACGGCGCCGAGCCCGACGCCGTCCGCGTCGCCGAGCGAGACGACGCGACCGACGGGAGACGCCGAGCCGACGCAGGCCATCGAGTTCCATCCCGATGGCAGCGCCGAGGACAATCTGCCGTTCTTCGACGAGGTCGCCCTCGGCGTCATCGCCGCGAACGGTTCGGCCGGGGGGCACGACTTCATCGACGCCCTCGTGGCCGGCGGGTTCGACAAGGCGGCGATGCAGGTGACGGGCGACGAGACCACGCTCGGCAAGCCCGCGGACTCGGTGCAGTGGTCGGTGGACTTCGCCGGCGAGTGCCTCATCGGGCAGTACGGTCCCGCGTCCGGCGGCTACCACGGGGTCGTCCGCGACGAGCTGGGCACCGGCGGCTGCCTCGTCGGGGCCACCCGCGCGATCGACTGGTAGACGGACGACCGCCCCGCTCCCGCACCTCGCGCGGGGCCCTCGACCCGTAGACTGTTCCGCGATATGGCGGATTACATCTACTCCATGGTTCGCGCCCGCAAGGCGGTCGGCGACAAGGTCATCCTCGACGACGTCACGATGGCGTTCCTCCCCGGAGCGAAGATCGGCGTGGTCGGCCCGAACGGCGCCGGTAAGTCCACGATCCTGAAGATCATGGCCGGCCTCGACCAACCCTCCAACGGCGAGGCGAAGCTCACGCCGGGTTACTCGGTCGGCATCCTCATGCAGGAGCCCGTGCTCGACGAGTCCAAGACCGTGCTCGAGAACGTCCAGCAGGGCGTCGGCCCGATCAAGGCGAAGCTCGACCGCTTCAACGAGATCTCGGCCGAGATGGCCGACCCCGACGCGGACTTCGACACGCTCCTCGCCGAGATGGGCACGCTCCAGGAAGAGATCGACGCGGCCGACGCGTGGGATCTCGACTCCCAGCTCGAGCAGGCGATGGACGCCCTGCGCTGCCCGCCGGGCGACGAGATCGTCTCCGTGCTCTCCGGTGGTGAAAAGCGCCGCGTCGCCCTCTGCAAGCTCCTACTGCAGAAGCCCGACCTGCTCCTGCTCGACGAGCCCACCAACCACCTCGACGCCGAGAGCGTGCTCTGGCTCGAGCAGCACCTCGCCAAGTACCCCGGCGCCGTGCTCGCCGTCACCCACGACCGGTACTTCCTCGACCACGTCGCCGAGTGGATCTGCGAGGTCGACCGCGGTCGCCTCTACCCGTACGAGGGCAACTATTCGACCTACCTCGAGAAGAAGGCCGAGCGCCTCACCGTTCAGGGCAAGAAGGACCAGAAGCTCCAGAAGCGCCTGAAGGAAGAGCTCGAGTGGGTCCGCTCGAACGCCAAGGGCCGTCAGGCCAAGTCGAAGGCGCGCCTCGCGCGCTACGAGGAGATGGCGTCGGAGGCGGAGCGCACGCGGAAGCTCGACTTCGAGGAGATCCAGATCCCCGCGGGTCCGCGCCTCGGCGACATCGTGCTCGAGGTCAAGAACCTGCAGAAGGGCTTCGGCGAACGCGTCCTCATCGACGGCCTCAGCTTCTCGCTGCCGCGCAACGGCATCGTCGGCATCATCGGCCCGAACGGCGTCGGCAAGACCACGCTCTTCAAGACCATCGTCGGCCTCGAGCCGAGCGACGGCGGCACGGTGAAGATCGGCGAGACGGTCAAGATCTCCTACGTCGACCAGTCGCGCGGCGGCATCGACCCGAACAAGACGTTGTGGGAGGTCGTCAGCGACGGCCTCGACTACATCCAGGTCGGCAAGACCGAGGTGCCGAGCCGCGCCTACGTCTCGACCTTCGGCTTCAAGGGCCCCGACCAGCAGAAGCGCGCCGGCATCCTCTCGGGCGGTGAGCGCAACCGTCTGAACCTCGCGCTCACGCTCAAGCAGGGCGGCAACCTGCTGCTGCTCGACGAGCCGACGAACGACCTCGACGTCGAGACGCTCGGCTCGCTCGAGAACGCGCTGCTCGAGTTCCCCGGCTGCGCCGTGGTCATCACCCACGACCGGTGGTTCCTCGACCGCATCGCGACGCACATCCTCGCCTACGAGGGCACCGAGGAGAACCCGTCGAACTGGCACTGGTTCGAGGGCAACTTCGAGGCGTACGAGGCGAACAAGGTCGACCGGCTCGGCGCCGACGCGGCGAAGCCGCACCGTTCGACCTACCGCAAGCTCACGCGCGACTGAGCCGCACGATGAAGCTCACCGTCCCGATCCAGCTGCGCTGGAGCGACCTGGACGCGTACGCGCACGTCAACAACGCGCGGATGCTGGGCCTCCTGGAGGAGGCCCGCATCAGCGCGTTCTGGCAGCGCGACGACGAGTCGGCGCCGGCGGGCGCGACGACCGCGGTCATCGACACGAGCCCGACGTCGGCCACGCTCACCCTCATCGCGCGGCAGGAGGTCGAGTACCTGGCGCCGATCCCGTATCACCGCGATCCCGTCGAGATCGAGCTGTGGATCGGCCGCCTCGGCGGGGCCTCCATCGAGGTCTGCTACGAGGTGTTCCCGCCCGCCGGGACCGAGCCGCGAACGTGCTACACGCGTGCGGCGACGACGATCGTGCTCGTCGACCGCGAGAGCGGCAAACCGCGCAAGATGACGGCGCGCGAACGCACGGCCTGGGAGCCGTACGTCGAAGCCCCGATCGTCTTCAAGCACAGCCGCGGCTGAGCATCGCGCGATGGGCGCCCGCCGTACGGCGGGCGCCCATCGCCGTTCACCCGGAGACGACCGAGTCGCCGGAGACCGTGACGGCGACCGGGGCGAGCCCCTCGGTCGCCGGTCCCTGGAGCACCGCGCCGTCGGCGAGGGCGAAGCGGGAGCCGTGGCACGGGCACTCGAATTCGCCCGACGAGGGTGCGACCGCGCAGCCCTGGTGCGGGCAGGTCGCCGAGAACGCGACGAACTCGCCCTCGGTCGGCTGGGCGACGACGACCGGCGCGTCGCCGTTCGTCGCCGACACGCCGCCGCCGACCGGGACGTCGGCCGTCGGGACGATCGTGGTGCCGGCCGCACCGCCTCCATCGTCGCCCGAGCCCGAATCCGAACCGGATCCTCCGGGCGAGCAGGCGGCGAGCAGTGCGGCCGTGCCGGCGGCGCCGCCGACGACTCCGGCGACGCGCAGCGCCTCGCGGCGGGTGGGCGAAGCATCCATCTCGGTTCTCCTTCCCTCCGGCGCGCGGTGCGCCCGAGTCATCCGAAGCGGCTCGGGTCGGGGACCCGGACCATGCCTTCCTGTGCGACGCTCGCCACGAGCACGCCGTCGCGCGTGTAGAACCGGCCGTGCGTGAGACCGCGGCCGCCGCCGGCGAACGTGGACTCCTGCACGTAGCAGAGCCAGTCGTCGACGCGCACGTCGCGGTGCCACCACATGCCGTGGTCGAGGCTCGCGATCTTCAGACCCGGGGTCGCCCACGGGATGCCGTGCGCGCGCAGGATCGGCTCGAGGATCGTGTAGTCGCTGACGTAGGCGAGGGCGGCTCGGTGCAGCTCCTGACGGTCGCCGATCTCGCCGCGAGCCCGCAGCCACACGGCCTGGCGCGGGGTGCGCTCGCCGTCGACCGAGAGGTACATCGTGCCCGAGACGTGCCGCATGTCGAACGGGCGGCGCTTGGTCCAGAGGGCGCTCTCGGCGTCGTCGGCGCCCACCGGTGCCTCCGGCTCCGGCAGCGACTCGGGGTCGGGGATGCCCTCGGGCATGGGCGCCTGGTGCTCGAGGCCGGCGTCGGCGATCTGGAACGAGGCGATGAGCGAGAGGATCGGCAGGCCGTTCTGGTAGGCCTGGGTGCGCCGCGTCGAGAACGAGCGGCCGTCGTGGATGCGGTCCACGGCGAAGGTGATCGGCAGGCGCACATCGCCCGGCCGCAGGAAGTAGCCGTGGATCGAGTGCACCTGGCGCTCGGCCTCGACGGTGCGGTCGGCGGCCACGATCGACTGCGCCAGGACCTGGCCGCCGAAGACGCGGCCGTTCGGCGCCCAGTGCGACGGGCCGGTGAAGATGTCCTCGCTCGTGCGGGCGCCGGTGTCGACGAGATCGAGGGTGGCGAGCAATTCGCCGAGCTGGCCGGTCATGCATCCTCCGTGCTTCAGTACGCCGGAAGTCGCCTCACGGCGGGCGTTCGGCGCACTCCGGATAGTCTAGACAGGCCCATGAGCCAGTCCTTCACCCTCGCCGACAGCCTGTCGCTCGGCGACCTGCACACGTATCTGCAGCGCGCCGGCCGCGTCGACGACGGCGCGATCCGTCTCGTCGCCGGGTCGGGCATCCTCGCCGTCTACACCGCGATCCTGTATCCGCGAGGCATCCTCGACGACACGCCCACCGTGCTCGGCCTGCGCACCTTCGCCCTCGACGGCGACGACGAGTTCGACGTCGTCTCGCCGATGCGCTCGCTCGTCGATCGCGTCGTGCGCGCACGCGAGGCGCTGCCGCTCGACTTGGCGGCGCTCGCCGACCCGGATGCCGGGGTCGACGGCGACCTCGACGACGCCCCGGAGACGCCCGTCACGCTGACGCGGCCGCCCGAGGTCTCGACGGTGACCTGGGCGGGCATCTCGCCGCCCCGCGGCGGCTGGCGCCCGATCGGGGAGACCGACGCCGCGACGCTCGAAGCCGCGGCCCGCGCCGGCATCGCCGAGGTCGCCGAGGCGATCCCGACGGGCACGGGCGAGCAGCTCGTGCAGCGCGTGCGCTCCGAGATCTGGAGCCGCGGCATCACCGAGCTCGAGTACGTGCCCGCCGGTGCGGCCTTCGCCGCGCACAGTCTCGGCTTCCTCGCGACCGACGACCCCATCCGACTCTTCGAGACCGGCCCGTGGACGCGTCTGTCGTCGCGCCGGGGCCACGTGCTCGTCAAGCGCAAGGACTGGTCGCTCAAGTCCTGAGCGGCGGTGCTCAGGATGCCTCGCGGCGGCGTTCCCGCAGCGATGCTTCGCCTCCCGCCCGGCATTCTGCCGCGCCACGCCCCGAAGCGCTGACGCGCTTCGGGGCTCCTGCTCCGCCTTTCAGGGCGTGCGATCACTCGCGTCGCTGCGCTCCACGAGCGATCGCACGCCCTGCGTTGCGGCCCGTGAAGAGGCAGCCGCCGAGGAACGTGCCCTCGAGCGCGCGGTACCCGTGCACGCCGCCGCCGCCGAAGCCGGAGGCCTCGCCGACCGCGTACAGCCCGGGGATGGGCGCGCCGTCGGCGCCGAGGGCACGCGACTCGAGGTCGGTCTGGATGCCGCCGAGCGACTTGCGGGTGAGCACGTGCAGCTTGACCGCGATGAGCGGACCGGCCTTCGGGTCCTGGAATTTGTGCGGGGCGGCGACGCGGATGAGCTTGTCGCCGACGTAGTTGCGGGCACCGCGGAGGGCCGTGATCTGGGCGTCCTTGGTGAAGGCGTTGTCGATCTCGCGGTCGCGGGCGACGACCTCGCGCTCGATGTTGTCGATGTCGAGCTCGACGTCGGGCGAAGCGGCCCGCATCCGGTCGAGGAGCTCGCCCAGCGTGTCGGCGACGATGAAGTCGGCACCGTGCTCCTTGAACGCCTCCACGGGGCCGGTGGCGCCCTTGCCGAGGCGCGACTTCGCGAGGAGCTTGACGTCCTTGCCCGTGAGGTCGGGGTTCTGCTCCGAGCCCGAGAGGGCGAACTCCTTCTCGATGACGGCCTGCGTGAGCACGAACCACGAGTGGCCGTGGCCGGTCGACTGGAGGTGGTCGAGGGTGCCGAGGGTGTCGAACCCGGGGAAGAGCGGCGCCGGCAGGCGCGAGCCCGTCGCATCGAACCAGAGCGACGACGGCCCGGGCAGGATGCGGATGCCGTGCTTGGCCCAGATGGGATCCCAGTTCCGGATGCCCTCCACGTAGTGCCACATCCGGTCGCGGTTCACGAGCCGCGCACCCGCGGACTCGGTGATGCCGAGCATCCGGCCGTCGACGTGGGCGGGCACGCCCGAGAGCATTTCGGCCGGGGGAGTGCCGAGTCGTTCCGGCCAGAACTCGCGCACGAGGTCGTGGTTGCCGCCGATGCCGCCCGAGGCGACGATGACGGCGGGCGCGCGCAGCTCGAATACGCCGACCTCGTCGCGATTGGATGCCTCGCCTCGTGCGGCGTCGTCGGGTGCGAGCAGTGCGCCGCGGATGCCGACGACGGCACCGTTCTCGACGACGAGTTCGTCGACGCGGTGCCGGAACCGCAACTGCACGAGACCGGCGGTGACGCCCTCGCGGACGCGCGCGAGGAACGGGGCGACGACACCCGGACCGGTGCCCCACGTGATGTGGAAGCGCGGCACCGAGTTGCCGTGCCCGATCGCCGCGCCGGCGCCGCGCTCGGCCCAGCCGACGACGGGGAAGAACCCGACGCCCTTCGACTTCAGCCACTCGCGCTTCTCGGTCGCGGCGAAGCGCACGTAGGCTTCGGCCCACTTGCGCCCCCAGGCATCCTCGTCGTCGCGGTCGAAGCCCGCGGTGCCGAACCAGTCCTGCATGGCCAGTTCGAGGGAGTCCTTGACGCCGAGGCGGCGCTGCTCGGGGGAGTCGACGAGGAAGAGGCCGCCGAAGGACCAGTGGGCTTGGCCGCCGAGGCTCGCCTCGGGCTCCTGGTCGACGAGGATGACGCGCTTGCCGGCGTCGACGAGTTCTGCGGCGGCGACGAGGCCGGACAGTCCGCCGCCGACGATGATCGCGTCGGCGTTGAAGGCGGTTTCGGGCATGCGTGGCTCCTTCGTCACAGGCATGGGCGCCGGTCGGCGCGGGGTCGGGTGGCGCAACTCTAGCGCCGCGAGGCGTCCCACTTCACACCGAAGCCCCCGGCAGGCGCCCCGGTCGGACCGGGAACGCCCGCCGGGGGCCGGAGTGAATGCGGCTCAGGCGTCGCGACGGCGCAGCAGCACCGCAGCGGGTACGAAGACCGCGGCGAGCCAGCCGAGCAGGACCAGGAGCCCCTGGAGCGGGTCGAGCTGCGGCGGCATCTGGTCGAGCGCCTCCTGCGGAATGCCGGTGAGGTCGGTCGCCGGCGAATAGAGCGTCGCGCCCGCGTTCATCGGCAGGAACGACGTGGCGTTCCGCGCCCAGTCCGCGTCGATGAGCGAGAGCACGATCGGCAGCACGAGCAGCAGCGCGATCGCGCCGAAGATGCCGCCGGCGGTATTGCGCAGGAGCGCACCGAGGCCGAGGCCCAGCAGGCCGGACAGCGTCAGGTAGCCGGCACCGCCGACGAGCATCCGCCACGTCTCGCCATCGCCGAGACCGACCGCGGCGGCATCGCCGACGATCGCCTGAGCGAGCAGCGCGGTCGCGAAGATCGCGACGAAGCCCAGCACGAAGACCGACACGGCGAACACGACCACCTTCGCGGCCAGCACCGTGAGGCGGCGCGGTGCCGCCGTGAAGGTCGCGCGGATCATGCCGGTGCCGTACTCGCGCGTCACCGTGAGGGTGCCGAGCACGACGACGATGAGCTGCGCGAGCGAGATGCCGCCGGTCGCCGCGGACGCGGCGAGGAAGTCGGTGGCGCCGCCCGGGCTCTGCTCGATCCACGAGCGGGCCGAGGAGGCGATGATCGCGCCGATGCCGACGATGGCGACGACGATCGCGATGAGCGTGGTGATCGTCGAGGTCAGGCTGACGAACTTGATCCACTCGGAGTGCAGGATGCCTCCGAAGGTCAGCTTGCCGCGGGCCGGCGCCGTGGTCGGCTGCGCGGCGGTCGCGGGTGCGGCGGCGGTCATCGTGCGGCCTCCATGCGGTATTCGACCTCGTGCTGGGTGAGGGCGAGGTAGGCCTCCTCGAGGGAGGCGGAAACGGGGGTGAGCTCGTGCAGGGAGATGCCCGCGGCACCGGCGCGGTCGCCGATCTCCGCGGCCGTGAGGCCGCGCACCTCGAAGGCGCCGTCGGTGCCGGGGGTCGTCGTGACCTGCGGGCCGGCGAGCAGCGCCGCCAGCTCGGTCGCGCGCGGCGAGCGCACTCGTACGCTCGCGGCGTTCGCACCGAGGAGGTCGCCGATGGGGGCGTCCGCGATGAGGCGTCCGCGGCCGAGCACGAGCACGTGGTCGGCGGTCTGCGCCATCTCGCTCATGAGGTGGCTCGAGAGCAGCACCGTGCGACCCTCGGCGGCGTAATGGCGCGCGAGCTGGCGCACCCACATGACGCCCTCGGGGTCGAGGCCGTTGACGGGCTCGTCGAGGATGAGCGTCGCCGGGTCGCCGAGGAGCGCGACGGCGATGCCGAGACGCTGGCCCATGCCGAGCGAGAACTTGCCCGCCTTGCGGCGCGCGACCGACTCGAGACCGGTGATGGCGATCACCTCGTCGACGCGCTGCTTGCCGATGCCGTGGGTCGCGGCGAGGGAACGGAGGTGGCTCTCGGCGCTGCGGCCGGGGTGGGCCGCCTTCGCGTCGAGGAGGGCGCCCACCTCGTGCATCGGGGCGGCGAGCTTGTCGTAGCGCTTGCCGCCGACGGTGACGGAGCCCGAGGTCGGCCGGTCGAGGCCGACGATCATGCGCATCGTCGTGGACTTACCGGCACCGTTCGGCCCGAGGAAGCCGGTGACCCGGCCGGGCTGCACGGTGGCGGTGAGGGAATCGACCGCGGTTCGGGAGCCGAACCGCTTGGTGAGCTGTTCGATCACGATCATGCCTCGAACGTATCGAGCGGGGGGCGTGCGGCGCATCCGCCGAGAGGATGAGAGCTCCCTCCGTCGGTCGAGGAGCGAAACGTCTCGAGACCCGGTGAGTCGATCCACCCGGTCTCGATACGGCGCTGGCGCGCCGACTCGACCAGCGGGGCGGTGGGTCTCGATACGGCGCTGGCGCCTACTCGATCAGCGGGGCAGTGGGTCTCGATACGCTCCTGCGTCGCTACTCGACCGGCGAGTGCTCGATCAGTCTTCGAAGGTGTTGACCATCGCGTGGGCGGCCCGTTCCAGGTAGTCCCAGAGCATCTCGTGCTCGAGAGGGGGCAGGGCGAGCGAGTCGACGGCGACCCGCATGTGCGCGAGCCAGCGGTCGCGGGCATCCGGGTTGACCTTGAACGGCTGGTGGCGCAGCCGCAGGCGAGGGTGGCCGCGCTCTTCGCTGTAGACGGTGGGGCCGCCCCAGTACTGCTCGAGGAAGAGCTGCAGCCGCCGCTTGGCGGGACCGAGGTCGGCTTCGGGGTACATGGGCTTCAGCACGGGATCGGCGGCGACGCCGTCGTAGAACGCGTCGGCGAGCTTCGCGAACGTCGCGCTGCCGCCGATCTGGTCGTAGAAGGAGGTCTGGGGTTCGCCGCCGGGGCGGGGCTGGAGCTGCATCAGTCGTCCGTCTTCGATTCGTCGGGGGAGGTCGGTTCGGCGGCGCGCTTCGTCGACTCGTCCGGGGACTTCGTGGTCGGCTCCGAGGGCGTCGCCTTCTCGGCCGGAGCCTTCGCCGCGGGCTTGCGCGCCGGCGCGACGATCGGCATCCCGGGGGTCTTCGGGCGGCCGGCGCCCGCGGCATCCGTCGAGAGCACGCCGGGGCGTGCCGCTCGCTTGGTCTTGCGGCCCTTCTTCGCCGGCTCCTCGGGGGGCAGGAGCGGGGTGGGCCGGGTGCGCGGCGGGTGCGCGCCGCGCACGCGCGTGACCGACTCGACGCCGCTCGGCAGCACGGAGGCGATCGCGGCGGAGTCGACGCCCTGCTGCTCGAGGGCGTGCTTGATGCGGCCGCGCAGCTCCTCGGCGACGTCGTCCTTGGCGGCGGGGCGCGTCTTGGCGACGACGCGCAGCACGACGGCATCCGCCGAGATGGACTCGATGCCCCACACCTCGGGGCGCTCGACGAACCGGGTGCGCCACTTGCTCGTCTGGGAGAGGTCGATCGCGGTGTCGAGGAGGGCGCCTTCGACGGCGTCGACGTCGGCGGTGCGCGGCACCGACACGTCGATGATGGCGCGCGCCCAGCCCTGCGAGAGGTTGCCGACGCGGAGGATCTCGCCGTTGCGCACGAACCAGAGCGTGCCGTTGACGTCGCGCACGATCGTGACGCGGATGCGCACCTCCTCGACGACGCCGGTCGCGAAACCGAGGTCGACGATGTCGCCGACGCCGAGCTGGTCCTCGATGACCATGAAGAGGCCGTTGAGCACGTCCTTGACGATGTTCTGGGCGCCGAAACCGAGGCCGGCGCCGAGCGCCGCCGTGAGCAGCGCGAACGAACCGAGGATGTCGGAATTGATCGTCTGCACGATCGCGAGCACCGCGATGATCGTGATCGTCACGTTGACGATGTTCGTCAGCACCGTGCCGAGCGTGCGGGTTCGCTGGACGGTGCGCACGGCCGCGACGGGCGAGGCCATCAGCGCCTGGGTGTCGGTGACGTCCTGCTTGCGCTTGACGCCGCTGACGATCTGGTCGACGACGCGCACGATGACGAAATGCAGCAGCCAGCGCACGAGCAGGGCGACCACCACGATCACGACGATCGCGACGATGGTCCAGAGGACGTCGTCCCATTTCGTCGTCCAGAACACCACGAACTGGTTCCAGAGACCGGAGACCTCATCGCCGGTCTCCGCGGTGACGAACGGAACGAGGGCGGCAGCGGGGGAGCTCTGCATGATGGGGAATTCTACCGAGCGCACCCTCAGCGTTCGGTGGACGCGAGGGCTTCGGCGTCGCGCACCTGGGCCCGCAGGGCCCGTTCGAGCTCCGAGTGCTGCTCGCTCACGAGGCGCACGAGCGGGTCGGGCCCGACGTTCGCCTCGAGCCAGGCGCGGGAGGCCGCGGCGAGCTCGGCGCTCGCGTACGGCGCCGGGTAGAGCGAGCGCGCGATGATCGTGCCGATCGTGAACCCGCGGTTCGCCCACGCCGATTGCAGCGCGTCGAAGTACGCCGCGATGCTCGGGGCGAGCAGGCTCGCCGGGCGCGCGATCCGCCAGCCGGCGGCGACCGCGCGCGCTTCGTCGTTCGTGATGCGCTCGTCGCCGACGACGCGTCGCCACGCGGCATCCTTCGCCTCGCGGGTCGGGCGTGCGGCGCGCGCCGTGTCGGCGAACTGACGGCCCTTCGCGGTGTCGTCGAGGGCGAGGGCCGCGGCGATCGCGTCCTCGTCGGCGGCACCGAGCGAGGCGAGCGCGATGACGAGGTCCCAGCGCAGGTCGGTGTCGACCGGCAGGCCGGGCACGGCGAGGGAGCCGTCGAGGATGCTCTCGAGGAGGTCGGTGTGGCCGGCGGTCGACGCGATGCGCGTGAACGACTTCACGAACTGCAGCTGCGCGTCGGAGCCGGGCTCCGCGAGGCCCGCGAGCGCCCAGAGCGCGTCGCCCGCCTCGGCGGCCACGGCATCGCGATGGCCCGGCGCGAGGTAGCGGCCGAGCACGAGTTCGAGCTGGCCGAGCACGAGGGCGCGCTGGTTCGATTGCGTCTCCCGGCCGACGTTCGCGAGCGCGAGCCGCACGTAGTCGGTCGCAGGCAGTTCGCCGTCGCGGGTGGCATCCCACAGCGAGCCCCACGCGACGGCGCGCGCGAGCGCGGAGTCGATCGAGTCGAGCGAGGCGATGAGCACCGCGGTCGAGGCCTCGTCGAGGCGGATCTTCGCGTAGGTGAGGTCGTCGTCGTTGAGGAGGAGGACGTCGGGGCGCGGCTGCCCGATGAGCTCCGGCACCTCGGTGCGCTCGCCGTCGAGGTCGAACTCGATGCGGAGGACGCGCTCGATCGGCGCGGCGGGGTCGCTCGACCCGTCGACCCGCGAGTAGCCGCCGACCGCGAGGCGGTGCGGGCGGAGCACGGGGTGCGAGTCGGCCGCGGTCTGCAGCACGGCGAAGGAGGTGATGACGCCGTCCGCGTCCGTCTCGAGCTCGGTGCGCAGCGTGTTGACGCCGGCGGTCTCGAGCCAGAGCGCCGACCAGGTCGAGAGGTCGCGGCCCGAGGCATCCTCGAGCTCGGCGAGCAGGTCGGCGAGCGTCGCGTTGCCGTTCGCGTGCTTGCGCAGGTAGGCGCCGACGCCCGCGTGGAACGACTCGAGCCCGACGAAGGCGACGAGCTGCTTGAGCACGGACGCGCCCTTGTCGTACGTGATGGCGTCGAAGTTGACCTCGGTCTGCGCGGTGTCGTCGATGATCGCGACGACCGGATGCGTCGAGGGGAGCTGGTCCTGGGCGGCCGCGTCGGTCTTCTCGTTCGTCGCGAACGTCGCCCACGCATCGGCGAACTCCGTCGTCTCGGAGGCGGCGAGCGTGGACGCCCACGTCGCGAACGACTCGTTGAGCCAGGTGTCGTTCCACCACCGCATGGTGACGAGGTCGCCGAACCACATGTGGGCGAGCTCGTGCAGGATGACCGTCGCGCGGCGCTCCAGGCGGGCCTCTGGCACGCGGGAGCGGAAGAGGTAGCCCTCGTTGAAGGTCACCGCGCCGATGTTCTCCATGGCGCCCCAGTTGTACTCGGGCACGAAGATCTGGTCGTACTTCGCGTAGGGGAAGTCGACGTCGTAGGCATCCTCGTAGAAACGGATGCCCCGGTCGAGCACGCCGAACATGACGTCGGGCTCGCCGTACTGCGCGAGCGAGGCGCGCGTGTAGAGGCCGAGCGGCACCTCGCGGCCCGAGCGGGTGGTCGCGGTGCCGGTCCGCTCCGCGTACTCGCCCGCGGCGAGGGCCACGATGTAGCTCGACATCACGGGGGTCGGCTCGAAGCGGTGGATGCTCGCGTCCGCGGCCGCGCCGGCGCCCTCGACGGGCTCGATCGAGGCGACCGGCGAGTTGGAACGGACGAGCCACGACGAGGGCGCGGTCACCGTCAGGGCGAACCGGGTCTTCAGGTCGGGCTGGTCGAAGACGGCGAACACGTTCTGCGCGAACGCGACCGCGAACTGCGTGTAGAGGTAGACGCGCTCGTCGACGGGGTCGACGAAGCGGTGGAGCCCCTCGCCGGTGTGCGAGTATGCGAAGTCGCCCGCGACGACGAGCACGTTCTCGTCGGCGAGACCGGCGAGCGCGATGCGGGCGCCGTCGACGGCCGCCTCGAGCTCGTGCGGTGCGAAGACACGGCCGTTGAGCTCGACGCGATCCACGCGGGCGTTCGCCTCGATGAAGGTCGAAGCGCCGGCGCGCGCCGCGAAGCGCACGGTCGTCGTGGAGCGGAAGGTCGGCCCCTCACCCGTGACGTCGAGGACGATGTCGGTGCCGTGCACGGTGAGGAGCTCGGCGCGGGCCTCGGCTTCGAGCCGGGTGAGGGGCCGGCGCATCAGGCGGCGTCCCGCGCCTGCGCGGCGAGCGCCCGGTCGACGCCCGCGAGGTTCTCGATCACGATGCGGCGCAGTGCGGCGGGCGCCTCGGGGTTGCCCTCCAGCCACACGCGCGTCGCCTCGGCGAGCTCGACCGAGGCGAGCGAGGACGGGTAGAACCCGTACAGGATCGTCTGGGCGATGTGGTAGCTGCGGTCCTCCCAGATCGTGCCCGCGACGGCGAAGTACTCGCCGACGTAGGGCGCGAGCAGGTCGGCGGCGGCGCGGCCGAAACCGACGCCCGTCGTGCGCACGATCATGTTCGGCGCGGTGTCGACGGCGATCACCGAGTCCCACGCTGCGCGCTTGGCCTCCGCGGTGGGGACGGCGGCGCGAGCGTGCGCGGCCGACTGCTGACCCGTGGCGGTGTTGTCGGACGCGAGGCGCGCGGCGATCTCGTCCTCGCCGGCGCGGCCCGCGGCGACGAGGCCGATGAGCAGCTCCCAGCCGAGGTCGGTGTCGACCGAGAGCCCTTCGAGGGTCACCGAGCCGTCGAAGAGGCCGGCGAGCTCGTCGAGCTTGCCCGAGGTCTCCGCGATGGAGGCGAAGAACTTCACGAACTGGAACTGCGCGTCGCTGCCGGCCCCGGCCTCGGTCGCGAGGGTCCAGAGCGTGTCGGCGAGCGAGCCGAGGGCCGCGGCCTTGCGCTCCGGCGCCGTGTAGGCGGACGCCGCGAGCACGGCCTGCGTCAGCACGATGCGGAGCGTGGTCGACTCGGTCTCGCTCGCGACGTTGCGCTCGACGAGCTCGAGGTAGTCGCGGGCGGGCAGCTCGGCGTCGCGCGTGGCGTCCCACACCGCGCTCCACACGAGGGCGCGCGCGAGCGGGTCGGCGATCTTCGCGAGGTGGGCGGTCGCCGCCGTGAAGGATGCCTCGTCGAGGCGGATCTTCGCGTAGGCGAGGTCGTCGTCGTTCACGAGGACGAGCGCGGGGCGGGTGCGGCCGACGAGTTCGGGCACCTCGGTGCGCGCTCCGTCGACGTCGAGCTCGACGCGGTGCGTGCGCACGAGGGCGTCGCCGTCGAGGTCGTAGAAGCCGACCGCGAGGCGGTGGGGGCGGATGACGTCGTAGTCCGGGTGCGCGGTCTGCGCGATCGCGAACGAGGTGATGACGCCCGAGTCGTCCGTGACGATCTCGGGGCGCAGCGTGTTGACGCCGCTGGTCTCGAGCCAGAGCTTCGACCAGGTCGACAGGTCGCGGCCCGACGCGGTCTCGAGTTCGGCGAGGAGGTCGGCGAGGGTCGTGTTGCCCCACGCGTGCTTCCGGAAGTACGCCGAGACGCCCGCGAAGAACGCGTCGATGCCGACCCACGCGGCCAGCTGCTTGAGCACCGAGCCGCCCTTGGCGTACGTGATGCCGTCGAAGTTGACCTGCACGTCTTCGAGGTCGCGGATCTCCGCGACGATCGGGTGCGTCGAGGGGAGCTGGTCCTGGCGGTACGCCCAGCTCTTCTCCATCGAGTTGAACGTCGTCCACGCCTCGGTCCACTCGGTGGCCTCGGCGGTGGCGATGGTGGAGGCCCACTCGGCGAACGATTCGTTGAGCCACAGGTCGTTCCACCACGTCATGGTGACGAGGTCGCCGAACCACATGTGCGCGAGCTCGTGGAGGATCGTGACGACGCGACGCTCCTTGATCGCGTCGGTCACCTTCGAGCGGAAGACGTAGGTCTCGGTGAAGGTGACGGCGCCCGCGTTCTCCATCGCGCCCGCGTTGAACTCGGGCACGAAGAGCTGGTCGTACTTGTCGAACGGGTAGACGACGCCGAACTTCTCCTCGAAGTAGGCGAAGCCCTGACGGGTCTTCTCGAAGACGTAGTCGGCGTCGAGGTACTCGGCGAGCGAGGCGCGGCTGAAGACGCCGAGCGGGATGACGCGGCCGTCGGCGCTCGTGAGCTCGGAGCGCACGACCTGGTACGGGCCGGCGACGAGCGCCGTGATGTAGGACGAGATGCGCGGGGTCGGCTCGAACGACCACTTCGCGACGCCCTCGCCCACGGGGAGCGGCTCGGGGGTCGGCTGGTTGGAGACGACCTGCCAGCGGTCGGGCGCGATGACCGAGAACGCGAAGGTCGCCTTGAGGTCGGGCTGCTCGAAGACGGCGAACACGCGCCGCGAGTCCGGCACCTCGAACTGGGTGTACAGGTAGACCTCGTCGTCGACGGGGTCGACGAAGCGGTGCAGGCCCTCGCCGGTGTTCGTGTACTCGTGGTCGGCGTCGACGACGAGCACGTTCTCGGCCGCGAGGCCGCTCAGCTGGATGCGGACGCCGTCGGCGACCGCGGCCGGGTCGAGGGAGACGCCGTTCAGGGTCACCGAGTGCACGGTGCGCGTGATGGCGTCGATGAAGGTCGAGGCGCCCTCGCTCGCGCTGAAGGTCACGGTCGACGTCGACCGGAACACCTCGTCGCTGATGGTGAGGTCGAGGGCGACCTCGTAGGACTGCACCGAAACGAGCGCGGCGCGCTCCTGGGCTTCGATACGGGTGAGATTCTCTCCAGGCACGTGGCACTCCTTGGTCGGCGAGGCGGCTCGTGGCCGCGCACAACGCCGACCAGCCTAGTCGCGGGGACGGCGGCCGCCGAGGCCGCGAATAGGATCGGACCCATGCGCATCCACATCGCCACGGACCACGCGGGACTCGAGTTCAGCACGACGCTGCAGCACCACCTGGCCGGCGCCGGCCACGAGGTGATCGACCACGGTCCGAAGGTCTACGACGCGCTCGACGACTACCCCTCGTTCTGCATCGACGCCGCGCTCGCCGTGGTCGCCGACCAGCGCGCCGGCGTCGAGGCGCTCGGCGTCGTCTTCGGCGGGTCGGGCAACGGCGAGCAGATCGCCGCGAACAAGGTGCGGGGCATCCGCGCCGCGCTCGTCTGGAACGAGTCGACGGCGCTGCTCGCCCGTCAGCACAACGACGCCAACGTCATCTCCATCGGCGCCCGCCAGCACTCCGTCGAGGAGGCGATCGGCTTCATCGACGCGTTCATCGCGGAGCCCTTCAGCGACGAGGAGCGCCACATCCGTCGCATCGCGCAGATCGCCGAGTACGAGACGACCGGCGACATCGAGGACCACCCCCTCACGCAGGGCTGAACGGATGCCCGAAGGCCACTCCGTCCATCGCATCGCGCGGCAGTTCGAGCGCAACTTCGTCGGCAGCGCCGTCGCGGCATCCAGCCCCCAGGGCCGCTTCGCCGCGGGCGCGGCCGACCTCGACGGGCGCGTCATGACGGACGCCCGTGCCGTCGGCAAGCAGATGTTCCTCGGCTTCGAGGGCGACCGATGGCTCCGGGTCCACCTGGGTATCTACGGCGCGTGGGACTTCGCGGGAGACATCCGGATGGATGCGACGATCGCGAGCGCGAACGGCCGCATGGGGCAGACGAACCAGCGCGGGACGGACCTCGACGCGGGCGTGCTGGCCGGCCCGAACCCCGACGCGATCTACGACACGGCGGGGGAGAACTCGCTCTCCTCGATCGGTGCGCCGCGCAAGACCCGCCTGCGGATGTCCGAGTCGGAGCAGGGTGCCGACCTCGAGGAGTTCCCGCCGCCGCCGATCGGCGCGGTGCGCGTGCGGCTGCTCACCGACCGCGTCTGCGCCGACCTCCGCGGGCCGACCGCGTGCGAGGTGCTCGACCCCGCGCAGGTCGAGACCGTCATCGCCAGGCTCGGGCCCGACCCGCTGCTCGATCCCGAGGGCGGCGAGGATCGCTTCACCGCCGCGGTGCGCCGGCGCGGGGTGCCCATCGCACTGCTGCTGATGGACCAGAACGTCGTCGCTGGCATCGGCAACGTCTACCGCGCCGAGCTGCTCTACCGCGCCCGCCTCGAACCCCACGTGCCCGGCAGGACGCTGCCCGAGGACGTCGTCCGCGAACTCTGGCGGGACTGGGCGAAGCTGCTCGCGATCGGCGTCGAGACCGGCCAGATGATGACCATGGACGGCCTCTCGCCCGAGGCGTACCGCGCCGCGATGGCCGACCGCGCCGACCGCCACTGGGTCTACAAGCGCGAGGGACTGCCGTGCCGCACCTGCGGCACGAACATCGCCCTCGAAGAGCTCGGCGGCCGCAAGCTCTACTGGTGCCCGTTCTGCCAGCGGGCGTGACCGCTTGCGCGGATCGAGGAGCGGTCAAGCGCTCCTCCTCCGCCGGTCGAGTAGCGGTGAAGCCGCGTATCGAGACCCCGTAAGGTACGTCACCAGGTCTCGATGCGCCCTTCGGGCTCCTCGACCGGCGTTTCCCGTCCCATACCCGGAAAGTCCCCCATGCGCCAGAACCCCGGCTTCGCCCTGACCGACGAAGGGGCCGTCAAGCAGCTCATCCGTGAGCACCCCTGGATGACGATCGTCTCGCACACCGAGGCGGGCCTGGTCGCGAGCCACTACCCGGTCGTCCTCGACGAGGACGCCGAGGGCATCGTGCTGCTTAGCCACGTCGGCCGTCCCGACGAGCAGCTCCACGAGCTCGGCCGGCACGAGATCCTGGTGATCGTGCAAGGTCCCCACGGGTACATCTCGCCCGGCTGGTACGACGACGCGCCGGCCGTGCCCACATGGAACTTCGTCACCGCGCACCTCTTCGGCACTCCCGAGGTCTTCACGGGGCCCGAGAACCTCGACGTGCTCGGCGACCTCGTCGACCGCTTCGAGGACCGGATGCCCGAACCGCGGCGCATGCGCGGCACCCTCGAGAACGCCGCCTACGCGGAGCGCATCGAGTCCGGCACGGTCGGCTTCCGGATGCGCGTGACCCGGTTCACGGCGAAGGACAAGATGAGCCAGAACAAGCCAGCGCACGTCGTCGACCGCGTGATCGCCGAGCTCGAGGGCGACGGCCCGTACGCGCATCCGGGGCTCGCCGAGCGGATGCGCGCCACCCACGCCGAACTCCGTGCGGCCCGCGCCGCCGAGGCCGCGGGCGTCGCCGAGTGAGCGCGGAGCTCATCCTCGCCGGGGCGCGGTTCGCCGGTGCGGACGACCTCGTCGACGTGCACGTCGCCGACGGGCGCATCGCGGCCATCGGGCCGGCCGACTCCCTCGCCGGCGGAGGACACGTCGAGCGTCTCGACCTGGACGGCCGCACCCTCGTCCCGGGCCTCGTCGACGGGCACGTGCACTTCTCGCAGTGGGCGCAGGCCGCCCGCCGCTTCGACGTGTCGGGCGCGACGTCCGCGGCTGAGGCGGTCGCGCTCGCCGGTGCGGCCCGCGACCGTGCGGCGGGCCCCGACCCCGTCGTCGGGTTCGGGTACCGCGACGGGCTCTGGCCGGACGCCCCGAGCGTCGCCGCGCTCGAGGAGCGCACCGCCGGGCATCCGGTGCTGCTCATCTCCGCCGACCTGCACTCCGCCTGGCTGAACCGGGCGGCGCTCACCCGCTTCGGCGCCGATCCCGCCACCGAGGGACTCCTGCGCGAGGACGACGCATTCGCCGTGCTGCGCGCCCTCGAAGCCGTCGAGGACGACGTGCTCGACGGGTGGACGGCCGACGCCGCCCGCACCGCCGCCGCCCGCGGCGTGACCGGCATCACCGACCTCGAGATGCGCTGGAACCTGGACGACTGGCGCCGCAGGGCCGCGCGCTCCCCGCTCGACCTGCGCGTGGCGTTCGGGGTCTACACGCTCGACCTCGATCGCGCCCTCGCGCTGGGGCTCGCGACCGGGCAGGTCGTCGCGGGGACCGACGGGCTCGTGGAGGTCGGCCCGTACAAGGTCATCACCGACGGCTCCCTCAACACGCGCACCGCGTGGTGCTTCGACCCCTACGAGGGGCTCGCGCACGACGCCCATCCGCACGGCCTCTCGACGGTGCCGTTCGACGAGCTCGTCCCGCTGCTCGAGCGGGCGAGCGCGGGCGGGTTCCGCGTCGCCGTGCACGCCATCGGCGACCGGGCGAACGCGGTCGTCCTGGATGCCTTCGCGGCGACGGGCGCGCAGGGCTCGGTCGAGCACGCGCAGCTGCTCCGCCACGAGGATGTCGCCCGCTTCGCGGAACTCGGCGTGGTCGCCTCTGTGCAGCCCGAGCACGCCATGGACGACCGCGACGTCGCCGAGCGTTACTGGGCCGGCCGCACCGACCGCGCGTTCCTGCTCCGCGACCTCGCGGACGCAGGGGTCGAGCTCGCGCTCGGCTCCGATGCGCCGGTGGCTCCGCTCGACCCGTGGATCTCCATCGCCGCCGCGGTCGAACGGAGCCGCGACGGCCGCACCCCGTGGCATCCGGAGCAGTCGATCGAGGCGGCCGTCGCGCTCGCCGCGTCGACCGGCGGTCGCGGCATCCGACCCGCCGTGGGCGAGGCGGCCGACCTCGCGGTGCTCGGCGCCGACCCGCTCCGGGTCGAGCCGGCCGAGCTCCGCACGCTGCCCGTCGCCCTGACGCTCCTCGCGGGCCGCATCACGCACGACGCCCGTTGAGCCTGCCGGGGTGGGGCTGCCCCCACCCCGGAAACGGGCGGCACCCGGCTGCTCCCGGCCGTCGGAGACGGCGAGCCTGGAGGCATGCTCACGAACTCCGCACTGCGGCGGCCCCGCGCCACGGCGGCCACCGCGATCGGGATCGCCGCCCTCGGCGGCGCCATCGCGCTCGCGCTGGCCGGCTGCGGCCTCGTCGGACCGGCCGTGGTCGACACGTCCGGGAAGGTCGAGTTCGACCGCCCGCTGGCGATCCCGCCCCTCGCACCGTCGACGCTCGACGCCGACGGCACGCGCGTCTTCGCACTGACCGCCGAACGCGGCGAGACCGAGTTCGAACCCGGCGTTCCCAGCGAGACCTGGGGCTACGACGACGACCACCTCGGCCCCACCCTCGTCGCCGAGCGAGGCGAGCGCGTCCGCGTCGACGTGCAGAACGACCTCGACGAGGCGACGACGCTGCACTGGCACGGCATGCAGCTGCCCGCGGCCGTCGACGGCGGACCGCATCAGCCGATCGAACCCGGCGCGAGCCGGCATCCCGAGTGGACGATCGACCAGCCCGCCGCGACGCTCTGGTACCACCCGCACCCGCACGAGGAGACCGAGCAGCAGGTCGAGCGGGGCCTCGCCGGCCTCTTCCTCCTCCACGACCCCGCCGAGCGCGCACTCGGCCTGCCGTCGGCGTACGGCGTCGACGACGTGCCGCTCATCGTGCAGGACGTCTCGTTCGACGACGACGGCCGCCGCACCGGCCGTGCGACGTCGTTCGCCGGGGCGCTCGGCGACGAGACGATCGTCAACGGCACGCGCTCGCCGTACTTCGAGGCGACGACCGAACTCGTGCGCCTTCGCCTGCTCAACGCGTCGACCGCCCGCATCCTGGGGTTCGAGCTCGCCGACGGGCGGCCCATGCAGCAGATCGCGAGCGACGGCGGCCTGCTCGCCGCCCCCGTCGAGACGGCGCACGTGCGCCTCTCGCCGGGCGAGCGCGCGGAGGTCGTCGTCCGCCTGACGCCGGGGGAGCGGGTCGTGCTGCGCTCGCGCATGACGTCCGCCGAACTCGGCGGCGACGACGTGCTCGCGGGCCTGAATGGCGGTCGCGACGTGTTCGACGTGCTGGAGCTCCGCGCGGCCGCCGACCTGACGGCATCCGCACCGGTGCCGGCCGCCCTCGCGGACCTGCCCGACCTGCCGGGGCCGGACGAGGTCGCGATCGAGCGCCGCTTCGACCTCCACGGCTTCGACATCAACGACCGCAGCATGGATCCCGACCGCATCGACCTCGTGGCCGAGCGCGGCCGGACCGAGCGCTGGATCGTGCACAACACCTCGAAGCTGCCGCACTCGTTCCATGTGCACGACGCGCAGTTCCGCATCGAGTCGATCGGCGGCGCGCCGCCGCCGCCCGAGCTCGCGGGGTGGAAGGACACCGTCTACGCGGTGCCCGAGACCGAGATCGCGCTGCTCGTTCGCTTCGACGGGCCGGGGGATCCCGAGCACCCGTACATGTACCACTGCCACCTCCTCATGCACGAGGACGCGGGGATGATGGGGCAATTCCTCGTCGTCGAACCCGGGCAGGACGCCGACGAGCACTTCAGAATGGATGACGGGGAAGGACACCGACATGGTTGACACCACTGCGGCACCGGGCGGGGCGGCTGCGGCCGTGCCCGCGGCCGGGCGCGAGCGCCGCGGCTACGCACGCGCCTGGGCCGGCGTGCCGGGGCACCTCGGCTATCTCCTGCCGACGCTGCCGATCGCGGTCGTGTCGGCCGTCGTGATCTGGACGCTCTTCTGGACCGGCTGGGGCCTGTTCGTGCTCTTCATCGGAATCCCCCTCGTCGTCGCGTCGCTGTACACGTCGCGCGGCTTCGGCACGGCCGAGCTCATGCGGCTCGGCTGGACCGACCTGCCGGAGATCCCGCGCCCGCGCTGGTCGAGCACGCCGCCGAATGCGGGCTTCTGGCGCAGCGTCTTCGCGCCGTTCGTCGACCTGCACTACTGGCTCTACTTCCTGCACAGCGCGATCGTCTCGCTCGTGCTGACCATCGTGACGTGGAGCCTCACGATCGCGTGGGTCTCGGTGACCGCCGGCGGGCTGACCTACTGGATCTGGGGTCGCTTCGCCGACGGCGACCGCGGCGGGATCTGGATCAACGAGGTCGTGCTCGACTGGATCATGCCCGGCAACCCGTGGAACCTCGCCAACCCCGTCGCCGAGACCCTCTTCTGGTTCGTCATCGGCCTCCTCTTCGCCCTCGCGCTGCCGTACGTGCTCCGCGCCCTCACGGCGGTGCACTGGGGCGCGGCGCGGCTCATGCTGGGTCGCTGGGAGTCGGAGGAGCTCCGCGAGGAGGTCGTGCGACTGGATGCCTCGCGCGGCGCGGCGATCCGGGCCGAGGACGCCGCACTGCGGCGCCTCGAGCGCGACATCCACGACGGCCCCCAGCAGCGGCTCATCCGCTTGCAGATGGACCTCGCCGCCGTCGAGCGCCGGCTCGAGACCGACCCGGCCGCCGCCCGCACGCTGCTCGGCGAAGCCCGCCTGCAGACGACGGAGGCGCTGGAGGAGTTGCGTGCGCTCTCGCGCGGCGTCGCGCCGCCCCTGCTGCAGGACCGCGGCCTCGCCGTGGCGCTCGACGCCCTCGCCGCCCGTTCGGCCGTGCCGGTGATCGTCGACCAGCGCGCCCGCGCAGCGGCACTGCCGCCGGCGATCGAGCGCAACGCCTACTTCATCGTCGCCGAGCTGCTCACGAACGCGGGCAAACATTCCGTGGCGAGCGGCGTGCGGCTCACGACGGCGACGCGCACCGACGAGTTCGGCCGCAGCTGGCTCGACCTCTGGGTCGGCGACAACGGCGACGGCGGCGCGACGAGCGTGCCCGGGCACGGGCTCGACGGCCTGTCGGAGCGGGTCGCGGGCCTCGGCGGCGTCCTCGTCGTCGACTCGCCGATCGGCGGCCCGACGAACATCGGCGCCCACCTGCCGATCGCCGTGGCGGGCGCGACGGGCGCCGGGTCGGCGTCTGGGAGCATGGGGGCATGAGCGAAGAGAGTGCTGCCGCCCCGCTGCGCGTCGTGCTCGCCGAGGATTCCGTGCTGCTCCGCGAGGGGCTCGTGCGCCTGTTCGAGGAGGCCGGGTTCGACACCGTCGGCGCCTACGGCGATGCCGACGCCCTGCTCGCCGACCTGGAATCGGCGCGCCCCGAGCTCGCCGTGCTCGACGTGCGGATGCCGCCGACCTTCCGCGACGAGGGCGTGCGGGCCGCGATCGAGCTGCGTCGCCGCGACCCGCGCATCGGCGTGCTGCTGCTCAGCCAGTACGTCGAGGTCACCTACGCGAGCGAACTGCTCGCGGCCGGCCGCGGCGGCGTCGGCTACCTGCTGAAAGACCGCGTGTCCTCGCTCGACGAGCTGCGCGACGCGGTCGAGCGGGTGAGCGCGGGCGGCACCGTGCTCGATCCGCAGGTCGTCGCCGAGCTCTTCGCACGCCGCACCGACCCGCTCGAACGGCTCACTGAGCGCGAGCGCGACGTGCTCGGGCAGATGGCGGAGGGCCGCACGAACCAGGCGATCGCCGCGCGCCTGTTCATCGGCGTCGGCGCCGTCGAGAAGCACGTCACGTCGATCTTCCAGAAGCTCGGCCTGGAGGACTCCGGCTCCGACCACCGCCGCGTGCTCGCCGTCATCGCCTGGCTCCAGCGCGGCTCCTGAGCCCGCTCGCTTCCGGAGACGCGGAACGGCCCGCCCCATCGGGGCGGGCCGTTCGTCGATCAGGATGCCGAGTGCGGCATCCGTTCGATCACTTCGCGATGTGCGAGAACAGGAACCAGCGGTCCTTGTCGAGACCGCGGCGGATCTCGATGGCCACGTCCTGGCTCGTCGGGTCGGCGCTCTCGAGCCCCTCGATCGCCTCGTTGACCTTCGCCGTGGCGAGGTCGATCTGCGCGATCACGTCGGCGATGGTCGCTTCGGCCGTCTGGAAACCCGTGTGCGGCTCGACCGGCTCGGCCTTCGCGACGTCGGAGACCCGCGCCGCGACGGGCGTGCCGAGGGCGACGATGCGCTCCGCGGCGGTGTCGGCGAAGTCCTGCGCGTGGTCGACGACCACGTCGAGGAACTCGTGCACCGCGACGAAGTTCGCGCCGCGCACGTGCCAGTGCGCCTGCTTGCCGTTGACGGCGAGCGCGACGAGCTGCTGCACGACGGGCTCCAGGTACTTCGCGGTGGCCTCCGCGGCTTCGGCGTAGCTGCCGGCCTTGGGCGTGATGATGTCGGTCATTCGGGTCCCCTTCCCTTGTCCGGATGTCTGTACCTCTACAACGTTAGGGATGCCCGCGAGTATTTCAAGCGAGGGAAGGCTGGGCTGACCTGGCGTTCCTCACGCGATGGCGGAGGGTTCCGCGCGTCGCAGACGCAGCGCCGACGTCGTCGCGGGCGTGGCCGCGGCCGCCGCCACGGCTGTTTCGACGCGCTCCCGGGAACCCGCGATGAAGAGGTATTCGGTATTGCGCAGGTGCGAGACGGTGCCGACCTTCTCGCCCGCCTGATTGTGGATGCCGATCTGCGCGCCCACGTAGCGCTTGGCGTCGAACTCGAGCAGCTCGACGTGCTCGTGGCCGGCGTCCAGCAATGCGCGTCGCAGGTCGTCGGCGCCGACCCAGGACTCGTCGTTGTACGAGAGCACGACCGTGTCGGCACGGGCATCCAGGATGACTCGGCGGAGCGCCCCCGGCATCTGCCGTTTGCGGTTGAACACCGACGCGGTCGACGGGTCGCGGGCGTCCAGGCGCTTGCGCGCGACGCCGTAGGGCTCGGGGGCGTCCCAGCGCACGAGGGTCTCCCACACGTGGTAGTTCGTGAAGTAGCGGTGCTGGTTGTACGGCGGGTCGAGGTAGAGCAGGTCGGTGCGGGGGAGTGCGGCCGCGAGCTCGGTCGCGTCGCCCTGGATCGCGACGCCCGCGCCGGGCAGCAGTTCGGGCATCCGCAGCTCGAGGTCGCGCGCCGATCGCGGCGCCCACTGCTTGAGGTACGCCATCTGCACGCCGGTCGTCGAGTCGACGCGGTCGGCGGCGAGCAGCAGGGCGCTGAGCAGCACCGGATGCAGCGCCGTGCCCGCGTACACGGCCTCGATGCGGTCGCGCACGGCGTCGATGCGGCGGGCGTTCTGCGGCTGGAAGAAGCGGGCGTCCTCGCTGAAGTGCGCCGTGACGTAGCCCGCACGGCCCGGCAGCGCGTTGAGCTCGTCGAGCGCCGATGCCACTTCGTCGAGGTCGACGTCGGCGGCGTCGAGGGCGATGAAGCACTCCGCGAGCACCCGGCTGTAGCTCGCGACATCCACGGCGGTGACCTCGAGCCCGCGGCGCTTGAACTCCTGCGCGACCCGGGTCGTGCCGGTGAAGAGGTCCACCGCGCTCCGCGCCTCGACCGCCTCGGCGATGCGGCCGAGCACCGGCACCATGGTGCGCTTGGACCCCAGGTACTTGATCATCGGATCGTCGCCCTCGGTGCCGCGGTCATGACTCGAACCTAGCCCAGGGGGCGTCGGCGACGATCGGAACGGCTTGGAATGCACGCCGCGACGGGCTCGTGGAGGGGATGACGGGAATCGAACCCGCGTGATCAGTTTGGAAGACTGAGGCTCTACCATTGAGCTACATCCCCGTCGGCCCGGTTTCTCGGGCCTCGGCAATCCTACAAGATGCCGAGGGGCGATCCGTGCACGCGGGCTCGAAGTCGCGCTCCGGTCATCCTGGATGACCCCCACGAACGCCCCCGGGCGCGTGCAGTAGACTGGCGGACGGTCCGCCGTCGGTTCGCGCGCCCTGCGCGCGGTGCCGGCATTGCGGTCCACGAGTTGAGGCACGGCTCGGGGCGTAGCTCAGCTTGGTAGAGCGCCCGCTTTGGGAGCGGGAGGTCGCAGGTTCGAATCCTGTCGCCCCGACGAGTCGTGCGACTCGACACGTACTTCCACGAACCAGGAGAACTTCAGACATGCCGACCACTTCGGTTGAGAAGCTGAGCCCCACTCGCGCCAAGCTCACCATCACGGTGACGCCGGACGAGCTGAAGCCCAGCATCAAGCACGCCTACGAGCACATCGCCGAGCAGGTCAGCGTGCCCGGCTTCCGCAAGGGCAAGGTGCCGCCGCCCATCATCGACCAGCGCGTCGGTCGTGGCGCCGTCATCGAGCACGCCGTCAACGAGGGCCTCGACGGCTTCTACCAGGCCGCCGTCGCCGAGGCGGGCGTGCGCCCCCTCGGCCGTCCCGCCGCCGACATCGTCGAGTGGCCGAACGAGGCCGACTTCTCGGGCGACCTCCTCCTCGCCATCGAGGTCGACGTCCGCCCCGAGATCGAGCTGCCGAAGTACGACGGCCTCGAGATCGAGGTCGCCGACGCCGTCGCCGCCGACGACGAGGTGCAGGCCGAACTCGACCGCATCCGCAGCCGTTTCGGCACGCTCATCTCGGTCGACCGCCCCGCCAAGACCGGCGACTTCGTGACCCTCGACCTCGTCGCCAAGATCGGCGACGAAGAGGTCGACACCGCCGCTGGCATCTCCTACGAGGTCGGCTCGGGCGAGCTGCTCGCGGGCATCGACGAGGCGCTCGACGCCCTCTCGGCCGGCGAGACCACGACCTTCGAGTCGAAGCTGCTCGGCGGCGAGCACGAGGGCGAGACCGCCGAGATCACCGTGTCGATCGAGGCCGTAAAGGAGCGCGAGCTCCCCGAGGCCGACGACGACTTCGCGCAGATCGCGAGCGAGTTCGACACCTACGAGGAGTTCGCCGCGTCGGTCGCCGACCAGGTCGCCAAGTCGAAGGTCTTCGGCCAGGGCTCTGAGGCGCGCGACAAGCTCGTCGAGGTCCTCCTCGAGGCCGTCGAGATCCCGATCGCCGAGTCCGTCATCGAGGACGAGGTGCACCGTCACCTCGAGTCCGAAGGCCGTCTCGAAGACGACGAGCACCGCGCCGAGGTCACCGAGGCGAGCCAGAAGGCGTTCCGCACGCAGATCCTGCTCGACGCGATCGCCGAGGCCGAAGAGGTCAAGGTCTCGCAGGAGGAGCTCACGCAGTACCTCATCCAGGGTGCCGCGCAGTACGGCATGCAGCCGGGCGAGTTCATCCAGGCGCTGAGCGAGCAGGGCCAGATCCCCGCCATGGTCGGCGAGGTCGCGCGCAACAAGGCGCTCGCCGTCGCGCTCGGCAAGGCCGTCGTGAAGGACGCCTCGGGCAACCCGGTCGACCTCGGTGAGTTCGTCGCGATCGCCGACGACGAGGACGAGGCCGAGGAGGCCCCGGCCGAGAAGCCGGCCGCCAAGAAGGCTCCGGCCAAGAAGGCGCCCGCCAAGAAGGCCGCCGCGAAGCCGGCCGCCGACGAGGCCGAGACGCCCGCCGAAGCGCCCGCCAAGAAGGCTCCGGCCCGCAAGGCGCCTGCCAAGAAGGCCGACGCCGAGTAATCGGACGAACGCACGCACGAAGGGATCGGACGCACTGTCCGGTCCCTTCGTCGTTCCCCGGGGAACGACGCTCCGAGGCATCCGAACCCCGCTCGGGATGCCCCGTCGCCGCGGTTCATCCGCCTACGGCGAACAGCGGGGAGCGGCCGCGTTCCAACGGATAGATTCGATGCAACGCGACAACGAAACGGAGCGAGGAATGGCCGAACCGTCACTGTCCCCCAGTGTTTTCGATCGACTGCTGAAGGACCGCATCATCTGGCTCGGTTCGGAGGTGCGCGACGACAACGCGAACGAGATCGCCGCGAAGCTCCTGCTGCTGGCAGCGGAAGACCCGAAGAAGGACATCTACCTCTACATCAACTCGCCTGGCGGCTCCATCACGGCCGGCATGGCGATCTACGACACGATGCAGTTCGTGCCCAACGACATCGTCACGGTCGGCATCGGCATGGCGGCCTCGATGGGGCAGCTGCTGCTGACCGCCGGCACCAAGGGCAAGCGCTACATCACGCCGAACGCGCGCGTGCTGCTGCACCAGCCCCACGGCGGATTCGGCGGCACCGCGAGCGACATCCAGACCCAGGCGGCGCTGATCCTCGACATGAAGAAGCGTCTCGCCGAGATCACCGCGGCGCAGACCGGCAAGTCGGTCGAGCAGATCAACGCCGACGGCGACCGCGACCGCTGGTTCACCGCGCAGCAGGCGCTGGAGTACGGCTTCGTCGACCACATCCGCGAGTCCGCGCTCGACGTGGCCGGCGGCGGCGGAACGAACGCGTAAGGGCATCGAGGAAGAGAGAGAACGACACATGGAAATCCCCGCCTTCGGCAGTACCGCGCACGGCGGCCTGCAGGCGCCCGGTTCGCGCTACATCCTGCCGAGCTTCGAAGAGCGCACCGCCTACGGCTACAAGCGCCAGGACCCCTACGCGAAGCTGTTCGAGGACCGCATCATCTTCCTGGGCGTCCAGGTGGACGACGCGTCGGCAGACGACATCATGGCGCAGCTCCTCGTGCTCGAGTCGATGGACCCCGACCGCGACATCATGATGTACATCAACTCGCCCGGCGGCTCGTTCACGGCCATGACGGCGATCTACGACACGATGCAGTACATCCGTCCGCAGATCATGACGGTCGTGCTCGGCCAGGCGGCCTCGGCCGCGGCGGTCATCGCCGCCGCCGGCACCCCCGGCAAGCGACTCGCCCTGCCGAACGCCCGCGTGCTGATCCACCAGCCCGCGGTCGGCGAGGCCGGCCACGGCCAGGCCTCCGACATCGAGATCCAGGCAGCCGAGATCATGCGCATGCGCACGTGGCTCGAGGAGACGCTCTCGAAGCACTCGAACCGCTCGATCGCGGAAGTCAACAAGGACATCGACCGCGACAAGATCCTCTCCGCGGCCGAGGCCAAGGACTACGGGCTCATCGACCAGGTCCTCACGACCCGCAAGGTGCAGGCGCCGGCGATCGGCCGCTGACCTCCACGACGCGCTGACAGGCGCCCGGCTCCGGCCGGGCGCCTGTTCGCGTTCACGGAGGGCGAACGGTTCGCCGGGCGGCGCGCCCGTCCCCGTTTCGCCGGGTTCCGCCCCGAGGGCCCGGATGCGGGTTAGGCTCGAACCACGGTCCGGAGGGAGGCTGGGATGGCACGTATCGGAGAGAGCGCCGATCTGCTCAAGTGCAATTTCTGCGGCAAGAGCCAGAAGCAGGTCCAGCAGCTCATCGCCGGTCCCGGCGTGTACATCTGCGACGAGTGCGTCGAGCTCTGCAACGAGATCATCGAAGAGCGGCTCGCCGAGAACGGCGCGGAGACCGCCGGCGAGTTCGAACTGCCGAAGCCGAAGGAGATCTTCTCCTTCCTCGAGGAGTACGTCATCGGCCAGGACGCGGCGAAGCGTTCGCTGGCCGTCGCGGTCTACAACCACTACAAGCGCATCCGCGCCCACCAGGCGCTCACCCCGGCCGAGCAGAAGCGCGACGAGGTCGAGATCGCCAAGTCGAACATCCTGCTGATCGGCCCCACGGGCTGCGGCAAGACCTACCTCGCGCAGACGCTCGCGAAGCGCCTCAACGTGCCGTTCGCGGTCGCCGACGCCACGGCGCTCACCGAGGCCGGCTACGTCGGCGAGGACGTCGAGAACATCCTCCTGAAGCTCATCCAGGCCGCCGACTACGACGTCAAGCGGGCCGAGACGGGCATCATCTACATCGACGAGGTCGACAAGATCGCCCGCAAGGCCGAGAACCCGTCGATCACGCGCGACGTCTCCGGCGAGGGCGTGCAGCAGGCGCTGCTGAAGATCCTCGAGGGCACGGTCGCCTCGGTGCCGCCGCAGGGCGGCCGCAAGCACCCGCACCAGGAGTTCATCCAGATCGACACGACGAACGTGCTGTTCATCGTGGCCGGCGCCTTCGCGGGCCTGGAGGACATCATCTCGGCGCGCGCCGGCAAGCGCGGCATCGGGTTCGGCGCCCACCTGCACGACAAGGCGGCCGAGGCCGACCTGTTCAGCGAGGTGCTCCCCGAAGACCTGCACAAGTTCGGGCTCATCCCCGAGTTCATCGGCCGTCTGCCCGTCGTGACGACCGTCTCGCCGCTCGACCGCGATGCGCTCATGGAGATCCTCACGGAGCCGCGCAACGCGCTCGTGAAGCAGTACCAGCGCATGTTCGAGATCGACGGCGTCGCCCTCGACTTCGAACAGGAGGCGCTCGAGGCGATCGCCGACCTCGCGGTGCTCCGCCAGACCGGCGCACGCGGGCTCCGGGC
This sequence comes from Agromyces seonyuensis, assembly GCF_009789225.1. Taxonomy (GTDB): domain Bacteria; phylum Actinomycetota; class Actinomycetes; order Actinomycetales; family Microbacteriaceae; genus Agromyces; species Agromyces seonyuensis. Next base: position 24,914 of record NZ_WSTA01000005.1, on the reverse strand, counting down.
GATCATGGAGGAAGTGCTCGGCCCGATCATGTTCGAGGTGCCCTCGGCCACCGGCGTCGCCCGTGTGGTCGTCACCCGTGCAGCCGTCCTCGACAACGCGGCCCCGACGATCGTGCCGGCCAAGCCGCGCCGCCAGGAGAAGTCGGCCTAGTCGGCCCTCCGGGTGAGCGGTCGGCGGAAGCGCCGGCGATCGCCTTCGGGATGCTTGGGCGCGGGTGCGCCTCGAGGCCGATTCGGTCCGTGCCGCACCGCTGGTCGGGCCGACCGTGTCCGCCGTCCTTCGTGCGGGGGAGTCACCTCGGCGGACTGCCGGAGACGCGCTGCATCACCGGCTCGCAGCAGCGCTCCTGCTCCGGCGTTCGTGAGCGGCGCGTCGCTGCGCGGCCGCGCCCGCTCAGGCCAGGTCGTCGTCCGTGCGCGCGCCGAAGACGATCTCGTCCCAACTCGGCATCGACGCGCGGCCCTTCTTCTGCGCCCGGGCGGGCTCGGCAGGCGCACTCGTCGCGACGCCCTTGCCGCCCCACAGGGAGCGTGCGGCGGCGTTGCCGACGCGCTGGCGCTCCTGCTTGACGTCGTCCTGGGCGTCGGCCTCGACCTCGACGAGAGGCTGGGGCTCGGCGACGGGTGCAGGCGTCTCGGCCTCGGCGACGGGCTCCTGGCGCGGCACCCCCGACGACGGCGACGCGGGCTGCTGCTGCGCCTCGCGCTCGCCCCGGCGGCGCCGGAGCGCCTCGAGGAGGTCGGCCGTGTCGCCGAGCTGCGCTTGCGGCTCGTCGGCGCGCTTGATCGCGGCGCGGGTGGCCGCGGGGCTCGACGTGGAGCGGGCCTGGGGCGCGTCGCTCGCCTGCGGCTCGACGTCGCCGGCCTCGATGGCGAAGGCGCCCGAGTCGAAGCGCGATTCGTCGCCGGGCTCCACGGCGACGGCGCGCAGGCGCGGGATGAGCGCGGCGGGGCGCGGCTCGTGCTGCTGCGAGAGGGTCGTGGCCTCGGGGTTCGCCGGAACGAGCGACTGACGGCGCGCGTCGAAGCTCCAGCGGGCATCCCGGTCGACGCCGTCGACGGTGAACTCGAGCTTGACCATCCAGCCCGTCTCCTCGTCCTTCCAGCTCGCCCAGCGCTCGCCGCTCGCACCGAAGCCGGCGAGGCGTTCGCGGATGGCGGTGCCGAACGTGGTGGGTTCGTCGATCGGGTCGAACGGGCCGATGGTCTGCACCGGCACGGCCAGCGCGGTCGTGACGATGTGCTCGCGTTCGGCGAGCACCGGTCGTTCGAACCGGCGGATGTAGTCGAGGTCGGCACCGGTCACCCGGGCGACGTCCTCCGCTGAGAGTCCACTGCGAATCCTCGCCTGCACTTCGCGCGGCGAGAGCTTCACGCTCCCCGGAGGGATGGGTGCCGAAGGCGTGCGCAGGCGCGACAAGAGCACCTCGTCGACCGCGATCCGGAACCGTTCCCCGTCGTCCGAGGCGGCCACGATCGCGCCCCCTTCCACGCCGATCACCGTGAGTTCCTGCATGGCGAGCCCTTCCGTGCGGTGTTGCTGACGCCTAGAATGCCACGGGCCTCTGGTCACGTTCGGGAATAGACGGGGCGTGCCGGAAGTTCAGGGGGAATGACGAGAAACGCGCGGCGGCGGGGGTGTTTGCCATGCCACGTGTTTTATTGCAGACTATGGCCGCCGATCGAGGCGATCGGTCGGCGCTAGACGGAAATGGATGGGAATGGCAACGGATTACGACGCCCCTCGCAAGACCGACGACGACGGTTCGGAGTCGATCGAGGCGCTGAAGGAGCGGGTTCCCGACAAGATGTCGGGGGTCGTGGATGTCGACGACGCCGACAACCCCGGTGGGTTCGACCTCTCCGGTGCGGACCTCTCGGACGTCGAGCTCGACGTCGTGGTGCTGCCGCCGCAGGCCGACGAGTTCACCTGCATGAGCTGCTTCCTCGTGAAGCACCGCTCGCAGATCGATCACGACACCAAGCTCGGACCGATCTGCAAGGAGTGCGCCGCCTAAGGCAGCTCCACGCTCAGGAAGGCCGTCGCGATCCGTTGATCGCGGCGGCCGTTTCGTTGGGCCGACGGGTCGAGACGAGCCAGTACGGCACCGGGTCGGCCTCGTCGACGACGGGAATGCGCACCACGGGGTGCACCCAGCCGCGCAGCACGAGGTACGCCCGCGCGTCGAGGCCGGTGCCTTTCTCGCGGATCGCCGCGGCGCCGTCGAAGCCGGCGACCTCGCCGACGTGCGCCAGTTCGATGCGCGCTGCGCCGGCGCGGAGCATCCCGTCGCCCACCTCGATCACGGGCGACGTCGCCCACAGCGCGACCGCCGTGATCACGTACACGAGGATGCCGATCACGATGCCGAGCCACAGGGCGATCGGCGTGAAGATCAGGATGCACGCGGGGATCAGCAGTGCGGTGGCGATGAAGATCCAGGGCGTCGGGACGAGTTTCTCGCGGTACGGCATGGGTCTATTGCATCATCCCGCGATGGGGCGGACGCCCGCCCGGCCTGCACTACCCTCATGGGGTGACCGAATCCGTCGAAGTGCTCATCGCCGCGGGTGCCGAGGGCGCCGTCCCCCAGTACGCCCACCCCGGCGACGCGGGCGCCGATCTGCACGCGAGCGAGTCGCTCGTGCTCGAGCCGGGCGAACGCGCCTCGGTCGGCACCGGCGTCGCGATCGCGCTGCCCGACGGGTACGTCGGGTTCGTCGTGCCCCGATCCGGCCTCGCCTTCAAGCACGGCATCACCATCGTCAACGCACCCGGCACCATCGACGCGGGCTACCGCGGCGAGATCCGGGTGGCGCTGCTCAACACGGATGCCCGCGAGCCGCACCGCATCGACGCGGGCGACCGCATCGCCCAGCTCATCGTGATGCCCGTCAGCCGCGCCAGGTTCATCCCCGTCGACCGGCTGCCCGGCAGCGAGCGCGGCGAGGGCGGCTTCGGCTCGACGGGGTTCGGCAGCGAGAAATCAGGAGTGAACGCGTGAGCGACAACGAGAACGTCGACGTCCCGGTCGACCAGCCCAAGTCCGCGCCCGAGGACCGCGCCGAGAACGGCCCCCTCGACGAGTCGGAGGCGAACCCGGTCCGCCCCTACGTCGACCTCGGCGGCGTGAAGATCCTGCCGCGCGACGGCCTGCACGTCCGCCTCGAGATCGAGGAGGGGTCGAAGCGCGTCGTCGCCATCGGCCTCGACTTCGCGAACTCGACGCTGCAGGTGCAGCCGTTCGCGGCACCGCGCAATTCGGGCCTCTGGCACGAGATCCGCGCGCAGATCTCCGAGCAGATCGCCCGCCAGGGCGGCACGACGACGCAGCGCGAGGGGGCGTTCGGTCCCGAACTGCTCGCGCAGATCCCCGTCGTCGCCGGACAGGGCGGCACCCCGCAGTTCCGCCTCGCACGCTTCATCGGCGTCGACGGCCCGCGCTGGTTCCTCCGCGGCGTGATCGCCGGCGAGGCCGCGGTCGACCCGTCGGCGGCCGCGCAGGTGGAAGACTTGTTCCGCTCGATCGTCGTCGTCCGCGGCAACGCCCCGATGCCGCCGCGCGACCTCATCCCGCTGCGGATGCCCGCGCAGGCGTCGGGCGCCCCGACCCCGAAGTGAGCGCCATGTCGGATGCCTCGGGGCGCGACGAGCGCGAGGAGACGACGGACGCCGCGCCGGCGTCCCCGGCGGAGTCCGGCGGGGACGCCGCGTCGGAGCCGAGCACGGGGGAGGCGTTCCGCGAGCAGCTCGCGGCCGCCGCCGAGCGCTCCGGCCTCGGCTCGCTCGCCCGCGACGAGAAGCTCGACGGCCGCGAGGTCCTCAAGGCGATCGGCGGCGTGCGCGGCATCCTCGAGGCGCTCGTGCCGGGCCTCGTCTTCCTCATCGTCTACACGGTGCTCACGAGCTTCCTCGGCCAGGAGTCGGGGGAGGCGCTCGTGCCGTCGCTCGTGGCATCCGTCGGGCTCGCCGTGGTGTTCACAGTGGTGCGACTGGCGACGAAGAGCCAGCCGACGCAGGCCATCGGCGGTCTCCTCGGCGTCGTGCTCTCCGCGGCGCTCGCGCTCTGGACGGGCGACGCGCGCGACAACTACGTGCTCGGCTTCTGGACGAACAGCGCCTATGTCCTCGGGCTGCTGATCTCGCTCTTCGTGCGCTGGCCGGCCCTCGGCCTCATCGTGGGTGCCCTCATGGGCGACGGTGTCGCCTGGCGCACCCGCCCGCGTCAGTACCGCCTCGCGCAGGGGCTCACCCTGCTGTGGATCGGCCTCTTCGGCGCCCGGCTCCTCGTGCAGGTCCCGCTCTACCTCGCCGACAACGTGCAGGCGCTCGGCGCGATGCGCCTGTTGATGGGCGTGCCGCTCTATGCGCTCGTGCTGGTCTTCACCTGGCTCATCGTCCGGGCCGCGTGGTCGGCCGAGCCGAAGCCGGCGCGGTGATACAGTTATCTCGACATCGAGATAAATAGTCGGCACTCCCTGGGCCGCACTCGATGGGCGGAATCGTGAGGCTTGCCTTACTGGTGGCGACGATTCCGTTGCAAGACAATTGAGTTTGCGCCGCTCCGTCGCGGCGAGGCCAGAGGAGGGCAGCGTGTCTGCAGTCAACAGTTTCGGAGCGAAGTCGACGCTCCAGGTCGGTGAGGAGACCTACGAGGTCTTCCGAATCGACACCGTCCCGGGCTACGAGAAGCTGCCCTTCAGCCTGAAGGTGCTCCTCGAGAACCTCCTCCGCACGGAGGACGGCGCCAACGTCACCAAGGAGCAGATCGAGGCGCTCGGCAGCTGGGTGCCCTCGGCCGATCCCGACACCGAGATCCAGTTCACGCCGGCCCGCGTGGTCATGCAGGACTTCACCGGCGTGCCCTGCATCGTCGACCTCGCCACCATGCGCGAGGCGGTCACCGCCCTCGGCGGCGACCCCGCCAAGATCAACCCGCTCTCGCCGGCCGAGATGGTCATCGACCACTCGGTCATCGCCGACCTCTTCGGCACCGAGAACGCCCTCGAGCGCAACGTCGAGATCGAGTACGAGCGCAACGGCGAGCGCTACCAGTTCCTCCGCTGGGGCCAGACGGCCTTCGACGACTTCAAGGTCGTCCCGCCGGGCACCGGCATCGTCCACCAGGTCAACATCGAGCACCTGGCCAAGGTCATCTACGACCGCACCGTCGACGGCGTCCTCCGCGCCTACCCCGACACCTGCGTCGGCACCGACTCGCACACGACGATGGTCAACGGCCTCGGCGTGCTCGGCTGGGGCGTCGGCGGCATCGAGGCCGAGGCCGCGATGCTCGGCCAGCCCGTGTCGATGCTCATCCCGCGCGTCGTCGGCTTCAAGCTCACCGGCGCTATCCCCGCCGGCGTCACCGCGACCGACGTCGTGCTCACGATCACCGACATGCTGCGCAAGCACGGCGTCGTCGGCAAGTTCGTCGAGTTCTACGGCGCCGGCGTCGCCTCGGTGCCCCTCGCGAACCGCGCCACGATCGGCAACATGAGCCCGGAGTTCGGCTCGACCGCCGCGATCTTCCCGATCGACGACGTCACGCTCGACTACCTCCGCCTCACCGGCCGCGACGAGAAGGCCGTCGCCCTCGTCGAGGAGTACGCCAAGCTCCAGACGCTCTGGCACGACGCCGACAGCGAGCCGGCCTTCAGCGAGTACCTCGAGCTCGACCTCGGCACCGTCGTCCCCTCGATCGCCGGCCCGAAGCGTCCGCAGGACCGCATCCTGCTCTCGAACGCCAAGGAGCAGTTCAACGTCGACCTGACGAACTACGCCGACGACGACCACGACCTCGTCGACCTGACGATCTCCGAGTCGTTCCCGGCCTCCGACCCGCCCGGCCTGTCGCCGGAGGACGAGTACAGCCACCACGAGCACCACCACCACTCGCACGCGCCCCACTCGGTCTCCAAGCCGACGAAGGTCACGCTCGCCGACGGCCCGAGCTTCACGCTGAACCACGGCTCCGTCGCCCTCGCCGCGATCACGTCGTGCACGAACACGTCGAACCCCTCGGTCATGATCGCCGCGGGCCTGCTCGCGAAGAAGGCGCTCGACAAGGGCCTGAAGTCGAAGCCGTGGGTCAAGACCACCCTCGGCCCGGGCTCGAAGGTCGTCACCGACTACTACGAGAAGTCCGGGCTCGACAAGGCGCTCGAAGGCCTCGGTTTCTACACCGTCGGCTACGGCTGCACCATCTGCATCGGCAACTCGGGCCCGCTGATCGAAGAGGTCTCCTCGGCGATCAACGACAACGACCTCGCCGTCACCGCGGTGCTCTCGGGCAACCGCAACTTCGAGGGCCGCATCAGCCCCGACGTGAAGATGAACTACCTCGCCTCCCCGCCGCTCGTCGTGGCGTACGCCCTCGCCGGGACGATGAACTTCGACTTCGAGAGCGACGCGCTCGGCACGGACGCGAACGGCGACGCCGTCTTCCTCAAGGACATCTGGCCCGCGCCCGACGAGGTGCAGGAGATCATCGACGCCTCGATCTCGCGCGAGCAGTTCATCAAGCAGTACGCCACCGTCTTCGACGGCGACGAGCGCTGGACGAGCCTGCCCACCCCGACCGGTCCGATCTTCGAATGGGACGCCGACTCGACCTACGTCCGCAAGGCCCCGTACTTCGAGGGCATGCAGATGGACCTGACCCCGGTCGCCGACATCTCCGGCGCCCGCGTCATGGCGACCCTCGGCGACTCGGTCACGACCGACCACATCAGCCCGGCCGGCAGCATCAAGGGCGGCACGCCCGCTGCGCAGTACCTCCGGGAGCACGGCGTCGCGCAGAAGGACTTCAACTCCTACGGCTCGCGCCGCGGCAACCACGAGGTCATGATCCGCGGCACGTTCGCGAACATCCGCCTGAAGAACGAGCTCGTCGCCGCGGTCAACGACGGCCAGATCGTGGAGGGCGGCTACACCCGCGACTTCACCCAGGCCGAGGCGCCGCAGTCCTACATCTACGACGCCTGCAAGAACTACGAGGCGCAGGGCACCCCGCTCGTCGTGTTCGGCGGCAAGGAGTACGGCTCCGGCTCGTCGCGCGACTGGGCGGCCAAGGGCACGAGCCTCCTCGGCGTGAAGGCCGTCATCACCGAGAGCTTCGAGCGCATCCACCGCTCGAACCTCATCGGCATGGGCGTCGTCCCGCTGCAGTTCCCGGCCGGCGAGAGCTGGAAGTCGCTCGGCCTCGACGGCACCGAGGTCGTCTCGATCACGGGCCTCGAGCAGCTCAACGAGGGCGTCACGCCGAAGACCGTGCGCGTCGTCGCCGCGCCCAGCGAGCACTCCGCCGCGGGCAAGGAGACGGTCGAGTTCGACGCGGTCGTCCGCATCGACACGCCCGGTGAAGCCGACTACTACCGCAACGGCGGCATCCTGCAGTACGTGCTCCGCAGCCTCGTCTGACGAAGCGCATCCAGGGGGCGGGCGATCCGGACGGATCGCCCGCCCCCTCCTTGTTCGCCGAGCCGTCGGTGCGCCCGGCGTAGACTCGAACCCGTTCCGCGGCCGTGCGCCGCACCATCCCGGAGGCAACGCGAATGACCCTGCTCGAGCACATCAACAGTCCGCGGGACCTGGACGGTCTCTCGACTGCGGAGGTCGAGCAGCTCGCCGGCGAGATCCGGCAGTTCCTCGTGCGCGAGGTGTCGAAGACGGGCGGCCACCTCGGTCCGAACCTCGGCGTCGTCGAGCTGACCCTGGCCATCCACCGGGTGTTCGAGTCGCCCCGCGACGCGATCGTGTTCGACACCGGCCACCAGTCGTACGTGCACAAGCTCCTCACCGGCCGCAAGGACTTCTCGCGCCTGCGCCTCGCGGGCGGCCTCGCCGGCTACCCGCAGCGCTCCGAGTCCGAGCACGACATCGTCGAGTCCTCGCACGCGTCGAGCTCCCTGTCCTGGGCCGACGGCATCTCGAAGGCGTTCGAGATGACCGGTCAGCGCGATCGCCATGTCATCGCCGTCGTCGGCGACGGCGCCCTCACGGGCGGCATGACGTGGGAGGCGCTCAACAACATCTCCGACGACAACACGCGCAAGCTCATCGTCGTCGTCAACGACAACGGCCGCTCCTACGCCCCGACGATCGGCGGCATGGCCCGGTTCCTGAACTCGGTGCGCACCAAGCAGGGCTACCGCGAGCTGCACCTCTCGAGCCGCCGCGCGTTCGATCGCCTCGGCAGCCCCGCGAGCTCGTTCTACCGCGGCGTGCGCGGCGGCCTGCACGGCTTCCTCAGCCGCTTCACCGACAACGAGGCGCTCTACTCGAACCTCGACATCAAGTACGTCGGTCCCATCGACGGCCACGACGAGCAGGCGATGGAGGAGGCGCTGCGCCAGGCGAAGGACTACGGCGCGCCCGTCATCGTCCACGCGATCACCGAGAAGGGCCGCGGCTACGAGCCCGCCCGCCGGGACATCGCCGATCAGTTCCACGCCGTCGGGCAGATCGACCCCGAGACGGGCGAACCGCTGGACTCCTCGTCCAAGCCGTCCTGGACGGGCGTGTTCGCCGACGAACTCGCCTCGCTCGCCGCCGCCCGACCGAACCTCGTGGGCATCACGGCCGCGATGCTGCGGCCGACCGGGCTGCACAAGATGGCGGAGCGCTTCCCGAGCCGCGTCTTCGACGTCGGCATCGCCGAGCAGCATGCCGCGGCGTCGGCGGCCGGCCTCGCGTTCGGCGGCCTGCACCCGGTCGTCGCCGTCTACGCCACGTTCATCAACCGCGCTTTCGACCAGGTGCTCATGGACGTCGCCCTCCACAAGGCCGGCGTCACGTTCGTGCTCGACCGCGCCGGCGTGACCGGCCCCGACGGTCCGAGCCACCACGGCGTGTGGGACCTGGCGATCCTCCAGGTCGTCCCCGGCATCCGCATCGCGGCGCCGCGCGACGCGGAACGGCTCGTCGAAGAACTGCGCGAGGCCGTCGTCGTGGATGACGCGCCCACGGTCATCCGCTTCCCGAAGGGCTCCGTCAGCGCCCCGATCGACGCGGTCCGCCGCACCGCGGACGGCGTCGACGTGCTCGCCGAGACGTCGCAGCAGGACGTGCTGATCGTCACCGTCGGCCCGATGGCCGAGACCGGCCTCGCGGTCGCCGAGCGCCTCGAGGCGCAGGGCATCGGCGCAACCGTCGTCGACCCGCGCTGGGTCGTGCCCGTTCCCGAGAGCGTCATCGAGCTCTCGCGCGAGCACCGCCTTGTCGTGAGCCTTGAGGACGGCATCCGAGTCGGCGGCGTCGGCACGCGCATCCGTCAGGATCTGCGACGGGCCGGCGTCGACACGGCCGTGACGGAGCTCGGCCTGCCGGACGAGTTCCTCGACCACGCGACCCGCGCCGAGATCCTCGAGCGCGCGGGCCTCAGCGCCCAGCAGATCGCCCGCGACGTCACCGACATGGTGCTCGGCTCGAAGCTGCCGCACGCGCGGCCGGCGACGGGGGAGACCGGGGCGACGCCGATCATCGCGACGCGCGCCGACCGCTGATCCGAACGGGGCGCCGATCCGGCGCGTCCACCCCGGCCGCGCCGTCGCCGCCGGTCGGCCGGAGGCGCGCCGCGCCGGTCGCTCGACGCCGCAACCGCAAAAGCCGACGGGGCGGCGGCGAGTCTCCTCGCCGCCGCCCCGTCGCTGCCGGATCAGCTCACTCGGCGTCGCACGCCACGGTGACCGCGGTCGCGGACTTGCTGACCGCCTCGGACTGCTCGGTGGTGTCGGGCGTCTCCGAGTCCTCGGTCGGCGTCGGCAGCGCCTCGACGGTCGTCTGGGCCTCGGTGAGGGCGGTCTCGAGGTCGTCGAGCTTGGCCACGACCTCGTCGGACTCGGCGTCGGCCTTGAGCTCGTCGACCCGGGTGATGAGATCGCCGAGGTACTCGCCGTCGGCCGCCGGGTCGGTGACCATGGCGAGCTTGTTCTGCGCGCCGTTGCTGATGTCGCGAACCTGGACGCGGATGACCTCGCAGGAGCCTGCGGCGGCGGTGGTCTCGGCGGGCTCCGAGCTGGTCGAGCAGCCGGCGAGCGTGAGCGCGGCGGCGACGGCGATGGCGGACAGGGCGGCGAACTGGATGCGTTGCATGATCTGGTGTTTCTCCCCCGAGTAGTGCTGATGTGTGATGCGGGCCGACCCCTCTCGACCCGAGCGTCAAGCCTACTCGTCGCCTCGGACGGCGTCTGCGTCCGGCCTGCCGGCCGGAGCGGAGCCGGTGGCTGCGATGCGATAGCGCAGTTCGACGGCCCCGCTCGGGAACGTCGTGGTGCCGGTCAGCTCGAGGCTCCGGTTCGTCGCGAGCGGCAGGAGCGGCGCGCCGGCGCCGAGCACGACGGGCATGACGCTCACGATCAGTTCGTCGAGCATGCCGGCCGCCGCGAACTCCGCGACGAGGCCGCCGCCGCCGACCAGCCAGACGTCGCGGCCGCCCGCGGCCGCCTCGAGCTCGTCGCGCAACTCGGCGGGGGAGGCGGCCCGGAAGCGGATGTCGCGCCCGGGCACGCCCTCCGCGACGCGGTTCGTGAGCACCCAGGCCGGCACCACGTAGTCCCAGGCGGCCGGCCCTTCGCCGTGCACGAAGTCGTAGGTCGAACGGCCCATGACGATGGCCCCGACCTCGGCGATGAAGGCGCGGTAGCCGGCTGCGAACTCGTCCATGCCGAACGCCAGCAGCCAGTCGAGCGAGCCGTCGCGGTCGGCGATGAAGCCGTCGAGGCTCGAGGCGACGTAGTAGCGGTAGCGGGTCATCCTGCGACGCTAACGCCGCCCTCGGACATCCTCGGCCGAATGCGGACGGCCCCGCCCCGCACGAGGCGGGACGGGGCCGTTCGGTCGAGGATGCCGGCTTACGCGGAGAGGCCGACGATCTTCGGGTGGTGGAACGTGTCGCCGAAGGCGCGCTCCGAGGCGCCGACCCGGTCGAGGTACGGCGTCGCGCCGCCGGCCTGGAAGGGCCAGCCGGCGCCGAGGATGAGGCAGAGGTCGATGTCCTCGGCCGCGGCCACGACGCCCTCGTCGAGCATGAGCTTGATCTCGCCCGCGAGCTCGTCCTCGACGCGACGCAGGATCGTCGCGGCGTCGACGGGGCTCTTGCCGACCGTGATGGCCTTCTTGGCCTCCTTGGTGAGGTCGGTGACCTTGCCGTGCTTGTCCTTCTCGACGACGGGGCCGCCGAGCTTGGAGAGGGCATGCAAGTTCTCCGAGGAGTAGAAGCGCTCGGGGAACTCGCGCACCATCGTGTCCTGCACGTGGGCCGCGACCGCCCAGCCGACGAGGTCGATGAGCTCGAACGGGCCCATCGGGAGGCCGATCGGCGCGAGCGCCTGCTCGACGACCGGCACCGGGGTGCCTTCGTCGACGGCACGGGCCGCCTCGCCCATGACCTTGGCGAGGAGGCGGTTGACCACGAAGCCGGGGGCGTCCGCCGTGAGGACGGCGTTCTTCTTCAACTTCGCGGCCGTCGCGAACGCGGTCGCGAGCGTCGCGTCATCCGTCTGCGGCGTCTTCACGATCTCGATCAGCGGCATGATCGCCACCGGGTTGAAGAAGTGGAAGCCGACGAGGCGCTCGGGGTGAGCGAGGTTCGCGCCGATCTGCTCCACCGAGAGCGAGGAGGTGTTCGTCGCGATGATCGCCGTCTCGGCCAGGAACGGCTCGACCTCGGCGAAGACCTGCTGCTTGACGGCGAGGTCCTCGAAGACGGCTTCGATGACCCAGTCGCAGTCCGCGAAATCGGACTTGTCGGTCGTGCCCGAGACCAGCGCGCGGAGGCGGTTGGCCTCGTCGGAGGAGACGCGCCCCTTCTCCTGGAGCTTGCCGATCTCGTCGCGGATGTACGCGAGGCCCTTGTCGACGCGGGCCTGGTCGAGGTCCGTGATGACGACGGGCACCTGCAGGCGGCGCACGAACAGCAGCGCGAACTGGCTCGCCATGAGGCCGGCGCCGATGATGCCGACCTTGTTGACCTTGCGGGCCAGCGACTTGTCGGGGGCGCCCGCGGGGCGCTTCGCACGCTTCTGCACGAGGTTGAACGCGTAGATCGACGCGTGGAACTGGTCGCCGGCGATGAGGTCGGCGAGCATCTCGTCCTCGCGGGCGAAGCCCTCGGCCTTGGTGCCGGACTTGGCGGCCTTCAGGAGCTCGAGCGCAGCGAACGGCGACTTGGCGGTCGTGCCGATCTTGCCCTCGATGGCCTTCTTGGCGATGCCGATCGCGATGTCCCACTTGGCGAGTCGCTCGAGCTTGCCGGGCTGGTTCGGGCGCTTGACGGCGATCTTGCCGCCGAGCACGCCGTCGGCCCACTTGATCGAGTCCTCGAGGAAGTTCACCGGGGCGAGCACGACGTCGGCGATGCCGAGCTCGGCGGCGTCCTTGGCCTTCAGCATCCGGTTGTTCTTCATCGGGTTCTCGACGATCACCTTGAGGGCGTTCTCGATGCCGATGAGGTTGGGCAGCAGGTAGGCGCCGCCCCAGCCGGGGATGATGCCGAGGAAGACCTCGGGCAGGCCGACGGCGGGCGCGGCCGCGTCGATCGTGCGGTAGTCGCAGTTCAGCGCGATCTCGACGCCGCCGCCGAGGGCGAGGCCGTTGATGAAGCAGAACGAGGGCACGCCGAGATCGCCGAGCTTGCCGAGCACGTAGTGGCCGAGCTGGCCGAGCTTCAGGGCCGCCTCGCGGCTCGGGATCTCGCTGACCTTGGACAGGTCGGCGCCCGCGGCGAGGAAGTACGGCTTGCCCGTGATCGCGACGGCGTCGATCTCGCCGGCGGCCGCGCGGACCTTCAGCTCCTCGAGGCGGTCGTTCAGCTCCAGGAGGGTCACCGGGCCGAGCGTCGACGGACGCGTGTGGTCGCGGCCGTTGTCGAGCGTGATGAGCGCCAGCGTCTTGCCGGAGGCAAGGGGGATGTCGCGCACGTAGCTGTGCGTGACGACCTCGTCGTCGGAGACGGCGGTCAGCTCGGAGAAGTCGATCTTCGAGTAGTCGGTCATCGCGTTCAGCGGCCCTTTCCGTAGTGCTTGTGGTGGGGGTTCTCCCAGATCACGCTGCCGCCCTGGCCGAGGCCCACGCACATCGCCGTGAGGCCGTAGCGCACCTCGGGGTGCAGCTCGAACTGGCGGGCGAGCTGGATCATGAGGCGCACGCCGGACGCGGCGAGCGGGTGGCCGATGGCGATCGCGCCGCCCCACGGGTTGACGCGGGGGTCCTCGTCGTCGATGCCGAAGTGGTCGAGGAAGCTCAGCACCTGCACGGCGAAGGCCTCGTTCAGCTCGAAGAGGCCGATGTCCTCGATCGTCAGGCCCGCGTTCTTCAGTGCGCGCTCGGTCGAGGGGATCGGGCCGATGCCCATGACCTCGGGCTCGACGCCGGCGAAGCCGAAGCTCACCATGCGCATCTTGACCGAGAGACCGAGCTCCTTGGCGGTCTTCGCGTTCGCGAGGATCGCCGCGGTGGCGCCGTCGGTGAGGGGCGAGGCGTTGCCCGCCGACACGCGGCCGTGGGGGCGGAACGGCGTCTTGAGCTGCGCCAGACCCTCCATCGTGGTGCCGGGACGACGTCCCTCGTCCTCGGTCGCGAGGCCCCAGCCCTGCTCCGAGCGGATCGCCACGGGCACGAGGTCGGGCTGGAGGTGGCCGGCCTCGTAGGCCGCCTGCACCTTCTGCTGGCTGCGCATGCCGAAACGGTCGGAGCGCTCCTTGGTCAGCTCGGGGAAGCGGTCGTGGAGACGCTCGGCGGTGTTGCCCATGTTGAGCGCATCGCCGGCCACGAGCCCCTCGGTGAGGAAGCGGGGGTTCGGGTCCGCGTCCAGGCCCATGGGGTGACGCCCCATGTGCTCCACGCCGCCCGCGATGACGACGTCGTACTGGCCGAAGCCGATACCGGCGCCGGTCGTGGTGACCGCCGTCATGGCGCCGGCGCACATGCGGTCGATCGCGAAGCCCGGGACCGACATGGGCAGGCCCGCGAGGATCGCCGCCGTCCGGCCGAGGGTCAGGCCCTGGTCGCCCTGCTGCGTCGTCGCAGCGATCGCCACATCGTCGACCCGGTCCTTGGGAAGGGAAGGGTTCCGCTCGAGCAGTCCCGTGATGGCCTTGACGACGAGGTCGTCCGCCCGGGTTCCCCAGTACATGCCCTTTTCACCGGCTCGACCGAACGGGGTACGGACCCCGTCGACGAACACGACATCAGCTCGTTCAGCCACGCTGCCGCCGCCTTTCAATTCGGATTCATCGCATCCTACGAACGCACTCCGAACGGCAGCCGAGCGGTTGCCGGAACCTACGAAGGGTCGGACTCGGCGTCCATGAGGGCTTGTTCCGCCTCGACAAACGAGGCGGCGATGATCTGTGCAGTCGCCGCAATCTGCCAGTCCCGGGCGCCGAGGGCGGCCAGCGCCGCGCCGATGTGCTCGGCGTCCGCGGGCTGCGGGGGCTGCCACGCGACGCGGCGCAGGTGGTCGGGCGTCAACAGGTTCTCGGTCGGCATGCCGAGTACGTCGGCGGCGGCCTGCACGGCCGGACGCGCGGTGCGCAGCCGGGCATCCGCGTCGGGATGCCGGTGGGCCCAGCCGCGGTGCGGCGGCGGACCCTCGCTCGGCACGCGCATCGGCGGCAATTGCGTCTCGGCGATGCCGCGCTGCACGGCGGCCCACCAGCGGTCGAGCTCGCTGCGGCTCGCCCGGCCCGTGAAGGCCCGGAGGTCGGCGAGCTCGCGGCGCGCTCGGGGCTGGGCCTTGGCCGCGGCGAGGAGCGAGGAGTCGGGCACGAGGCGGCCCGGCGCCAGGTCGAGTTCGACGGCGAGGCGGTCGCGTTCGAGCCACAGCTCGCGGGCGATCGCCAACTGCCGGGGCGAACGGATGCTCGAGAGGCCGGAAAGCCGTCGCCACGGGTCGGCGGCGGCGGGCTTCGGCTCCTTGCGGAGCACCGCCTCGAACTCGGCCCCGGCGATCCCGGTCTTGCGGGCCGCGACGAGCCGCTTGGCCATCGCATCGCGCACGTCGACGAGGAGTTCGACGTCGAGGGCGGCGTACTCGAGCCACGCCTGGGGGAGGGGCCGGGTGGACCAGTCGGCCGCCGAGTGCTCCTTCTTCAGGTGCACGCCGAGCAATTCCTCGACGACGGGGCCGAGGCCGACGCGCGGCAGCCCGAGCAGCCGGGCCGCGAGCTCAGTGTCGAAGATGCGTGCCGGGTCGAGGCCGACCTCCCGGAGGCAGGCGAGGTCCTGGCTCGCGGCGTGGAGCACCCACTCCTCCTCGCCGATCGCGGCCTGGAGCGACGCGAAGCCGCCGATGGCGGGCGGGTCGAAGAGGAAGACGCCGGCGCCGCGGCGGAAGACCTGGATCAGATAGGCGCGCTGCGAATACCGGAAGCCGCTCGCGCGCTCCGCGTCGACGGCCACGGGGCCCTCGCCCGCGGCGATCGCGGCGACCGCCTGCTCGAACTCACCGGCGCCATCGATGACCCGGTACTCACCCACGTCGCGACCTCCGCCTCGGAAGAACCGTCACCCCCTCTGCGCGCGGGGGCAACCCGGCGAGCATACACAACAGCTCGCCCCAGCCCTCCACGTGGGCGGTGACGTCGGAGTCGAGCGGGCTCCACGATGCGCGCAGTTCGATGCGGGCGCCGTCGCCCTGGCGCGCGAGCTCGCCGAAGCCGGTCGAGAGGATCTTGGTCGCGGTGCCCGAGGCGGCGACGTAGCGCGCGCCGCGGGCGTCCAACGCATCCACGAGCCACGACCAGGCGACGTCGGCGAGGAACGGGTCGATGCCGATCTCGGGTTCCAACGGCGCCTCGGCGAAGCAGACGATGCGGAACCGGCTGCCCCAGGCCTCCGGCTCGTCGGGGTCGTACAGAAGGACGAAGCGCCCCGTGCCGAGTTCGGAATCGATGCCGTGCGTCGGCGGGGCGACATCGGCCGACAATGCCGTCGCATACGGCGCGAGCGAACCCGGCGCAGGGATTTCGGACACGACGAGATCATCGCGATGACGGGCCCGACGCAAGGCGTCGAGGGCGGCCGCGAACTCAGGGGGGTGCTCGGCGGACTCGGACACGTGTGCAGACTAGAGTCTGCGCAGGGGCGGACGACGACGGCACGCCGACCGTCCGCCGTCGCCCCGCGGAAGGGAGCACGCGGTGGCGGGAACGGTTCGGAACGCGTCGGGGAACGGGCGCGTCGCACTCGGGATGCTGGCCGGAGCGGCCGTCGTGGGCGGCTCGATCGCCCTCGGTGCGGGAGCCCTCGCAGTCGCGCTCGCACGCCGGGTGCTCACGCCGCCGTCGAAGCGCGACGAGCCCGAGCGCATCGTCTCGGTCGACCTCGCCAACCACGAGATCGTGCTGGCGGCGACCGACGAGTCCCGCATGCGCGGGCGCTACAGCTTCTGGTTCAACCAGGAATCCGGGCACGCGCGCCTCGGCGACGTGCTCGACGAGGGCGTGACCACGGTGCGCCGCCGCATCGAGTCGGTCGACTTCGGCCGCCTCGAACGGGCCCGCGCCGGACGCTTCGCCGGCTGGTGGCACCTCGGACCCTGGGAACTCGGCCACGACTACACGAACGTCGTCATCGACACCCCGCTCGGGCCGGCGCCCGCCTGGCACATCCCCGCCGACGAGCCCGACGGGCGCTGGATCGTCATGGTCCACGGCCGCGGCACGCGACGGCAGGAGGGACTGCGAGCCGTCGACGCCGTGCGGGCAGCCGGCTGGGACAGCCTGCTCGTCTCCTGGCGCAACGACGGCGAGGCCCCCGAGAGCGCCGACCGTCGCTACGGGCTCGGCGGGACCGAGTGGCCGGACGTCGACGCGGCGATCGCCTACGCCCGGGCCCACGGCGCTCGGCGGATCGTGCTGCTCGGGTGGTCCATGGGCGGGGCGATCTCGGTGCAGACGGTGCTGCACTCCGCCGAGGCGCGGGACACCGTCGAGGGGCTCATCCTGGACTCGCCCGCCGTCGACTGGAGCGACATCCTGCGCTTCCAGGGCGGGGAGATCGGTCTGCCCGAGCGCTTCGCCGGCGTCGTCGGCGACGTGCTGCGGAGCTCGCGGCTGCTCGGTCTGACGGGCGCCGAGGCGCCCATCGATCTCGATGCCCTGGATGCCGCAGCGGCCGCGGACGGGCTCGTGGCCCCGGTACTCGTGCTGCATTCCGTCGACGACGGGTTCGTGCCGATCGACGGCTCGCGGCGTCTCGCGGCGGCCCGCCCCGACCTCGTCCGCCTCGACGAGTGGGCGGGTGCGCGCCACACGAAGCTCTGGAACCAGGACCCCGAGCGCTGGGAGCGCGAGGTCGTCGGCTGGCTCGACGCGCTGCCGCCGCGCGACTGACGTCGCCCGGCGCCGATCGGGCGGCTCCGCGCTCGGACGACCGGGCCGTCGTCGGGTGGCTCAGCCGGCCGCGGCGAGCCGTTCGCCGAGTTGACGCTGCGCGCGGGCCAGCATGCCGGTCATGCCGCGCACGCGCAGCGGCGAGACGGCCGCGGCGAGCCCGAGCGACTGCGGGTAGTCGCCGGGGATCGCGAGCACCTCGTCGGGGGACAGGCCGTCGATGCCCTGCGCGAGGATCGACGCGAACCCCCGGGTGGTCGGCGCCTCGGCCGGCGCGGTCGCGTAGAGGTGCACGCCGTGCTCGTCGACCTCGACGAAGAGGAAGACCGGCGACTGGCACTCGAGTACGCGCTCGAAGAGGTCGGGGTGGTCGCGGTAGCGCTCGGGCAGCTCCGGGAGCTCGTTCGAGTACTCGAGGAGCAGCTGCAGGCGCTCGCGCACCTCCAGGGCGAGGAACTCGTCGCGGATCTCGGCGAGGGGCGCCGGCAGGTTCTCGGTCATCGTGTCCTTTCTGGCACGGTCATTCTCCCACCGGGGCGCCGTCGCCGTTCCGGTGCGGGTGCGCTCGGCGCACGGCCGCGGGGCGGGGCATCCTCGTTCGGATGCCCCGCCCCGCGGTGGACGGTCAGAGCGAGCCGGGCTCGGCGCCGGTCACGATCGGCACGCGCACGCTCGAGCCCCACTCGGTCCACGAGCCGTCGTAGTTGCGGACGTTCGGGTACCCGAGCAGGTGCGTGAGCACGAACCAGGTGTGGCTCGAGCGCTCGCCGATGCGGCAGTACGCGATGACGCGGTCGGCCTCGCCGAGTCCGGCCTCGTCGCGGTAGATGGCGTCGAGCTCGTCGCGGGACTTGAAGGTCGCATCGGGGGCCGCGGCGCGCGCCCACGGCACGGAGGCGGCGGTCGGGATGTGGCCGCCGCGCAGGGCGGACTCCTCCGGGTAGGCGGGCATATGGGTGCGCTCGCCGGTGTACTCCTCGGGGGAACGGACGTCGATGAGCGGCTCGGTGCCGATCGCGGCGAGCACGTCCTCCTTGTAGGCGCGGATGGGGGCGTCGTCGCGCTCGACGACGGGGTACTCGACGGGCTCGACCACAGTGGCCTCGGTCGTGAGCTCGCGGCCCTCGGCGATCCAGAGGTCGCGACCGCCGTCGAGGAGACGGACGTCCTCGTGGCCGAAGAGCGTGAACACCCAGAGCGCGTAGGCGGCCCACCAGTTGTTCTTGTCGCCGTAGATGACGATCGTGTCGTCACGGGCGATGCCCTTCGACGAGAGCAGCTTCGCGAAGCCCTCGCCGTCGACGTAGTCGCGCACGACGGGGTCGTTGAGGTCGGTGTGCCAGTCGATCTTGACCGAACCGGGGATGTGGCCCGTCTCGTAGAGCAGGACGTCCTCGTCGGACTCCACGATGCGGACGGCCGGGTCCTCCAGGTGCGCGGCGAGCCACTCCGTCGACACGAGGCGGTGGGGGTTGGCGTAGGCGGCGAACTTCTCGGCGGGATCGAGCTCGGCGGGCATGGTTCCTCCTGTGGAACGAACGGGATGCCGGCCGCGCGGCGGCCGGTTCGCGGGCAATGACGACTCGGGGACGGCGGCTAGGCTTGGGCTCCGTCCGCCCCTGAATGTACGCGCCGCACCGCGCCGCGGAACCCTCCCGCGTCATCCGGGGCAATCCGAAGCAACACTTCCGAGCGAACGGTTCTCCATGACGCTTCCGCCCACCGCCGCCGCCGTGCGCATCGTCGACCGCGTCCCCACGATCGACGCCGTCGAGATGGCCGCCTCGCTCGTGCCGCCGCCGCAGTTCGCGGATGCCTCGTTCGAGTCGTACCGGCCCGATGCGGACTTCGCCTCCCAGCAGGCGGCACTGGAGAAGCTGCAGTCGTTCGCCGGCGCCTGGTCGGCGCCGGTCAAGTCCGGCGGTCTCTTCTCCTTCGGGCGCAAGCCGAAGGCGGCCCCGGAACTGCCGGGCGTCTACCTCGACGGCGGCTTCGGCGTCGGCAAGACCCACCTGCTCGCGGCGCTCTGGCACCGTGCGCCGGGGCCGAAGTACTTCGGCACGTTCATCGAGTACACGGCGCTCGTCGGCGCGCTCGGATACGCGGCCGCGGTGCAGCTCCTCCAGGGCGCCAAGCTCATCTGCATCGACGAGTTCGAGCTCGACGACCCGGGCGACACGATGCTCATGACGCGTTTCCTCGGCGAGCTCATGGCCGGCGGCACGCGCGTCGCGGCGACCTCGAACACGCCGCCGAACGCCCTCGGCGAGGGCCGCTTCGCGGCGGCCGACTTCCTCCGCGAGATCCACGCGCTCTCCTCCAACTTCGAGACCCTGCGCATCGACGGGCACGACTACCGCCGCCGCGCGATCGAGGGGCATGCGCCGGTGCGCGACGAGGCATCCTTCGACGCCCTCGTCGCCGGACTCGCCGATGCCGGCCGGGTCGTCTCGGTCGACGATTTCGACGGACTCATCTCGCACCTCGCCTCGGTGCATCCGTCGAAGTACGTCAAGCTGCTCGCCGGCCTCGACGTCATCGCGATCCGCGGCGTGCACGAGTTGCACGATCAGAACGCCGCGCTTCGGCTCGTCGCGTTCTTCGACCGCGTCTACGACGCGGAGATCCCCGTGGTCTCCTCCGGGCTCGCGCTCGACGAGGCGTTCGACCAGGAGATGCTCGGCGGCGGCTACCGCAAGAAGTACCTGCGCGCGATGAGCCGCATGATCGCGCTCGCCTCCGCCGACCCGTCGGGCGCGTAGGGCGCAGCGACGCCCCGGGCGGCGGCCTGCCGCCTCGCCGGGCGGATCCACGTCGAACGCTCGGCGTCGGGTCGGCTCGTCGAAACACGCTGTTTACACGGCAAGTTTCTTCGTAACCGTTGCGAAACACCCGCCGACGGTCCGCGAAACCTCCTCCTCGCATTCTGAGTACGCAATCCCCACCCGCGACAGGCAGCCGAGCCGCTCCGGAGCGGGTCCCCTGCAAACTCGAAGAGGTGTGAGGAATCTATGGACGCGGGAAATCTCGCATGGTCCGTCGCAGCGACGGCGCTCGTGCTGTTCATGACGCCCGGTGTGGCGTTCTTCTACGGCGGTCTGGTCAAGGCCAAGTCCGTCGTGAGCATGATGATGATGAGCTTCGGGGCCCTCGGCCTCGTCAGCGTGCTCTGGGTGCTCTACGGCTTCAACATGAGCGCGGTCGACAGCACGTGGGCCTTCGCCGGCAACCCGTTCAGCGACTTCGGCCTCGGTTCGGCTGACAGCGACACGCTGGTCGGCGCGACGTACGGCGCCACGTTCGCGATCATCACCGTCGCGCTCATCTCCGGCGCCATCGCCGACCGTGCCAAGTTCTGGTCC
Organism: Agromyces seonyuensis; assembly: GCF_009789225.1. Lineage (GTDB taxonomy): Bacteria > Actinomycetota > Actinomycetes > Actinomycetales > Microbacteriaceae > Agromyces > Agromyces seonyuensis. The sequence goes on along the minus strand of NZ_WSTA01000005.1, from coordinate 4,215 downwards.
TGGATGCTCTTCGCGGGCGTCTGGGCGACCGTCGTCTACTTCCCCGTCGCCGCGTGGGTCTGGGGCGGCGGCTGGATCATGGGCCTCGGCGACACCTTCGGCTTCGACGCCTCGGTGATCGACTATGCGGGCGGCACGGCGGTCCACATCAACGCCGGTGCGGCGGCCCTCGCCCTCGCGATCGTCCTCGGCAAGCGCGTCGGCTTCCAGAAGGGCATCAACAAGCCCCACAACGTGCCGCTCGTGATGCTCGGCGCCTCGATCCTCTGGTTCGGCTGGTTCGGCTTCAACGCCGGCGCCGAGGGCACCTTCAACCTCCTCGGCACCGAGGACTCGTCGGTCGGCCTCATCATCGTCAACACGCTGGGCGCGACCGCCGCCGCCATCATCGGCTGGATCGTCGTCGAGAAGATCAAGGACGGCAAGTCCACCTCGATCGGCGCCGCTTCCGGTGCCGTCGCGGGCCTCGTCGCCATCACCCCCTCCTGCGCCAACCTGACCCCGGGCTGGTCGCTCGTCCTCGGCGTCGTCGCCGGTGCCGTCTGCGCCCTGGCGATCGAGCTCAAGTGGAAGCTCGGCTTCGACGACTCGCTCGACGTGGTCGGCGTGCACCTCGTCGGCGGCCTCATCGGTACCCTCTACCTCGGCTTCTTCGCCACGGGCACCGGCCTCTTCGTCGGCGGCAACTACGAGCAGCTCGTCCTGCAGCTCGTCGCGGCCCTCGGCGTGCTGATCTACTCGTTCGTCGTCGCCCTGGTCCTGGGCTTCGCGATCGAGAAGACCATCGGCTTCCGCATCAAGAACGAGGACGAGATCGCCGGCGTCGACACCGCCGTGCACGGCGAAGAGGGCTACGCGCTCGCCGACGCGTGATCTCCGATCCACCGCGAGGGCGGTGGGGTACGGTGACGGGTGTGACGAACACCCGGCGCCGCCCCACCGCCCTCGGGCGTTTCCTGGAGATACTCTTCGGCTCCGGCAGCACCCCGCCCGCCGCCCCCGCTCCCACGACCGGGGTGCCGGCGGGTTTCCGCGCTCCAGCGGAGTCGCCCGGGCGCAGCGGGCCGTCGGCGACGCGCGAGATCGATCCGCGCTCCCTCGAGGGCGTCCGCGTCGCCTACGCGCCGGATGACGACGAAGCGCCGGATCCCGGCGAGATCGTCTGGACCTGGGTGCCCTACGAGGAAGCGGACGGCCGGGGCAAGGATCGACCCGTGGTCGTCGTCGCGGCGGACGGCCGAGGCGGCTTCCTCGCCCTGCAGCTGACGAGCAAGGCGCACGCCGGCGAAGCCGAGTACCTCGCCATCGGCAGCGGGGCCTGGGATGCCTCGGGCCGCGGCAGCTGGGTCGACCTCGGTCGCGTGTTCCTGGTGCGCGCCGAGGGGATGCGTCGTGAGGCCGCCGCGCTCGACGCGGCCGCGTACGGCCGGATTGCCGACGCGGTGCGCGCCCGCTACGGCTGGGCCTGATCGGGCCGGTGGCCGGGGCGGTCGATCCGACCCGGTGACCGGCTCCGGGGCCAGGGTGAGCGACGCTCGTCCGGCTCAGGCCGCGGTCGACGAGGCCTTGCGGGGGCGGCCCCGCCGCGGCGACTCGCCGTGGATCGGCAGCGGCGCCGGAGCGTGGCCGTCGGCCGCGGACCGAAGTCGCACCTCGAGTCGATCGAGCCACTCCAGCACGCCTTCCAGGCGGGCGACGCGGGCGTCCGCGACGACGAGCGCGGCGAGGCCCTCGGTCTCGTTCGGGTCGACGACGCCGTCCCGGGATGACCGAGCGCCGGCGAGCGCCGTCTCGACGGCGACGCGGTGGCGGTCCAGCAGTCGGCCGCGGTCGACCCCCACGAGGGTGAGCGCGAGCGCGAGCTTCTCGGCGAGGCCGTCGAGCATTTCCTCGCCGTTCGACGTTTCGCCGGCCAGCCAGTCGGCGGCCTCGCGGCGCCCCGCCGGTGTGGCGACGAAGAAGGCGCGCCCTTCGGGGTCGGCGTCGCTGCGTTCCACGAGCCCGTCGCGCTCCAGCCGTTCGAGCGTGGCGTAGACCTGTCCGACGTTCAGGCGGCGTCCGCCGCCGGTCCGTCGTTCGAACTCCGACTTGAGCTGATAGCCGTAGCACGCGCCTTGGGACAGGATCGCGAGCAACGAATTCCGCACCGACATCTTCGCCTCCGTCGCGCCCGTGGGGGAGCGGGCGCTCATCACGATCGTGGCGGAATCCTGCGGATTGCCGGAGGAGCGGGCCTGGCGTGTCGGGTGCGAGGCAAGCCCGGAAACGACGGAACCCCCGCCGAGGCGGGGGTTCCTGAGGTAATTCCGTGGGCGATGCCGGGCTCGAACCGACGACCTCTTCCGTGTGAAGGAAGCGCGCTACCAGCTGCGCCAATCGCCCAAGTACGACCCCGAACGCGCCGGAACCGCGAGGTAGATACTAGCCGACGATTCGGTGACTCTGCACATCGACGCGACGGCCCGGGCGCGCCGCGGCTCGCCGCGGTGCACCGACGGGGACCACGGGGAGGCCGGCGGTCCCGTTGGCGGCCGGTGGAAGACGCGGCCGGCGCCAGCCGCGCCGCAACGGCGAGCACCGGTCATGATTCCCGTCGACGGAGTGTCTGCCCGTCGCCCAATCGGTCGGAAGGGCCGTGGTGGCGGACCGTTCTCGGACTCCCGGACGGGGTGGGCGAACCTGCCCGCAGGGCCCCGTTCCGTGAACATCCGCGGAATCCTGCGGAACACGCCGCTCAGCTTCGCTCGATTTGCGAGGCCGGAAACCCTGGGCTATGGTTTTACCTGTTCGCAGCAACGCGGACGAGCTAGCCGAGGCAGCGAGTCGAGAGACCCGAAGCCGACGCGATTGCGGATGTGGCGCAGTGGTAGCGCATCACCTTGCCAAGGTGAGGGTCGCGAGTTCGAATCTCGTCATCCGCTCGAATGGGAGCCGAGTCGAAAGACTCGGTTTCATTCTGAGGTGGTGAACCCGATGGTGAACCCAGGCTCACGGTGGATTGGCCGAGAGGCGAGGCAGCGGCCTGCAAAGCCGTATACACGGGTTCGAATCCCGTATCCACCTCCAAGCTGATACCTTGTATCAGCCTTGGGCGATTGGCGCAGCGGTAGCGCGCTTCCCTGACACGGAAGAGGTCACTGGTTCGATCCCAGTATCGCCCACCAGAGAAAACCCCCGGTTCGCCGGGGGTTTTCGTGTTTTCCGGGTTCGTTTCGGGGTTGTGGGTTATCGGCCAGAAAGAGTGGATGTCTCGGGCGTGTCAGCTGCGTCCGGCCCAGCCTTTCCTGGTCCAGAGGCCTTCTTCGTCGCTGAGTCCGGTGTCGTAGGGCGAGGCGTGTTCGGGTGGCGTCGCCTTGTTCGTCGGGCTCGGGGGCGTGGTTTTGGCCAGTGCGAGGGCCTGCTCGAGTGGCAGTTCGTGGAGGGTCAGGAACCACTCGACGGCGCGTCTGCGGTGTTCTTCGCTCATGCCTCGGTGGCGTCGGAGCAGGTCACGGATCTGGCTGTTGATCCCGCCTTCCAGCGGTGAGGTCGTGCGCGGGTTGCCGTAGAGCAGGTACGTGAACACGGTTTGTCTGGCCACGACGGTGCGGATCAGGAACCAGGCCTTGCGGAGCCGGTCGTGGGTGAAGCCGAAGTGTCCGTTGCGCAGCAGGGTGCGTTCGCGGGTGAGGTGGCCGAAGGCCTGCCACCACTGATCGAGGCGTTGCTGCCAGACGATGGCGTCCTCGATGCTCCAGATGCCGCTGAGTTGCATGGCCAGGCCGCGCAGGGCGCGGCCGGCCTCGGTGCGCGGGGTGCGAGTCAGGTGCCGGGTGATGTTCATCTGCAGGTGGAACAGGCAGCGCTGGTGCTTCGTTTCGGGCCAGCAGGTGTGCAGCGCCGTCGGCAGCCCGGTCCCGCCGTCGCTGACGAGGACGCCAGGTGCGGGGATCCGCTCGAACAGGGCCGTCCATGCCGCTACGGATTCCCCGCCGCACCATTGCCAGGCCAGGACGCGGCCGGTGTCGCTGAGCGCGATCAGCAGACACCAGGTGCCGACCCAGATGCCGTCGACGAGGACGGCGTGGTGGATCGTTTCGCACGGGCCCAGGCTCGGCTGCACGTCCCAGCACCACGCGATCTGGCGCCGGAACGAGCGGCCGGTCGCGGTGCCATCCAGTTCGGCTTGCGTGTGCTTGCCGGTGACCCAGGTCACGAACTTCCGCAGCTGTTCCC
>NZ_WSTA01000049.1 GCF_009789225.1 Agromyces seonyuensis | reverse complement strand
CGCAGCGCCTACCGTGCGGCCGCCGTGCTGCTCGAAACGGCCGCGCGGTGCGCGGCGACCGAGACGCGCCGCGCGGACTGCGCGAGCCGCCTCGCCGCGGCCCGCGCGAGCATCCCGCCGCGCCTGCCCTGAGACGTCCGCCGGTCGAGGAGCGACCACCCGCTGGTCGAGTAGCGAAGTGCATCGAGACCCGGCAGGTCGACTCACCGGGTCTCGATACGGTCGCTGCGCTCCCTCCTCGACCAGCGGAGACGTCAGCGCTGCAGTTCCGTGCGGATCGCTGCCGCGAAGGCGTCGATGTCGGCCTCGGTCGTGTCGAAGCTGCACATCCAGCGCACGACGCCGGCAGCGGCATCCCAGTCGTAGAAGCGGAACCGCTCGCGGAGGCGGTCGGCGACCCCCGCCGGCAGCACGGCGAAGACGCCGTTCGCGTCGGTCGGGTAGGCGAAGCCGAGGCCCGGCAGCTCGCCCGCGTCGATGCCGGCCTCGAGGGTCGCGCGCAGGCGGTGCGCCATGGCGTTCGCGTGGGCGCCCGAGCGCAGCCACAGGTCGTCCTCGATGAGACGGATGAACTGCGCCGAGATGAAGCGCATCTTCGACGCGAGCTGCATGTCGAACTTGCGGATGTACTTCATGCCCTGCGAGGCCTCGGGGTTCAGCACGACGACGGCCTCGCCGAAGAGCAGGCCGTTCTTGGTGCCGCCGAAGCTCAGCACGTCGACGCCGGCGTCGACCGTGAACTCGCGCACGGGCACGCCGAGGGCGGCGGCGGCGTTCGAGATGCGGGCGCCGTCCATGTGGAGCTTGAGGCCGAGCGAGCGGGCGTGCTCGCCGATGGCGCGCACCTCCTCGACCGTGTAGAGCGTGCCGAGCTCGGTGGTCTGCGTGATGGAGACGACGGCCGGCTGGGCGCGGTGCTCGTCGCCGAAGCCGTGGGCCTCGCGGTCGATGAGCTCCGGGGTGAGCTTGCCGTCCTCGGTCGGGACGGTGAGCAGCTTCAGGCCGCCCACGCGCTCGGGCGCACCGCCCTCATCGGTGTTGATGTGCGCCGTGCCCGCGGCGATGACCGCGCCCCAGCGCGGCAGCATCGAAGTGAGGCCGGTGACGTTGGCGCCGGTGCCGTTGAAGACCGGGTAGACCTCGACCTGGTCGCCGAAGAGGCCGGCGAAGACCTCGTGGAGGCGCTCGGTGTAGTCGTCCTCGCCGTAGGCGATCTGGTGGCCGCCGTTCGCCTCGGCGATGGCCTGGAGGATCTCGGGGTGGACGCCGCTGTAGTTGTCGGAAGCGAAGCCCTTGCGTTCGATGTCGTGGATCTGCACCGGGACATTGTTCCACCCGTCGCCTCCGCGCCCGCCGTGCGGCGGTCAGATGCGGATCGGGAAGGTCGCCAGGATGACGATGCCGACGACCGCGGCGACGACCGAGAGCCCGAGCAGCGTGAACTTGCCCCAGCGCACCATCTCGCGCTGCGACATCGCGGTGAGGAAGAGCACGAGGGCGAAGAGCACGGTCAGGATCGAGTAGTTGTCGCCGCGCTGGTTGTTCTCGAGGGCGTCGGCGAAGCGCTGGTCGGCGCGGGCGTTGAGCTCGGCGGCCCGCTCGGTGCCCGGGGGCACGTACTCCGCCATGGCGAACGGCCCGGCCGCGGTGCGGCCTTCGGCATCCCACGCCTCGAAGGCGACCGCGAGCTCAGGGGAGAAGCGCGCCTCGATGTAGCCGACGAGCGCCGCGTCGTCCTGGCTCGTCGCGAGGATCCACTGCGTCCAGAGCGCGGTGTCGGCCGACCGGGCGTCGCGGGCACTCGAGGCGGCGTCCGTCGCCTGGACCCGCGCGCTCGACGCCTCGCTGAAGGCGATCGACATCTCGCCGCCCCACTTGGACGACTGGAAACCGCACCACGCCGTGAGCACCGCGATCGCCGAGAGCAGGAACACGGCGAGGCCGTCGATGAGGCGCTCGCGGATGCCGCCGCCGGGCCTCGCCGGGGCGGGCTGAGAATCGCTCATGCCGTGGAGTCTGCCGCGGAGACCGGAGCGGGGCGGGCGCGGCGCGCCGCCGCATCCGCCGGTCGAGTAGCGACGCAGGAGCGTATCGAGACCCGATGGCGCGGGTCTCGATACGCTCCGCTACTCGACCGACGTAGTGGCTCAGCCCTTCAGCGCCTCGGTGAACTTCACCCGCGCGCCGGTCTTCAGCAGCGAGTTGCGGTAGAGGCGCTCGCCGATCCAGAGGGCGAGCATCGCCGTGGCGGCGAGGATGACGAGCGAGAGGATCGGCTCCCACCACTCGGCCGTGCCGAGGAAGGCCCGCATCGGCATCGCGATGTTCGCCGTGAACGGCACGTAGCTCATGATGCCCATGGCCACCTCGTTGTCGAAGAGGAAGATCACGAGGAAGAACGGGATCATCACGAGGTAGGTCACGGGGGCGGTCGCCGTGCCGACGTCCTCGGCGCGGGAGACGAGCGCGGCGGTGCCGGCGTAGAGGGCGGCGAGCATCACGAACCCGACGACGAAGAACACGATGAACCAGGCGATGCCGGGTCCGACGCCGGCGAGCAGCACCTGCTGATCGGTCACGACGAGGCCCGTGAGCGCGGCCACCGCGATGAGCGCCACCTGCCCGATCGCGAGGATCGAGTTGCCGAGCACCTTGCCCGCGAGCAGCGCCCGCGCCGAGACGGTCGAGAGCAGGATCTCGACGATGCGCGTCTGCTTCTCCTCGACGACGGCCGACGCGATCTGCACGCCGAACGTCAGGGCGGCCATGTAGAAGACGATGCCGAAGGCGAGCGCGATGAAGTAGCCGAGGGCCCACGGCACGGCGTCGGGGTCGAGCAGCTCCACGCCCGGCGAGACGGAGAGCAGTTGCACGAGATCGGTCGGCGCCGAGTCGAGGGCGACGACAGTCATGCCGGTGGGGTCGTCGCTCGGCACGATCAGGGCGTCGGCCTCGCCGCTGCGCACGAGCTCTTCGCCCGCCGCGCGGTCGGCGACCTCGACCGTCTCGACGTCGGTGCCCTCGAACGCGGCCGCCGACGTGCCCCCGACGACGGCGACCGTGGTCGGACCGCCGATGCCGGAGAGCAGTTGCGGCAGCATCACTGCGCCGATGACGAACAGCACGGTGATGCCGGTCGAGATCAGGAACGACTTGGAGCGCAGCTTCGTCGAGATCTCGCGGAGGCCGACGAGCCACACCGACTGCCAGAACGTCGGATCGGTGACGCCGTCGCGTCCGCTGCCGCCCAGGGAGGCGGGGGCCGTGCGGGACTGGGTCGCGGTGCTCATCGGATGACCTCCGTGAAGATCTGGGCGAGGGTGGTGTGCTCCCGGCCGAAGCGCAGGAGGTCGCCGCCGGCGGCGGCTCGGGCGACGGCGGCGCCGCGCGCCGCGTCGGTGTCGGCCTCGAAGCGGGCGCGGCCGCCGTCGAAGTCGAGCACGTGGATGCCGGCCTGCTCGCGCAGCCAGCCGATGTCGCCGCCGACCTCGATCTCGTAGACGGCGCCGCCGAACTCGGTCTGCAGCGCGTCGCGCGAGCCCGCCGCGCGGATCGTGCCGCCGGCGATGATGACGAGGTCGTCGCAGAGCCGCTCGACGATGTCGAGCTGGTGCGAGGAGAAGAGCACGGGCGCGCCGTCGGCGGCCGCGTCGGCGAGCACCTGCTGCACGGTCTGCACGGCGATCGGGTCGAGGCCGGAGAACGGCTCGTCGAGCACGAGCAGCTCGGGGCGGTGCACGAGCGAGGTCGCGATCTGCGCGCGCTGCTGGTTGCCGAGCGAGAGCGATTCGAGGGTGTCGTCCATGCGCTCCTCGAGGCCGAGGCGTTCGAGCAGTTCGACCGCGTTGCGGCGGGCGCCCTCGGCGTTCCAGCCGTGGAGGCGGCCGAAGTAGACGATCTGTTCGAGCACCTTCATCTTCGGGTAGAGGCCGCGCTCCTCGGGCATATAGCCGATGCGGCGGCGGTCGGCCGCGGTGATCGGCGTGCCGTTCAGAGTGACGGCGCCTCCGTCCGAGGCGAGGACGCCGAGGATGATGCGCATGGTGGTGGTCTTGCCGGCGCCGTTGCCGCCGACGAATCCCGTCATGCGGCCGTCGCCGACCGTGAACGTGATGTCGTCGAGCACCCGTCGGCCGCCGTAGGCCTTGGTGATCCCGGTGAGTTCGAGCATGTCTCCGACGCTACGGATGACGCGGCGCCGAGGCATCCGCCCAGCGACGGGTCTTCGGACGGCGGTGCGCTCCCCCGGAAGGGGGAGAGGGCTGCGGGGATCTCGATTCGGCGCTGCGGGGATCTCGATACGGCGCTGCGCACCTACTCGATCGGCGGGGAGGGCGCTGCGCGCCTACTCGATCGGCGGGGGGTCGCGCCGCACGGCGTACTCGAGGGTGAGGTGTCCGCTCGGGTGCTGGAACACGTGGTCGAGTTCGAGACCGAGCAGGCCGAGCCCGTCGGGGGTGTACGAGCGGCCTGAGCCGAGGAGCGTCGGCACGACGCGGAGGCGCAGTCGGTCGACGAGACCGGCGCGGAAGAGCGCGTCGGTGAGCTGCAGGCTGCCCCACACGACGATGCCGTGGAAGTGCGCCTTGAGCGCGGCGACCGTGTCGATCGGGTTGCCGGCGAGGATCTGCACCGAGTGCTCCTCGCCCCACGGGGCCGTCGTGAGCGTGTTGGAGACGACGAACTTCGGCAGCCGGTTGATGGGCTCGGTGACGGGCTCGGCCTGCGGGTCCGCGCTCGGCCAGTAGTCGGCGAACATCCGGTAGGTGTTCGCGCCGAGCAGGATCGCGTCGACGTGGTGCAGGAACGCGACCTGGTCGGCGTCGACGCCGGTGTGGTCCTCGTCGTCGGGACCCGCCTCGAAGAACCCGATGCCGCCGTGCTCGTCGGCGGCGTAGCCGTCGGCGGTGACGATCTGCTCCACGATGAGGCTCATGGCTCACGGTCCCGCCGCGGGAGCCTCCGCGTCAAGGGGCCGGTGCCGCCCGGCTCAGACGAGGCCGTGCTCGTAGGCGTAGACGACCGCGTGGATGCGGTCGCGAACGCCGAGTTTCTGGAGCACCTTGGAGACGTGCGTCTTCACGGTCGCTTCGCCGAGGTAGAGCTTCGACGCGATCTCCTGGTTCGACATGCCCAGGGCGACGAGCCCGAGGACCTCGGCCTCACGCTCGGTCAGCTGCTCGTGCGGGCGCGCTCCGACGTGCCCGTCCGCCCCGTGCCGCTCCGCCCGAGGCCGCGGCGCTCCGCGACCGGTCGAATCGCCTGGTCGCGATGCGTCCTCGGACCGGGCTCCGGGCGCGGCACCGGACGACCCGGCGCCGACGAGCCGGGCGAGGACCGCGCGGGTCACGTCGGGGGAGAGCAGGGCGTCGCCGCGTCCGACGACCCCGACGGCCTCGATGAGCTGCTCGGGGGACGAGTTCTTCAGCAGGAACCCGGATGCCCCGGCGTCGAGGGCCTCGAAGAGATAGTCCTCGCGGTTGAAGGTCGTGAGCACGAGCACTGCGGCGCGGATGCCGGGATCGGCGACGATGCGACGCGTGGCCTCGAGCCCGTCGACGCCGGGCATCTGCACGTCCATGCACACGACGTCGGGGTCGAGTTCCCGGGCGAGGTCGACGGCGGCCGCCCCATCGGCGGCTTCGCCGACGACCGAGATGCCGGGCTCGGAGTCGAGGATCGTGCGGAACCCGCCGCGCACGAGGGCCTGGTCGTCGACGATGAGGACGCGCAGGTCGCTCACTCGGACCGCTCCGGTGCGGCATCCGTCGCGGGATCGGCGGCGGTCGCGGCCGTGAGCGGCAGCGACGCCCGCACGAGGTAGCCGCCCTGCGAACGGGGTCCGGTCTCGAGCGAACCGCCGAGGGCGTCCACGCGCTCGCGCATGCCGATGAGGCCGAGCCCCTCGGCGCGCGAGCCGGAGCGCGACGCGGTCGTGCCGGTGTTGACGACCTCGATCTCGACGGCCGACGTGCTCCAGCGCACCCGGACGTCGGCCCGGGCGGTCGGCCCCGCGTGCTTGCGCACGTTCGTGAGCGCCTCCTGCGCGATGCGGTAGCCGGCGACCTGGATGCTCGGCGGCGCCGGCCGGGCCTCTCCCAGCTCGGTGAACTCGACGGGCAGGCCGGCCTCGCGGGTCTCCGCGACGAGGTCGCCGATCCGGGCGACGTTGAGCGTCGACGCCGACGCGCCGGCGGGGTCGACGCCGTCGGCGCTCGAACCGGCCTCGCGCAAGGTGCCGAGCAGCCGGTGCAGCTCGTCGACCGCCTCGCGGGCGCTCGACTCGATCGACGTGAGGGCGCTCGTCGCGGCCGCCGGGTCGCGTTCGAGCACGCGCCGCGCGGCACCCGCCTGCACGCCCATGACCGAGACGTGGTGGGCGACGGAGTCGTGGAGCTCGCGGGCGATGCGAACGCGCTCGAGCCGCACGGCCTGGTCGCGAGAGCGTTCGCGCTCCGCGGAGAGTTCCGCCGTGCGCTGCTCGAGGGCGGCGTGCTCGCGGGCGGCGGCGTACGAGCGGTCGCCGAAGAGCCAGGCGCCGCCGAAGAAGAGCATGTTGGTGATGATCTGGATGAGGGAGTATGCGACGTAGGGCGAGAGCACCGCGTCGGGGCGGGCATCCGGCGGGTCGACGATGTTGGACGACTGGAGCAGCACGACGAACAGCCACGTGAACTCGCCGACGACGATGACGCCGCGCACGATGCCGGCGCGCATGCGGTTGCGTCCCCACGCCCCGACCGCGTAGACGACCATGAACAGCGCGATCTGGCTGAAGACGAGCTCGATGGCCTGGAATGTCGTGCCGAAACCGTAGGCGAGGCAGACGACGAGGGCGACGAGCTCGGGCTGCACCCGGCGCCAGATCAGCGGGACGCTCGACGCCGCGATCCAGACCACCGAGGCCCACCAGGGCGCCGGGTCCGACCAGATGCGGGCATCGTGCGTCAGGAAGATGCCGACGACCATGCCGGCGGCGATGAGCGCGGCGAGGATCGCGTCGTTGCGGATGCCTCGGGCGTCGGGCCTCGGGCGCACCCACTCGACGCCCGGCACGACCGGCGGCGCGGGGGTCGCGGCGCCCGCGCGGAAGCGCAGGGGAACGGTCGCGGCGGTCATCCCGCCACGCTACCGAGCGGGCGGTCGGAGCGGATCCCCCGCGCGACGGATCGCGCCGTCTCCGCCGGGCGGCGGAGCCGACTAGCGTGGCCGGATGCAGTGGACCGACGAGGTCGCTCTGGGCGACTGGCTCCGTGACCGACTCGACGACCCGTGGCGACGGAGCATCCATGACGTCGTGCCGCGCGGATTCGCGGCCTACGCCCGGGTGCTGCACCCCGCCTACCGCGAGCGGCCCGTCGGCCGCGACTGGCCGCCCCAGCCGGTCGAGCGCCACCGCGACGCCTGGGCGGACTTCGCCGACGACCGGCCCGAGATCGACACCGAGGCGGTGACGTGGGCCGAGACGGCCGAGGCCTTCGGCCGCACGATGCACCCCGAGGCGCAGTGGAACCGGCTCCTCGGCTCCGACGACCCGTACGGCGGCTCCCGCGCCCGGGATGCGGCGGGGTGGCAGTACTCCGACCCGGCGATCGGGCGGCTCGACCCCGAACGCCTCGCCGCGCTCGCCGGAGTGCTCGCGGGCGCCACGACGACCCCGGATAGCGGGGTCGCCGCGGTCTGGGAAGGCTGGGGCGGGCTCGTCGGCGCCATGGGCCTCGGCCCGTCGCGCGCGGTGCTGACCTTCACCGACGGCGACGACGAGGCGGACGCCCGCCACCGCGAATTCCTCGCGCACTCGGTGCACCAGCCGTTCGAGCGACCGTGGGGCCGGGAGTCGTGGCAGCCGGGCATCCTCTCGGACGAGATCTCGGGCGGAGCGCGCTTCGAACTGCCCCATCGCGCGTACGTGCTGTTCCGGGCGGGCGCCGCCGACTTCGCCGATCCGGCCTGGCCGGCGCGCGCGCCGTGGGCCGACCCCCGGTCGGGAGGCTTCGGCACCGAGTCGCCGAGCCTGCTCTGGCCCGACGACCGCGCGTGGGTGCTCGCGACCGAGGTCGACTTCGACTCGACACTCGTCGGCGGCAGCGCCGAACTCGTCGCGGCGATCTGCGCGACGCCGGGCCTCGAGGCGCTTCCGCTGCCCGCGGACGCCGACCTCACGTGGGCGGGCGACCGCATCAACCGGTGAGGCGCTACTTGCGCTGGGTGCGTTCGATCGACATCACGAGGATGATGCGGTCGACGGCATCGGGAGGCGTCATCGGGTCGGCGCTGCCGTAGCGCGCGTCGAGGCGGCTGTAGAAGGCCCCGGTCGGGTCGGGCACGATCTCGACGAGCTTCCCGCGGCACTCGAGGAAGCGCATCGGGTCGTCGGGGTCGACGACGAGCAGGCTCATCGCCGGGTTGTGCGCCAGATTGCGGTACTTCTGGCGGTACGTGGTGTGCGTGAAGCGCAGGTGCTCGCCGTCGTACTCGAACCACATCGGGTTCACCTGCACGGTGTCGTTCGGGCGGATCGTGCCGAGCATCCCGAACAGCGGGCGCTCGAGCAGGTCGACGAGGTCGGCGGGGACGGGTGACTGGCTCATCCTCCGACGCTACCGCGCGCGCCGGAAGCGGTGGCCCGGGCCGATGCGCGCCTCAGGCCTTGCGGTCTTCGCGGCGCTCCTTGAGCCACCAGAGCGGGAGCAGCCAGGCGCCGAGCGCCGTGATGATCCAGATCACGAGGGTCGCGAGGATCCACGTCACGATGCCGTCGATCACGATGCCGTTCGGGAAGAGGCTCGCGACGAGCAGCGCGACGAACGTCGAGACCAGGCCGATGCCGCCGAGGACGGCCGACGCGTACTTGCGGGCGAGGTTGAAGATCCAGGGCGAGAGGATCGCCTGCGCGACCGTGAACACGATGACGGCGATCAGGAATCCGCCCCACTCGAGGTGGAAGTCGGGCAGCACCCACGAGGCGACGAGCAGCCCGAACGCGGCCGAGAGGAGCGAGATCCCGATGCCGATGAGAAACCTGACCATGCGGTTGACGGTAGTGCCCTCCGACCCTCGAGCGGGCGAACCGCCCCGATGAGGTCGCGAACTCTCGCCCGCCGACCTGCGTGCAGTCGGTTCCCGGGGGTGGCCGCGAGGCGCCGACCGGCGCACCATGGCATCCATGGGGGAGACGGTGCGGCCGGATGCGCCGACGAGCACGCCCGGGCGGGTGCAGGCCGTCTATCTGATCCTGCTCACCGGCAACACCCTCGCGGCCTCGTTCATCTGGGGCGTCAACACGCTCTTCCTGCTCGACGCGGGCCTGACCAACTTCGAGGCGTTCGCCGCGAACGCGTTCTTCTCGCTCGGGATGCTCGTCTTCGAGGTGCCGACCGGCGTCGTCGCCGACATGTGGGGCCGCCGGGTCTCCTACCTCCTCGGCACGCTCACGCTCGCGACGACGACCGCCCTCTACTGGCTGCTCTGGCTCTGGGAGTCCCCCTTCTGGGCGTGGGCGGTCGTGTCGATCCTGCTCGGGCTCGGCTTCACGTTCTTCTCCGGCGCCACCGAGGCCTGGCTCGTCGACGCGCTGGATGCCACGGGCTACACGGGCTCGCTCGAGGCGGTGTTCGGCCGCGCCACGATCGTCGGCAGCATCGCGATGCTCGTGGGCTCCGTCGCCGGCGGTGTGATCGCGCAGTGGAGCGACCTCGGCGTGCCGTTCCTCGTGCGCACCGGGGTGCTGCTCGTCATGTTCGGCGTCGCGGCGTGGCTCATGCGCGACCTCGGATTCACGCCCGCGCGCGACGGGCATCCGTTGCGCGCGACGCGACGCCTGCTCGCCGACTCAGTGCACTCCGGCCTCGGCAACCCGCCGGTGCGATGGCTCATGCTCGCGTCGCCGTTCGTGACGGGCGTCGGCTTCTACGCCTTCTACGCGATGCAGCCCTACCTGCTGGAGCTCTGGGGCGACGAGGGCGCCTATTCGATCGCGGGTCTCGCCGCGGCGCTGCTGTCGGCCGCGGGCATCCTCGGCGGCTGGCTCGCCCCGCGCGTGCGGCGGCGGGTGCGCAAGCGCACGAGCGTCGTCATCGCGGCGACGGCCGTGAGCTCACTCGCGCTCGTCGCGCTCTGGCTGACGGGCTCGTTCTGGGTCGCCGTCGCGATCGTCGTCGTGTGGGGCGTCTCGGATGCCGTGGCCGGGCCGGTGCGCCAGGCCTACCTCAACGACCTCATCCCCTCGGCGCAGCGCGCGACGGTGCTGAGCTTCGACTCGCTGCTCGGCAGCGCGGGCGGCGTCGTCGTGCAGCCGGCCCTCGGCCGCAGCGCGGACGTCTGGGGCTACCCGGCCTCCCTCGCCCTCAGCGGACTCGTGCAGGCGATCGCGCTGCCGTTCCTCGCGGCGAGCCGGCGTCGCGGCGGCGATGCGGACACGGCGGGCGAGCGCGGCGCCGAAGCCGCCGTTCAACCCGAAGCGCCGCCGGCGACCGACGCGCCGGAGGGCTGAGGGCTTCGGCCCCAGAGGGGTGCTGAGGGTCAGGCGCCCGGGGCGCGCGGGGCCTGCGGGAAGATGCGCAGCAGCGTCAGCACGATGAAGCCGAGGAACGCGTTGCCCGCGAGCAGGGTCGCGAGCAGGATGAGCGCGAATGCGGGGCCGTCGCCGAAGTGCCGGCCCGGGCCGCTGACCATCGCCGCGAGCACGAGCAGCACCGCCGCGGCGAACAGCACGCCGATGATGAGCAGGGCGCGGCCGTGGAACCGCGGCGGGACGGTGCGGTCGACGCGCAGGAATCGCATCGCCGCCCACGCGACCGCGACCCCGACGGGGAGCACGCTCACCATCAGGCCGAACCAGTCCGAACCGGGAGACACGCGCTCGATCCTCCCCTACCGGATGGGAGAACGGAACCGGTCCGCGAACTTCGTCACGAAACGTCGCCGGGCGAGACGGTTCGACGCTTCCCAGCGCCGCTCGGTATCGTCGCTTCGTGCAGAATCCGACCGCCGAACGCTTCCGCGCGCCCGCCGGGGCGGGTCTCCGGTGAGCGCGCCGGCGCCCGGCGGCCCGGCGACCGCCGTCGACCCGCGCAAGCGCGCCGTCCGGCTGGGCATCCGTTGGGTGCTCGCGATCGTCGGCGGTCTCGTGATCGTCTTCGCGCTCGGCATCCTCGTGCGCCGCATCCCCGCCGTCGAGGCGTTCATCGCCGACTGGTCCGGCTTCGTCCCGCTGCCCGCGGGCGCCCCGCTCGGCATCCCGGCCTGGCTGTCGTGGCAGCACTTCCTGAACTCGCTGTTCCTGCTGCTCATCGTGCGCACGGCGTTCCAGATCAAGTCGCGCAAGCGCCCGCCGGCGTTCTGGACGCGCGACAACGACGGGCCGATCCGCACGAAGCGCCCGCCGCGACGCCTTTCCATCCACGTCTGGTTCCACCTCAGCCTCGACGCGCTCTGGGTGCTCAACGGCATCGTGTTCGCCGTGCTGCTCTTCGCGACCGGCCAGTGGATGCGGATCGTGCCGACCGACTGGAGCGTCATCCCGCACGCGCTCTCCGCGTTCCTCCAGTACGCCTCGCTCCAGTGGCCGACCGAGGACCCGTGGCTGAGCTACAACGCGCTGCAACTGCTCAGCTACTTCGGCGTCGTCTTCATCCTCGCGCCGCTGGCCGTGCTCACCGGGCTCCGCCTCTCGAGCGTCTGGCCGCAGGAGGGGCGCTGGAACCGCTGGTTCTCGGAGTCGCTCTTCCGCAAGGTCCACGTGCTCGTGCTCTGGGGCTTCCTCGTCTTCGTGGTGCTCCACGTCGGCCTCGTGCTCCTGAACGGGCCGCTCGCGAACCTCTCCGCGATGTACGCCGCCCAGGAGGACGCGCCGTGGCTCGGCGTCGGACTCTTCGTGCTCTCGCTCGCCGCGCTCGCCGGTGCCTGGCTCCTCGCGAGCCCCGACCGGCTCAAGAAGGTCGCCGCCCGCTTCGGCAAAGTTCGCTGAACCGCGGATTTGCGGCCTTCCGGCCGCCTCCGTAGGGTGACCGCATGCTCGGTCGCCCCCCGAAGACGACCCGAGATGCGCGAGAGCGGATCTCGCCGTCGGTGCTGCGCCGGACACGGGTGTTCGGTCTCGTCGCCGCCGTCGGGGTCGGGGCGCTGGCCGTCTCCGGTCTCGCGCTCGCGGCGGGAACCCAGGCCGGGTTGCGCTCGCTCGACGGCGTGATCGCCGGCGGCACCTTCGATCCCGACCGGGACGACTCCGGGTCCAGCTCGGTGCCCGGCGATGCCGGGAGCGCGCTGCCCGAGTCATCCGAGACCCCGACGCCGAGCACCGCGCCGACGCCGAGCGCTCCGCCGACGAGCGCGCCGCCGACCACGGATGCGCCGGACGTGCCCGCGACCGACCCCATGTCGCCGGAGTACAACCCGTACACGACCGTCGGGGACCCGGCGTACCTCACCGAGGGCGTCCGACGCGAGTGGCTCGGGCAGGAGGCCGTCGTGCGCGACTGCATGAGCGCAGCCGGCTTCGAGTATCTGCCGTGGCAGTGGTGGTACGGCGGCAGCCCATTGCCCACGGGCTTGAGCGCCGACGAGGAGGCAGCCTGGTACGCCGCCTACGCGGGCGGGGCGGCCGACGGGGCCGCGACGTCGTCCGCGTTCCACGCCGAGCCGGTGAACGAGTCTGAGGCCGAGGCCGAGCAGGGGACCGACGCCGTGCCCGAGACCGCGGAGCCGCCGGTCACCGAGCCGCCCGTGACCCCGACGCCGGAGCCCACCCCGGACCCGACCCCCGATCCCACTCCCACGCCCGACCCCGGCGGCTGCCGCGCCGTCGGACAGGCGGCGGCCGAGGCCGCCGTCGCGGCCGGCGCCCCGCTGGCCGCCGATCTGCCCGCGGCTCCGGGCCCCGAAGTGCCGACCGAACGCGAGGCGTGGCTCGCCTTCCAGGACGAGGTGCGCGCCTGCATGTCCTCGGCCGGCTTCGAGTACCGCTACTGGCAGTACTGGAACCCGGCGTACACGGCGCCGCCCGGAGGCATCCTCGCCGCAGAGCCCGAGGGCCTCGACGAGGCGACCCGCGCCGCCTGGCAGGCCGCGCTCTACGGGGCCGCCGGTTCCGCGCCGTCCGAAGGCGGCGGCTGCTGGGCGAGCGGGATGTCCTCGAGCGGCTACCGCGCCTTCGCGTAGGGCGCGGAGGCGGTCGGCGGCGGTCCGCCGCCCCGCCTCGGGGACGGCTCAGGCCGCGACGGGCGCCGGCACCCACGGCTCGAGCCGGCCGTCGACCATCCGCACCACGGCGTGCATGCGCGGCAGGTGCACGAGGTCGTGGGTGACGAGGAGCGTCGCGGTGTCGAGTTCGTCGGTCAGCCGCAGGATGAGCTCGATGATCTCGGCGCCGCGCTCCTGGTCGAGGGCGCTCGTCGGCTCGTCGACGAGCAGCACCCGCGGCTCGTTCATGAGCGCGCGCGCGATGTTCACCCGCTGCCGCTGTCCGCCCGAGAGCTGATGAGGCCGCTTGCCCCGGTGCACCGACAGGCCGACGGCGTCCAACAGCTCCGCGGCCCGAGCCGGGATCCCGCTGCGGCGAGCACGGCTGCCCGGGGCGCCGAGCTCGTTCATCACCTCGAGCTGCTCCTGCGCCGTGAGGGAGGGCAGCAGGTTGGACTGCTGGAAGACGATCCCGATGCGCTCGCGGCGGAGCGACGCGGCCTCGTTCCGGTTCAGGGCGCTCGCCTCGACGTCGTCGATGAGCACGCGGCCCGCGTCGGGTCGGATGAGCGTGGACGCCAGGGCGAGCAGGCTCGACTTGCCCGAGCCGCTCGGGCCCGTGATCGCGGTCGCCGTGCCCGGCCGGGCGACGAGGGAGACGTGGTCGACCGCGGTCACGCGGCCGTCGCCGTCGGGGAAGGAGAGGGTGAGGTCGTCCAGACGGATCATCGGTTGCTCCCGAGTGCGGTGAGGGGGTCGGCGGCGGTGACGGATCGGAGGGCGAAGGCCGCCCCCGCGAGTCCCACGACGGCCATGAGGACGCCGGGGAGGAGGGTCGTGATCGGGCTGAGCAGGAACGGCAGGGCCGTGCCGGCGAGGGCGCCGAGCCCCCACACGACCAGGAGGCCGATGCCGATCCCCGCGACGAGCACGACGAGCGCCTGGCCGAGCGAGTCCCGGACGAGCGAGCGGGTGCTCGCGCCGAGCGCCTTGAGCACGGCGATGTCGGCCGAGCGCTGCATCGTCCAAACGGTGAAGAACGCGCCGATCACGAGCGCCGAGATGCCGAAGAGCATCGCGACCATGAGCAGCAAGGAGCCGATCTCGGACTTGAACGCGCTGAGCGCGAGCAGCGATCCGAGGATGCTCGTGGACTGCGTGCCCGTCGCGGCGGCCGCGGCCTCCCAGTCGGCGCCGCCCGAGACCGCGAGCACCGTCGCGAAGGCGCCGGGGTCGCCCGTGGCCGCCGCGAAGTCCTGCCAGTCGTCGAGCGACATCCCGACGACGGGGGTGTGGCTGTACCAACGGTCGTCGCCGATCGACTCGACGGTGTACTCGGCACCCCCGATCCGCACGCCGTCGCCGGCCGACACCGACAGGTCGTCGGCCACGGTCCGGGGCAGCACGAGCATCCCGTCGCGGGACGGTGCACCCTCGCCCGAGCCGGGAAGCTCGCCGAACAGGGCGATCGAGGAGG
The DNA here is from genome assembly GCF_009789225.1 of Agromyces seonyuensis. Lineage (GTDB taxonomy): Bacteria > Actinomycetota > Actinomycetes > Actinomycetales > Microbacteriaceae > Agromyces > Agromyces seonyuensis. The sequence continues at coordinate 15,533 of NZ_WSTA01000049.1, read as the reverse complement.
TGGCGCCGTCGGCCTCGGCCCGGGTCTGCGAGATGCCGATCGGCTGCACGGCACTCACCCCGTCGATCGCGGCCCACGCCTGGGCGTCGGCGGCCGTGACCTCGGAGTCCGCGAAGCTCGGCTGCGCGTCCGCGGCATCCGCGCCGACCGGCGCCCCGGAGAAGACGAGCCGGTCGGCCGGGACGGACAGCACGGCCGAGACGTTCTGGGCGGCGAGCCCGCCGGTCAGTCCGCTCAGGAACCCGACGAGGATCGTGATGAGGGCGACGACCGATCCGATGAGCATGAACCGCCCGCGGGCGAAGCGCAGGTCGCGCAGTGCGACGAACATGGCATCCTTTCCGGTCGCCGATCTCGGCGACCGATTCGATGCTCCCGCGATCGATCCCCGCGGTCATCGGTCGCGCGAACGGCCTCCCGGAGGGCGAACGGCGGAGCCGCCGATCGTACGTTCGGACGATGAGCCCGCCGATCCGCTCGCGTAGAGTCCGCCGCATGGCCCATCTCGCACCGACCCCCGTCTTCGTCGGGCTGCGGGCCGGATTGCACGTGCTCGTCGTCGGCCTCACGGCCTTCGTCGGGGCGCGGGCGCTGCTCTCGGGCTCGTACGACACGGTCGCCGTGCTCGTCTGCGCAGCGGTGTTCCTGGCCACCTACGTCGCCGGCGGTCTCGTCGTCGGCGGGGCGCCCCTCTCAGGACGCTTCGGCGGCCTCGTCTGGCTCGCCGCAGTGACGCTCGAGTGGGTCGTGCTCGTCTGGCTCATCCCGGATGCCGCCTACCTCGCGTTCCCGCTGTTCTTCCTCGATCTGCACCTGCTCGGCGGCCGGACGGGCATCGCGGCCGTCGCCGCGACCGCGGTGGTCTCCGTCATCGCGCTGGGACTGCACGGCGGCTGGACCGTCGGCGGAGTCGTCGGCCCGCTCATCGGGGCGGCGGTGGCGGTCATGATCGGCCTCGGCTATCAGGCGCTCGCCCGGGAAGCGGCGGAGCGGGAACGGCTGCTCGCCGAGCTCGCCGCCGCGCGCGGGCGGCTGGCCGCGACCGAGCGGGAAGCCGGGATCCTCGCCGAGCGCGCGCGGCTCGCCCGCGAGATCCACGACACCGTCGCGCAGGGGCTCTCGAGCATCCAGCTGCTGCTGCACGCAGCCGAGCGCGCCGACCCCGACGGTCCCGGCGTCGAGCACGTGCGCCTCGCTCGGGAGACGGCCGCGGCCGGGCTCGCCGACACGCGCCGCTTCATCCGGGAGCTCACGCCGCCGAACCTCGACGACGACGGCCTCGGCGGGGCGCTGCGGCGGTTGGCCGCGACGCACTGGGCGCCCCAAGGGCTCGCCGTGCACGTGCGCGTCTCCGACGCGGTGCCGCTGCCGATGCACCTGCAGGCGGCGCTGCTGCGCATCGCGCAGGGGGCGATCGCCAACGTCGTCCAGCACGCCGAAGCGACGAACGCCGAGATCGTGCTCACGGTGGAGGGCGACCGGGTGCGGTTCGTCGTGGCCGACGACGGGCGCGGCTTCGAGACGGGCGCGGCGGCGGATGCCTCGTCGGCCGGCCGCACGGACTCCTTCGGCCTGCAGGCCGCCCGGGAGCGGATCGAGCAGCTCGGCGGGACGCTGCAGGTGGACTCGGCGCCGGGGCGCGGCACGACGGTGGCGGTCGAACTGGCCCTCGACCCCGTCGGACCGGCGGCCGGGGACGGGCCGGATGCCCCGGTCGGCACCGACGGATCGGGGGCCCGCGCATGATCCGGCTCGTGATCGCCGACGACCACCCGATCGTCCGCGCCGGGCTGCGCGCGCTGTTCGGCTCCGAGGACGGGTTCGAGGTCGTCGCCGAGGCCGCGACTCCCGACGAGGCCGTCGCCGCCGCGGCGCGCGAGAACCCCGACGTCGTGCTGATGGACCTCCAGTTCGGGCCCGACGGCCGCGGCGGCGGCGCCGAGGCGACCGGCCGGATCCGGGCGCTGCCCGCGCCGCCGTACGTGCTCGTGCTCACCAACTACGACGCCGACTCGGACATCCTCGGCGCCGTCGAGGCCGGTGCGAGCGGCTACCTGCTGAAGGACGCGCCGCCGCACGAGCTCACGGCCGCCGTGGTCGCCGCGGCGAACGGCGAGAGCGCCCTCGCCCCGGTGATCGCGTCCCGTCTGCTCTCACGCATGCGCACCCCGCAGACGAGCCTGAGCGCCCGCGAGATCGAGGTGCTCGAGGAGGTCGCGGCGGGTCGCTCGAACACGGCGGTCGCCGCGAAGCTCTTCGTGACCGAGACGACCGTGAAGTCCCACCTCGCGCACATCTATACGAAGCTCGACGTGAGCTCGCGCACGGCCGCCGTCTCCGAGGCGCGCCGCCGCGGCATCCTGCGCTGACGGATCGGCGGAGGGGCGGGCGCTACGCGCTCGCGCCGGTAATGCCGACCGTCGAGGCGATGACCGGCTGCAGCTTCTTGTCGAGCGCCTCGTAGAACATCGACAGCGGGAACTCGTCGTCCATCACGAGGTCGGTGTAGCCCTTCGGCGCACCGGCGAGCACCTCGCGCGGCAGGCCCTCGGCCCACACCGACGCCGGGTGCGGCTCCACCACCGAGCGGACGAGCTCGTACGCCGCGAGCCAGTGCGCCGTCTTCGGTCGGTCGATCGACTCCCAGTAGAGCTCGTCGATCGCGTCGCCGAGCGCGGAGACCGCCTCGGGCACGGCGTCCCAGTCGAACGCGAGCGCCGTGTCCGTCCACTCGAGGGCGTGCCGCCGGTGCAGCCACGCGAACAGCAGCTGCCCGCCGAGTCCGTCGTAGTTGCGCACGCGCGATCCGGTGATGGCGAAACGGAAGATGCGGTCGAAGATGACGGCGTACTGCACGTGCTTCGCCCGCTCCAGGGTCTGCGCCTCGAGGTCGGTCAGCTCCGAGTCATCCTGCTTCGCACGGAGCGTGCGCTCGATCGCGACGCACTCGCGGAACGCGGTGAGGTCGCAGCGCAGCTCTTCGAGCGAGTAGAGGAAGAAGGGCATCCGCTGCTTGATCATGAACGGGTCGAACGGCAGGTCGCCGCGCATGTGGGTGCGGTCGTGGATGAGGTCCCACATGACGAACGTCTCCTCGGCGAGGCGCTGGTCGTCGAGGATCGCGAGCGCGTCGGCGGGGAGTTCGAGCTTCGTGATGTCGGCCGCCGCCCGGACGACGCGGCGGTAGCGCGCGGCCTCGCGGTCCTGGAAGATCGCGCCCCAGGTGAAGGCGGGGAGTTCCCGCATCGCGACGGTCTCGGGGAAGAGCACGGCCGAGTCGGTGTCGTAGCCGCTCGTGAAGTCGACGAGCCGGAGGCTGACGAAGAGCCGGTTCGAGTAGTCGCCCGCCTCGAGAGCGGCGACGAACTCGGGCCAGATCACCTCGACGAGCAGCGCCTCGACATGGCGGTCGCGGGAGCCGTTCTGCGTCGTCATGGGGAAGACGACGAGGTGGCGCAGCCCGTCGACGCGGTGCTCGGCGGGCGCGAAGGCGACGAGCGAGTCGAGGAAGTCGGGGGCGGCGAATCCGCCGTCCTGCCAGGCGCGGAAGTCGCCCGGGAGCGCGGCGAGGTAGTCGGCGTCGTGCGGGAAGCGCGGCGCGAGGGCCTCGATCCCGTCGACGATCGCCTCGACGAGGGCGGATGCCTCGGCGTGCGCTGACTCGTCGAGGATGGAGCCGTCGGCGGCCTGGAGCGCCTGGATGCGGTTCGCGGCGTCCTTGAGGGCGAGCCAGGCGGGGTCGTGCTCGACGCCGGCGGCGATCCCGCCGTCCTCGACGACGTTCCCGGATTCGTGTTCTCCGACGATGGGGCTCCGACCGTCCTCGACGACCTCGGGTTCTCCGACGATGGACTTGCGCGTGAGGGCGGCAGTCTCAGACATAGGAACCTCCGTTCGCACGAAAACGGCGTCTCGACCCTGGTCGAGCGCGATGGATGATCGATCAGTCCAGGCTAGGCGCGCGGTTCCGATCATTTCCGCCGCTCTCATGCAGATTCGCTGCGGGGACGGCGCGATGCGCGCAGGCGCCGTGCGTGCGGCGCACGCATCCTCCACGGGGCCCGGCGGGCGGCGGGACTCGCATCGTCGTCCCAGCCGCGCCGCACTACCGTGGTCCGGTGCGCCGACCCGAGATCCCGACTTCCGGGCGTCGGACGACCCCGTTCCGGCGCGCGCTCGGCGCCGGACGATCGGCGCTGACCCGCGCCGCCGCGCTCACCCGCCGGCACCGGAAGACCACGCTCGGCGTGCTCGCCGTGAGCGCCGTCGCGCTCGTCGGCTGCGCCGAGGCGGCCGAGTCCGTGCAGGTCTTCGACGGGAACCTCCGCGGCGTCGAGATCCCGCCGCACACGCAGGCCCCGTTGACCGATCCGCTGCCCGATCCCGTCGTCGACGCGGAAGCCGTCGTGCCGAGCGTCGACGCCGGTGCGGTGCCGTGGACGGCGGCCGCGGTCGGCGACGGCTGGTCGGTCGTGGCCCGCTGGGCCTCCGTCGCGGGACTGCCGGAACTGCGCGCCGAAGTCGAGCGGCGCTCCGGCGAGGCCGTGCGCGGGTACGCCGCTGCGCGGGGGGCCGCGTGGGCGCCGCAACCGGGCGTCGACCCGGGCGCCGGCGGCGACGCGTGCGCCCCTGTGGCGGATCGGCCCGCCCCATCGCTGACGCTCGGGTGCACCGTCGTCGCCGCCACCGGCTCCCGCGTCGGCGAACGGCTCGTGCGCACCGAGCGCACCGCCGAGGCGACGACCGTGTCCTCGGTGACGCTCTACACCGACGGCGACGGCGCGTACGTCGGCGACGGTGCGACGCTGTTCAGCCCGGACCGCCTGCACCGGGTCGCCGAACTCCTCGACGAGGCGCTCGCCGGCGCAGGGCTCCTCGCGCCGGCCGGTTCGCACTTCTCGACCGCCGATCCGGCGACCCAGTCGGCGGCGCTGGCCGACACGGTCGTGCTCGAGGACGGCGACCTGCTCGTGCATGCGCCCGTGCCCGCCACCGGCGGCGGCAGCCGCTCGGTGCCCGTGCGACTGCCGATCCTGCAGCTCTCGGGCGTGCTCAGCGCCGACGGCCGCGCGCTCGTCGACGCGCTCGCCGCCGAGGTGCCGTTCGCGCCGCCGGCCGGCGGGCTGGAGGTCCCCGACTGCTCGCTCGTGGCGTGCATGGCGCTGACCTTCGACGACGGGCCGGGGCCGTACACCGACCGCCTCCTCGACGAACTCGCCGATGCCCATGTGCCCGCGACGTTCTACCAACTCGGCGGCAACGTCGCGAAGCGCCCCGACACGGCGGCCAGGGTCGCCGATGCCGGGCACGAGCTCGGCAACCACACGTGGGACCATCCGGACCTCACCGGCCTCGACGACGCCGACTTCCGCGCCGAGATCGACCGCACCCAGGACGAGATCCTCGCGGCGACGGGCATCCTGCCGGGCACCCTGCGCCCGCCGTACGGCGCCTCGGACGACCGCGTGCAGACCGCCGCGGGCCTGCCCCTCGTGTTCTGGAGCATCGACACCGAGGACTGGAAGGAACCCGGCGCCGCCGTGCTCCGCGAGCGTGCGCTCGAGGTCGAACGCGGCGGGATCGTCCTCCTCCACGACATCCATGCGCCATCGGTCGATGCGGTGCCCGCGATCGTCGACGGGCTGCGCGATGCGGGCTTCGCGCCGACGACCGTCTCGCGCCTGCTCGGCGGCACGCCCGCTGCGGGGACGTCGCACCGGCACGGCTGACGCGTCGCTGCAGCCTGCCCCCACCTGCGGCGACGTTCCGGCATCATCCGCCGCTGCAGCGCGAGTTCGGTGCGCACCCGATGCAGCGAGGCGACGGCCTCTTTCGTCTGATGCACGCATCCGCCATGCCCCCCATTCGGGGCGGGCCGGCGGCAGAAGTCCTCCAATAGGCTTCGCGTGTCGGGCTCGGCCCGATGGGCATCGGGGGGCGACGCAGCTGGGACGGGCTCTCCGTGGGCGCGACGCGGGGGTGTGCGTGGAACTGCACGGCAGACAGCGCGAGACCGCCGCGCTCGAACGCGATCTCGCGTCCGGTGCACGTTGCATCTCGATCAACGGGCGCGCCGGAGTCGGCAAGACCGCGATGCTCGTCTCGCTCTCCGCGACGCCGCGCCGCGACGCGGACGTCTGGAACGTCGACCTCGCCGGCGCCTCGAACGGCGGCTCCGCGTTCGACGAAGCGGCACGTCGGCTCGGGCTCACCAGCCGAGGCGGCGCGGGGGGCGTCGGTGCCATCGCCTCGCGCATCGGGCGCGGCCGCGTCGTGCTCGCCGTCGACCATTCCGAGGAACTCGAGGTCGAACGGACGTCGGTCGAGTCGCTGCTCGAGGCCTGTCCGCAACTCACGATCGTCGTCACCCGGAACGAACCGCTCGAACTCGATGCGTCGACGATCCGCCTGCACCCGCTCGCGGTGCCGGGCGAGGACGCCGACTACGAGGCGATCCGCGAGGAGCCCAGCGTCCGGCTCTTCATCGATCGGGCGACCCGCAGCTCCCCGGACTTCCGGATCGACCCCGGCAATGCCGGGGAGATCGCCGAGATCTGCCGACTCGTCGGCGGGCTCCCGCTCGCGATCGAACTGGCCGCCGCTCGCGTGCGGGTGCTCTCCACCGGCCGTCTCGTGCAGGAACTCCGCCGCGGTCGCGACGCCGCGGGACTCGACCTGCTCTCCGCGCGGGGCGGCGGCGCCCAGCTCAGCATCCGCGCCGCGCTGGCCTCGACGAGCCGGCAGCTCTCGGGCCCCGCGCGTCGCCTGCTGCGGCAGTTGTCCGAGTTCGTCGGCCCGGTTCCGCTCGAGGTCGCCGTAGCGCTCGGCGCGCGGACACCGGCCCAGAACGTCGACGAACTCGAGGAGCTCGTCGACCTCCGGCTCATCGAACTGCGCCGTTCGGTCGGCCCCGCGTCCGCATACGACTTGCTGCCGATCGTCCGCGCGTACGCGCGCGAGTCCACCTCCTCCTCAGACGAGGACGCCCGCCGGCGGCGAGCGGTGCTCGCCGCACTGCTGCGCGAGGCGGCGTCGGCCGTCGAGTCCGCGGCCGGTTCCCCGTCGATCGCGACCGTGCAGTCGCTGCGGCGCGACCTCGTCGAAGAGGCACGGCGGATCGTCGCCGACGAGCCCGGGCGCGCCGCCGGGTGGCTCGCCGACTGCGCCGCGACGCTGAACGGCTTCGCGGAACGCGCGAGTGTGAGCGACCTGCTCGAGGAGGTCGTGCGCGCCGACGCCCTCGGGTCGGCGGAGCGGGAAGCGCAGGCCCGCGCGCTGCTCTGGAGCGCGCACCTGCTCGCGCTGTCGCCCGACGGCGCGGGCATCGCCGCAGCGGTGTCCGAACGGCACCGGCGCGCCGTCGAGCTCATCGATCCGCGCACCGAACCGCTGCTCTCGCTCCAGGCGCACTTCCTCGGGATCATGAACTTCGTCATCACGGGCGACCTGCGGGCCGCGGCGGCTTCGGCGGCAGCAGGTGCGGCCGAAGCTGCGGCGCTGCCCCACGCCGCGTGGGCGGCGCGGTTCGAGGTGTGGCTCGCGGCCGCCGCGCACGCCGCCGGCGACCTGGACGGCGCGGTCGCGCGGTCGGTCGGAGCGTTCGAACGGGGTACCCGGGTGCAGGATGCGTACACCATCGTCGGGGCCACGGTCATCCTGCACTCGCTGCCACCCGGCGCGGTCCCCGCGGACCTGCCGCTGCCCTCGCTCGAGACGGCGCTCGGAATCGCGAGGCGGCAGCACGACGTGGCGCAGGAGGGATACGTCCTCGCGACCTTGACGAGTGCGGCCTTCGACGCCGGCCGTTTCCGGGCGGCGGCGCACTGGTGCGCCGAGAAGCTCGCGCAGGGGGCCATGCGCGGCTGGTCGCTCGACTCCGAGATCTCGCTCGCCCACGCCGCCTTCATCGCCGTCGAGCTCGGCGACCTCGAGTTCGCCGCCAGGATGCTCGGCGCGCTGCGCGCGGACCGCGACCGGATCGAGCGCGCGATGCCGCCGCGGACCCGCGACCAATTCGCTGCCGCGAACGCCGCCGTCGAGGCGAGATTCGGATCCACGTGGCCTGCGCTGCTCCTGGGCGATGGAGGCCTCGCGATCTCGGAGGCCGTGCCCCTCGCCGTCCGCTGGCTCCGGGCGAACGCCGACGTCGACGAGGAGTCCGGCGTGCCGACGCCGTTCGCGCTCACGGCCCGGGAGCTCGAGGTGCTGGAGCTCCTCGCCGACGGTCTCATGAACAAGGAGATCGCCGTTCGGCTCGGGTGCTCGCCGAAGACGGTCATGCACCACTCGGGTTCGATCTACCGCAAGCTCGGCGTGCGCGGTCGCGCCGAGGCGACGGCCGTCGCCCACCGCAACGGATTGCTCGAACCGCGCTGAGCGAGCCGTCCGTCGAGGGCGCGGCGCGCGGCGCGCGGCGCGCCCGTATAGGGCGAATGCCCTACAGACGTCCGGGGATCCGTCGGCCACGCTGACGAGGAAAGCACTCGTCGCCGAGGAAGCGGAGCCGTCATGCCCCACCGTTCGCTGAGACCGACCCTGTTGACCGCGCTGGCCGCACTCTCGCTCGTCGCGCCACTGGCGGCGACGCCGGCGTTCGCGGAAGAAGGCGACGACCTGGAGATCCCGGCCACGACGATCCAGCTGCAGGGGACGTCGACCCTCACCGGTTCGCTGTCGATCACCCCGGAGGGGGCGGTGTCAGTCGACACGTCCGGCGGCCTCACCGTGGACTCCCAATGCGTGCCGAGCTTGATCACCGCCTGCCTCGGTGCGGCGAGCGGTGCGGACCCCTTCGCGCCGCCGATGAACGTCATCACCGTGTCCAACGGACTCTTCTCGGGAGACGCCGATGCCGCGCCGGCGCTCGGTTGGATCCTCGAGGAGGGTCAGGACGTGCTGGCCGCGCTGTACGACCTCCCTGCGGACGGGCGGATCGGCGTCCATGCCTCGGACGAACTCCGCGGCTACCTGCTCACCCGTATCCTCGACATCCTCGACCGCTCGCTCTACGGCGTCGAACTGACGACGAACGAGCAGACCACCCTCGATTGGCTGAACGCCACGCTGCTCGCCAGCGACCGGAAGACCGCACAGTACGCCGTCGACGAGTTCGACGCGTTCCGAGCCGCGGAGTGCGGCTACACCCCGCCGGCGGCACCCTCCACCGTGACCGATCCGGTGGGGCTCCCGTCGGAGGTCGTCGCCTGGTGCGCCCGACGCCACACCATCCTCGAGTCGGCCTTCGTCTATACGCCGCCGCAACCGACCGCGGACGCGTTCCGCGCCTGGGGCGTGTATCGCAATGCCGCCGAGCTCGGGGTCGACCGAATGACGCCCGAAGTCGGCGAGTCGATGGCGCGCGTCTACCGGGCGGCCGGGGCGCTCAGCGGGTTCGCGGTCGCGGGCGGTGCGGCCGGCGTCGCGTCGGCTGCCGTCGGATCGGCGCTCACCGCAGGCGGCACCTCGACGGTCGCCACCGTCATGGGCGGCATCTTCCCCCATGCGGTGCGGGCGGGCACGCTCGCGGCGGTCGGTGCCGGAGCGGGAGCCGCCATCGCCGGCGCGGTCATCTCGGCCATCGTCGTGACGATCGTCGGCTCGATCCAGGTCGCCGAGTACGAGCAGGTCGGCACGGATCTCCGCGACGACCTCGCGGATGCGAAGAAGGCGACCGACCCGTTCGACCTGGCGAGCATCCGCGACGACTACGCCGGACTCGACCTCCGCGAAGGGATGACTCCGGCGAATCTGCCGCCGTACCGGTCGGCGGTCTCCACGGCACGGATCGTCGAACTCATCACCAGCCTGACCTCGACCTACGACAGCGGCGTCCGGATCCCGGACGGCGTCGCGCTCTGGTCCGACAACGCCACGACGGACCAGGACTACCGCTTCCTCGTCATGGACGGTTCGACCCCGCACGTCGAGGACTCGATCACCGTGCCGAACGGCGCCGGTCAGTCGACGATCCGCTTCAGCAGGGGCTGGCTCGTGGTGGATTCGGGTGCGGGCGAACGTCCCGAGCTCGACTTCAACTACGTCGACAACGCGGGACGCGACACGCTCGCGGCCCGCGCGCCCGCCGGCGCCGGTTTGACCGCGCCCGACGGCGGCTTCTCGCTCACGCGCGAGGGGCCGGACGCCGCCCTCGAAGCGACCCGCAGCAACACCCTCAACTTCATTCGCGACGACGGAACCTCCGTCTCGGTCGCGCTCGTCCCGCCGGAGACGTCGGCGGTCTCCGGCGTGCGCCCGAGCGTCGTCGGCCCGCTGACGCCGGACCGGACCCACGTGCTCCGGCCGAACCCCGTGGACGACCAAGGACAGTTCGACGGCCTGCACGAGACCGGCTTCGACTACACCTGGACCGTCAAGCGGATCGACCGCGTGACCCGTGCCTGGGTCGAGGTCCTCCCCGCCACGACGTCCTACGACGTGCGATTCCGTCCGACCGAGGTCGGCGATCACCGGGCGTCGGTGCTGATGCACGACACGGATCCGTCGGACGGGACCGTGCCCGACGCCTGGGGCGTCGTCGACTTCAAGGTCAAGCCGGCGACGCCCGTCCTGGAGTCGAGCCTGCTCGACGGCGGCGATCCCGATCTCCGGCTCGATCTGCAGGTCAGCGCACCGGTTCCGTCGAACAACTACAAAGTCGAGGTGAAGTGGCCCAAGAAGACGAGCGGCGCACCGGGTGGGACGACCGTGATCGACGACCTCTCGTGCGTCCAGACGTCCCCGTCGAGCTGCGCGGCTCCGCTCCAGCAGGTGCAGCACACGCTCGCGGCGGACACGGACCTCACCGACGACGTCGAGGTGAAGATCACCGACGCGTACGGCTCCGAGGTGCGCAAACGCATCCCGATCGACGACCCCGTGCGGCCGACCTTCGCGCCGCCCCAGCCGCTGTCTTCGACGCAGTCGGGTACGGTCGCCTTCTCGCCGGGCGGCATCGCCGTCGAGGTGCCGGTCGCCTACCCCGGCGCGAACCCGAACTACGAACTCGCCCGGCTGGTCCGCGGCAACGGGGGTGGCGCCCCCGGGTTCCAGCTGATCGACCCCGCCGACGGCGTCGCGCGCGCCGGCTTCCCGCTGCCGGGCGGTGCCGGGAATCTCTCGGTCCGCGAGGACCCGGCGACGGGCGAGTGGGTCGTCGACCTGCACTCGGTGCCGGGGATCTCGGCGATCGGGTCGATCACGATCCCGCTCGCCGTCGTGGCCGGCGGCATGCAGGCCACGATCCCGCTCACCGTGCAGATCGTCCCGTCCTCCCATGACCGGTATCGCGCCGCACTGGCGACGGCGCACGAGCCGCTCGCCGTGCTGGACGCCGTTCCGGACCTCGTCCCGTACGTCATGGGCGGTCGGAGCGAATGGGGCGACTACGCCGGAGACCTCTGCGTCAAGGTCGAGTTCGTGAGCTTCCCGGCGGAACCCGGCGAGCAGTGCGGCCCGATCGCCGACTTCCTCGACGATGCGGGGAAGCTCGAAGCGGTGCCGTTCGCCGAACTCTCGGCGGTCGGGGTGCGGAACGGACTGTTCCGGGTCTCGACCTGGCTCGCGACGGAGGGCGATCGGACCGACACGACGCCGACCGAGTTCTCGTTCTACCTCGAAGGCTTCGAGGATCCGGAACCGACCGGCCCGACGATCACGGACTTCGCCTGGGACGACACGGCGCGGCTGCTGACCTTCACGCTCACGCCGTCGTCGCCGGACGTCCCGCTCACCGGCTCCGAGTGCTCCATCGACGGCTCGGAGACGTCGTGCCCCGAGTGGGCCGACGGTCGCTGGTCGGGCGCCGACCTGGAGCCGGGCCCGCACACCTTCGCGTTGATCGTCGTGGATCAGTCCGGGTCGACGGGCCGCGCGGAGTTCGAGTTCACCGTCGCCGAGACCGAACCGCCGACGCCGCCGACCATCGGGGGCTTCGCGTGGAACAACGCGGCGCGCGTGCTGACGTTCACCGTCACCCCGTCCTCGCCGGGGGCGCCGATCGCCGAGTACGAGTGCGCGCTGGACGGCGCGAGCGTGCCCTGCCCGGATGCGGCGTCCGGGCGCTGGTCGGCCGCCGGGGTCGCGGCGGGGGCGCACGTCTTCCGCCTCACGGCGACCGACGCCGCCGGGGCCGAGGCGACTGCGGAGCATCCGTTCACCGTGACCGCCCCACCGTCGCCGGGGCCGATCGCGACGATCGTCGCCGCGGTCGTGGCGTTCATCCGGGCGCTCCTGCGCCGGTGGTTCTGAGACGCGGTCGGGCGCCCGCCCTCGGGCGGGCGTCCGCCGCTCGCACGCGTTCCGTGCGGCGCCCGGGGCGGCTCACTCGGCGGCAGGACCGCTGCGGGGACGTCGCATCGGCACGGCTGACGCGTCGCCGCGGACTGCGGGCCCGCGCCGCAGCGGTCGGCGCGGCGGTCGCGGCGGCGCTCGAGGGCGTCGACGCCCCACCGGTGCTCGCGGTGCTGGCGCCCGACGGCGCCGTGGACGTCATCCCGCAGCACGACTGACTCACCCCCCCGCTCGACTGATCGGCGGAGCCATCGACCCGTGCGGAACCACCGCCGAGTCCGCGGGACCGATCGGCGCGCCCAGTACGCCGAGGCGCCCCGATCACGGATCTGCATCGATTCGAACTCGGTTCGAAGACGCACGTTCACGGCGGGCGCATAGCCAATACATTCCTCGCATGCGCACCCTCACTGCCATCGCCGCCCTGGCCCTCGCTCTTGCGGGTTTCGGCCAGGCATCCGCCGCGGCAGCCGTCTTTCCCCGAACCGCTGAGACGGCTCCCGCCTACCACTACTCGCTCGAGTTCGACGGCACCACCACGGAGACCGTCTACGGCGCGCCCCTCCAGGTGCGGCTGATCGGGGAGTGGATCACCAGCCTGTCCTACGCTCCGAACCCGGTCCTGTCGAGTCCGACGACCGGCGATGTGCCGATCGTCATCACGCACGACACGACACAGGTCCTGGGCGGCGAGCGGATGGCCTTCGACACGAACCTGTACCGCGCCGACGGTCAGCCGTGGCCGGTCGGCGAGTTCGACTTCACGGTCGCCCTCGACGGCTTCGACTACGAGACCGGGGCCCCGATCCGGATGACGACCTCGAGCTCGATGCACGCCGTCGTCGCACCGAGCGGACTGAAGCTCACGCTCGATTGGCAGGACCTCGGCGCGGACGACGAGACGGTCCTGCTGCGACCCGGCGTCTGGGGGGATGCTTCGCAGCCGTTGACCGGAGAGATCTCCGTCGTGATCACCGCGCCGGACGGCTCGACGGTGTTCGAGCGTCACGACGCCGAGAGCATCTGGCCGACCTTCGCGTGGCGGCCGCCGCAGCCGAACGTCGACTACACGGCGACGGTGTCGTTCACCACCTCCGACGAGAGCGCGAGCCTCTTCGAGAACCCCGAGCCCCAGCCCTGGACGATCACATCGCCAGAGTGGGCGGTGCCGGTCGTGCCCGTCGCCGCACCGTCGGTCGCGCCGGAGCCGGAGCCGGAACCTGCCTCCGAGTCGACCGAGGAGGACGTCGCCCCCGTGGTCGCCGTCGAGCAGACCGGAGCGAGCGAGGAGTCCGGGACGTGGAGCCTCGCCGCGATCCTGACCGGTGCAGCCGGCGGAGCCATCCTGGTGCTCGCCATCGGCTTCGCGATCCGCGGGATCACGGGTCGTCGTGGTCGCCGGTCGGAGTCGGACCCCGCCGGGGGCGGCGAGCCCGCCCCGACGGCGGACGCAGCCGCTGAGGACGCCCTCGCCGAGGATTCCGCTGAGGCTCCCGTCGCCGAGTCATCCGTCGCCGAGTCCGGAACGGACGCTCCGGTCGCGGCATCCGAGCCGGACGCCGAGACCGGCAACGTCCCGCTCGGCGAGCCCAGCCGCGCCTGATCCCGCCGGGCGGCCGCCGATGCGGCCGCCCGGTGGCAGGATCGGCCCAGGTTGAACCGCTCGAGGGGTCCGCGCTCATCGGCGACCGGCCCACCGCGGCGCTCGTGTCACGGCACGGCTCGATCGATCGGCTGTGCCTGGGACGGAATCCGGTGACGCGTCGCTACGGCTTGCGGGCCCGCGCGTGCGGGATGATGCGCGCATGGATGCTCCAAGCGTGAAACCGGACCGCACGCTCGTCGTGGTCCTGGCCGTCCTGGCGGCCCTCGTGGTGGTCGCATCGGTCGTGGTCTTCGTCGGCGGCGAGCCGGAGGAACTCGACCCCGCGAGCCCCGAGGGAGTGGTCCAGCGCTACACCGAGGCCGTCATCGACGGCGACGAGGTTGCGGCGCGCGAGCTCCTCATCCCGGAGGACGCCGATGACTGCTTCCACCTCGAGCCGTACCTCGGCGAGGGCGTCCGGGTGACCCTCGGATCGACGCGCGAGGACGACGACTCGGCCGACGTCGAGGTGCTTATCGTCACGACCTACGGGCAGGGGCCTTTCGGTGCCGACGAGAGCCAGGAGGAGGCCGAGTTCCGGCTCGTCCGGGCGGGCGGCGAGTGGCGTATCGAGACCGCGCCCTGGACCCTCGCGGTCTGCGACCCGTCGGTGACGCCGTGAGCGCGGCGGGCACCTCGGCGCAGGGCGCCGGCGCGCAGCGCAGCATCCCCCAGGGCTCGTCGGCGCAAGGCACCGTCCGGCGCCTCATCGTCTTCATCCTGCTGTTCGCGCTCGTCGTGATCGCCGCGATCGGCGTCGCCGGCCTCCTCGGCCGCCTCGTCGACTCGGGCGCCGCGCTCGCCGGCGGCAGCGACGACCTCGCGCTGCTGCTCGCCTACACGCTCATCGGCGGCCCGCTCGCCGCGCTGTTGTGGTGGTTCACCTGGCGGCGGCTCGACGAGGACGCCGAGCGCGCATCGATCGCGTGGGGGCTCTACCTCACCGCCATGCTGACGCTCGCGCTCATCGTCACGACGGTCGTGCTCGCCGGGGTGCTCGCGGCGCTCGTCGACGGGAGGTGGGAACCCGCCGACCTCGCGAACGCCGTCGTCTGGGCGCTCGTGTGGGTGTGGCACGCGTGGATGCTCCGCCATCCGTCGAAGGCCCCTCGGCGCATGGCCGCCGTGCCCGTCGTGCTCGGCGCGGCGTACGGGCTCGTCGTCGGCGCGATCGGCGCGATCGGCGCCGCCGGCGGCATCCTGGATACGGCGATCGACGTGGCCGGCGGCCGTTCGACCGTCGGCACGGGCTGGTGGGTCGCACCGCTCCAGTCGCTCGCGTGGGCCCTCGTCGGCGCCGCGGCATGGTGGATCCACTGGGTGTTGGGCGGCGCGAGCCGCACCCGCACCGCATTCGCCGGGGTCGCGCTCGTGCTCGTCGGGGTGCTCGCCGCCGCCGCGGCCGCGCTCGGCGGGCTCGGCACCGCGCTCTTCGTCGGCCTCCGCCTCGCCTTCGATCCCGGCGACCTGTTCGCCGCGGTCGTGCAGCCGCTCGGCACCGCCGTCGCCGCCGCCCTGATCGGCGCGGCCGTGTGGCGCGTGCACGCCGGGATCGCCGCGACTCGGAGCCCCGCGGTCCGCCGCGCCGCCACGCTCGCCG
>NZ_WSTA01000048.1 GCF_009789225.1 Agromyces seonyuensis | reverse complement strand
CGGCGCCCGCGACGGCGGCTCGGGCGGCGTCCCGTGCGGCGGCCGCGGCGGCGTCGGCGGGCGGACCGGAGGCGGCGGGCGCGCTCATTCGATGAGGCTCCGCCCGGTGAGCCGGAGGAACACGTCTTCGAGGCTCGAGCGCCGCACGAGGCTCGTGATCGGGTGCAGCCCGGCGCGCGTGATGGCCTCGAGCGCGGCCTCGCCGTTCCGGGCGTAGACGAGCAGGCGATCGGGCAGCACCTCGATGCGCTCGCCGATGCCGTCGAGCTGCGGCGCGACCTCGGCGTTGCGGTCGCCCCCGAAGCGCACCTCGAGCACCTCGCGGGACGAGTGCTCGCGGATGAGGGCGGCGGGCGAGCCTTCGGCCATGATGCCGCCGTGGTCGACGACGACGAGCCGATCGCAGAGCTGCTCGGCCTCGTCCATGTAGTGGGTCGTGAGCACGAGGGTCGTGCCCTGCTCCTTGAGCCGGAAGAGCCGGTCCCAGAGGATGTGGCGCGCCTGCGGATCGAGCCCGGTGGTCGGCTCGTCGAGCAGCAGGATGCGCGGGTCGTTGACGAGGCCGCGGGCGATCGTGAGGCGGCGCTTCATGCCCCCGGAGAGCGCGTCGACGCGGGCATCGGCCTTCTCGGTGAGCTGCGCGAAGGCGAGCAGTTCATCGGCGCGCTCGGCGACGAGCCGCCGGGGCAGCCCGAAGTAGCGACCGTAGACGAGCAGGTTCTCGCGGACCTTCAGCTCCTCGTCGAGGTTGTCGGCCTGCGGCACGACGCCGAGCCTGGCGCGGATCTCCGGGCCCGATCGGTCGGGGTCGAGCCCGAGGATGCTGAGCTCGCCCGAGGTGCGCGTGGAGACCGCGCCGATCATGCGCATGGTGGTGGACTTGCCGGCGCCGTTCGGGCCGAGCAGGCCGAAGGACTCGCCGGGCGCGACCTCGAAGTCGAGGCCGTCGACGGCGGTGAAGTCGCCGTAGCGCTTGACGAGGTCGCGGGCGACGAGGACGGGTGCGGTCACGGGGCACGACACTACCGGCGACGACGGACATCCTGATCGTCAACGCGAGTTGACGTTCGCGGATCGTCAATATAGGTTGACACCCATGGACGACACCATCCGCACCGCGATCGCCGCCGCCGACGGCGACGACCCGTACCGGGCTCTCCGCAGCATCCACCACGCCCGCGCCGCGGCGACGGCCGAGCTCGACCGCGCCGAGGCGCTCGCCGTCCGGCGCGCCCGTGCGGCCGGCAGCAGTTGGCAGCTCATCGCGCTCGCGCTCGGCGTGAGCAAGCAGGCCGTGCACAAGAAGTACGGCCGCGTGTGAGGGTGGCTGCCGCGGCCCGGGCCTGCGAGGATGCGACCATGACGGATCCTCGACCTCTCATGGAGACCCTCGACGAGCAGGCGTGCTGGACGCGACTGCAGAACAGCGAGTTCGGCCGACTCGCGACCGCGGCGGGCGGGCAGCCCGACATCTTCCCGATCAACTACGCCGCGAGCGGTCGATCGCTGCTGTTCCGCACCGCGCAGGGCACGAAGCTCGCCGAGCTCGCCGACAACACGGCCGTCGCCTTCGAGATCGACCACTACGACTCCGAAGGCGGCTGGAGCGTCGTCGTGCGCGGCGACGCGCAGGTGCTGCGCACCCCCGCCGAGATCGCCGACGCCGAGGGCGCGGTGTCGCTGCGGCCGTGGATCCCGAGCGTCAAGCCGTTCTTCGTGCGCATCACGCCGACGGCCGTCTCGGGCCGCCGCTTCCAGTTCGACCTCGACACGACGCTCGAGGGCACGCTCTGACCGAGGCCGATCCGCCCGCCCCCGTTCGGGGCGCGCTCGCAGACTCCGCGCTCTAGGCTGTCCGAGGCCCCGCGCCGAGTGCCGACGGCACGGCCGTCGGGGCCGGCATCCGGGATGCCCGAGCCCCAGCGGAAGGAACGCATGAGCACCGCCGAACCCACTCGCCGCCGCGGATTCGGACGACGGGGCGCCGCCCCGGACGGACCGCGCGCGACCTTCCGGCAACTGCTCCCCTTCATCCTCGAGCACCGCCCCGTGCTCGTGTGGGTCGCCGTCCTCAGCATCCTCGGCGCCCTCGCGGGGCTCGCCCAGCCGCTGCTCGTCGGCCGCGTCATCACGGTCGTCGAGGCGGGCGAGACGCTCGGCTGGATCGTGTGGGCGCTCGTCGCGCTCGTCGTCGTCAACGGCATCATCACGGGTTACCAGCACTACCTCCTGCAGCGCACGGGCGAGGGCATCGTGCTCTCGAGCCGCAAGCGCCTCGTCGCGCGCATCCTCAATCTGCCCATCGTCGAGTTCGACACACGGCGCACCGGCGACCTCGTCTCCCGCGTCGGCTCCGACACGACGATGCTGCGCGCGGTGCTCACCCAGGGCCTCGTCGAGGCGGTCGGCGGCACGGTCACGTTCGTCGGCGCCCTCATCGCGATGCTCATCATCGACCCCGTGCTCCTCGGCCTCACGGTGCTCGTCATCGCCGTCGCGATCACCGTCGTCACGGTGCTGAGCGGGCGGGTCCGCGAGGCGTCGCACGCCGCGCAGACGAAGGTCGGCGACGTCGCCGCCGCCGTCGAGCGGGGCATCGGCGCCGTGCGCACGATCCGCGCCGCCGGCGCGACCGAGCGCGAGATCGCCGCGATCGACGAGGAGTCCACCGGCGCCTGGCGCATGGGCGTCCAGGTCGCGAGGATCTCGGCCCTCATCGTGCCGGTCGCCGGCATCGCCCTGCAGGTGTCGTTCCTCGTCGTGCTCGGCGTCGGCGGCTACCGGGTCGCCTCCGGTGCGATCGAGGTCGCCGACCTCGTCACGTTCATCCTCTTCCTCTTCATGATGGTCATGCCGCTCGGCCTGTTCTTCGGCGCGATCACGTCGGTGAACCAGGCGCTCGGCGCGCTCGGGCGCATCCAGGAGATCCTGGAACTGCCGAACGAGTCCGACGCCGACCGCGAGATCGCCCCGGAGGCGGTCCTCGTCGGTCCGGCGAACGCCGGCGTGCAGCCGGAGGCGCCCGCCCTCGTCTTCGACGACGTGCGCTTCGCCTACCGGGGCGGCGATGATGCCGGCGACGACGGCGCCGAACGCCCTGCGGGCGTCCTGCGTGGCGTGTCGTTCGAAGTGCCGCGCGGCAAGCGCGTCGCCCTCGTCGGCCCGTCGGGCGCCGGCAAGTCCACGATCCTGCAGCTCGTCGAGCGCTTCTACGACCCGGAGTCCGGGCAGATCCGCCTCGGCGGCCTCGATATCAAGCGCCTCGACCGCGGCGAACTCCGCGCCCAGATCGGCTACGTCGAGCAGGATGCCCCTGTGCTCGCCGGCACGATCGCCGAGAACCTGCGCCTCGCCTCCCCCGACGCCACCGACGAGGAGTGCCGCGCCGTGCTCGGCGCCGTCAACCTCGGTGCCGTCGTCGACCGCGACCCCGCAGGCATCGACGCGCAGGTCGGCGAGGACGGCATCATGCTCTCGGGCGGCGAGCGCCAGCGCCTCGCGATCGCCCGCGCGCTGCTCGCGGCGCCGCCCATCCTGCTGCTCGACGAGTCGACCTCGAGCCTCGACGGCGTCAACGAACGCCTCATGCGCGAGGCGATCGACGCCGTCGCGGAGGACCGCACGCTGCTCGTGATCGCGCACCGCCTCTCGACGGTCGTCGACTCGGACGCGATCATCGTGCTCGAGAACGGCGCGGTCGCCGGCGTCGGCACCCACGCCGAGCTGCTCGGCACGACGCCGCTCTACCGGGAGCTCGCCGAGCACCAGCTGCTCGCCGGTCCCGTCGCCTGACGCCCGGCGCTGCGAGGCGGCGCTGCCGCACCGTGCGCAGATGCGCACTCGGACGCTCGGGACGCATGGGTTAGCCCTGAGCTTTTCTCAGTGATGGCGCGGATCCGGCCGTCGGGGCCCGGGCCTACCGTTTCCCGCATGTCCACGAAGACCGTTTCCCGCACCGCTGCGTACCGCGCCTCGATCGCCACCGGCGCCGAGGCCCCCGAGACCCCGCGCGAGCTCGTCGACCGTCTCGGCGCCGACGCGCCGCACGAACCGGTCGAACCGCTCGACACCGCTGCCCGGGGCGGCTCGTTCGACCCCGTCGCCGCGCACATCCGCACGTGGCTGCGGCACTGGGAGTCCGGCGCGATCCCGGCCTTCGAGGCCGTCCGCGACGCCGCGCCGAGTGCGAGTCTCGCCAATGCGCTGCGAGCGGGTGCGACCCGCGCCGACGGTGCCGTGCGCGCGACCGCGAGCGTCTACGACCCGCCCACCGGCGGACGCACGCTGTCGTGGTCGCGCAACTGGGCCGCCGAACTCCAGCTGCCGCCCGCCCGCGAGGACGGCCGCCTCTACTACCGCTTCCGCGTCGGCAGCCGGCTCCTCGCCGACGGCGCCGCCGAACTCAGCCGCGTGACGACGAGCGTGCACTTCGGCATCGTCGCGGACTCGCGCACCGCGAGCCCCTTCGACGCCCCCGGCTTCGCGACGCCGACCGCGCGGCCGCTCGTCGACGTGCGCGCCGACGACGACCTCGAGCTGGATGCCTCGGAGCTCGTCGAAGGCTCCCTCGACGTCCGCGCCGGCGCGACCCCCGCGATCGCGTTCGTGCTCGGCATCGACCTCCAGCTCCGAGACGGCTGGGCCCGTCTGCACGAGGGCACGAGCTCCTGGATCGGCCCGGCCGAGCCCGGCGCCTCGGGTTCCATCGAGTACCGCTACGCCCCCGCGAGCCTGCTGCGCTTCTTCGACCCCGCGACCGCCGTCATCGGCTGAATCGTCCGCCGCGCACGGATCCCCGACGGCCCCAGCCTGGTCGCGGCCCACGGGATCCGCGCGGCGGTCTCTCCGACCATCGCACGGTCGGCGGATCCGGTGCCGCCCGAAATCGACCGGCAACACGGCCGGACGTAGGCTGGAGGGGTGGAATTCTCCGTACCCCAGGAACGCAAGCTCGTCACCGAACTGCCCGGCCCCGCCTCGCGGGCGCTGCTGGAGCGACGACGTGCCGCGGTCTCCCGCGGCGCCGGCACCCTCGCCGACATCTTCATGGACCACGGCGCGGGCGCGATCCTCGTCGACGTCGACGGCAATCAGCTGATCGACCTGGGCTGCGGCATCGGCGTCACGACGATCGGCCACGCCGACCCGTCGGTCGCGGCCGCCGCCGCCGCGCAAGCGTCCAAGCTCACCCACACGCTCTTCACGGTCACCCCGTACGAGAACTACGTGCAGGTCGCCGAGAAGCTCGCCGAACTCACCCCCGGCGACTTCGAGAAGCGCTCGGTGCTCGTCAACTCGGGCGCCGAGGCCGTCGAGAACGCCGTCAAGATCGCTCGCAAGGCCACCGGCCGGCGCGTCATCCTGAGCCTCGACCACGCCTTCCACGGTCGCACCAACCTCACGATGGCGATGACCTACCGCCCCTGGCCGGAGCGCGCCGGCATGGGCCCGTTCCCGGGCGACCTCTACAGCGTGCCCTCGAGCTACCCCTTCAAGGACGGCCTGTCCGGCGAGGCGGCCGCGGCCCGAACGATCGATTACATCGTCACCCACATCGGCGCCTCCGAGGTCGCGGCGATCTTCGTCGAGCCGATCCAGGGCGACGGCGGCATCGTCATCCCCGCCGAGGGCTACTTCCCGGCGCTCAAGGCGTTCTGCGAGGAGCACGGCATCCTCTTCGTCGCCGACGAGATCCAGGCGGGCATCGCCCGGACGGGCGCGTGGTACTCGATCGAGCACTTCGGCGTCGTGCCCGACCTCGTCACGAGCGCGAAGGGCATCGCGGGCGGCTTCCCGCTCGCGGCCGTCACCGGCCGCGCCGAGATCATGGATGCCGTGCAGCCCGGCGGCATCGGCGGCACCTTCGGCGGCAACCCCGTCTCGACCGCCGCCGCGCTCGCCACGCTCGACCTCATCGAGCGCGAGGGCCTCATCGAGGAGGCGAAGCGCGTCGAGCGCGCCTTCGCCGCCCGCATCGGCGACTGGGCCGAACGGTTCGGCATCGTCGGCGAGGTACGCGGCAAGGGCGCGATGTGGGGCGTCGAGCTCGTCGTCCCCGGCACTCGCGACCCCAACCCGGCCGCGCTGAAGGCGATCATCGACCACGCGGCGGCGAACGGCGTCATCGCGCTCGACGCCGGCTCGTGGGACTCGGTGCTGCGCTTCCTGCCCTCGGTCGTCATCTCCGAGGCCCTCATCGACGACGCGATGAGCGTCATCGAGGTCAAGCTCGCCGAACTCTCGGCCTGATCGCACGATTCCGTCAGGATGCCTCGCCGGCGCCGTTCCCCTCGGGGACGGCGCCGGTGCCGTTCCCGCCGTCCGTCATCGTCCCGGCCGCAGCCGGGGCCGCGGGCCGAGGCGACCACGGCCAGCGTCCCGTGACCTCGAGCTGCAACGACCACGACAGGAACGTGCGCACGAGCACGATGATCGCGAGCACCGTCACCGATTCGAGGGTCGGGGTCACGGCGACGGTCTTGATGATGTCGGCGGCGACGAGCAGCTCGAGGCCGATGAGGATGGCGCGCCCGAGGACGCGGCGGAACCGGTCGTAGACGTCGGCGTTGCGGCGCAGCAGCCGAGCGAGGCCGTCGACGAGCGCGAAGAGCACGCCGATGACGATCGCCACCACCCCGATCGCGTCGACGATCTCGCCGAGCGCCGACACGAATCCCCCGACCTCCATGCGGAAACCCCCTCACCGCACGCTAGCGGCGGCGAGGGGGTCCCGGGAAGGCGGGGAGATCGTTCAGGCGGCGTTGACGACGACCCGTTCGGCGGCCTCGACGACCGACTCGGCCTCGGCCCGGTCGACCTCGGCGCCGGCCGCCGCCTCGCGGAGGCGGTAGCGCAGGCTCGCGAGTTCGGCGTGCAGGGCGGGCGGCACCTTGGCGCCGAAGGTCGCGAAGTACTCCTCAGTGAGGTCGGCCTCGGCGCTCCAACGCGCGGGGTCGACCTCGAAGAGGGCCTCGAGCGCGCGGTCGGTGAGGCCCAGCCCGCTGACGTCGAGCGCGCCGGGGGCGGGGACGCGGCCGATGGGCGAGTCGACCGAGGCCGCGTCGCCGTCGAGGCGACCCGCGATCCACTCGAGCACGCGGACGTTGTCGCCGAAGCCCGGCCAGAGGAACTTCCCGTCCTCCTTGCGGAACCAGTTCACCTGGAAGACGCGCGGGGCGCCGTCGCCGAGCGACTCGCCGACCTTGAGCCAATGCGCCCAGTAGTCGGCCATGTTGTAGCCGCAGAACGGCAGCATCGCGAACGGATCGCGGCGGAGGGAGCCGACCGTGCCCTCCGCGGCGGCCGTCTGCTCGGACGAGATCGTCGCGCCCATGAACACGCCGTGCTCCCAGTCGCGGGCCTCGGTGACGAGCGGCACGTTGGTCGCGCGGCGGCCGCCGAAGAGGATCGCGTCGATCGGCACCCCGGCGGGGTCCTCCCAGTCGGCGGCGAGCTGCGGGCACTGCGACGCGGCGACCGTGAAGCGCGAGTTCGGGTGCGCCGCGGGTCGGCCGGACTCCGGGGTCCAGGCGTTGCCCTCCCAGTCCGTCAGCCGCGCCGGCGCCTCGTCGGTGAGCCCCTCCCACCACACGTCGCCGTCCTCGCGGAGCGCGACGTTGGTGAAGATCGTGTTGCCCCACAGGGTCTGCACCGCGGTCGGGTTCGTCGTCTCGCCGGTGCCCGGAGCGACGCCGAAGAAGCCGGCCTCGGGGTTGATGGCGCGCAGACGCCCGTCGGGGCCGGGACGCATCCAGGCGATGTCGTCGCCGAGGGTCTCGACGCTCCAGCCGGGCACGGTCGGGCGCAGCATCGCGAGGTTCGTCTTGCCGCACGCCGACGGGAACGCCGCCGCGAGGTGGTAGCGCTTGCCCGTCGGCGAGGTGAGCCGGATGAGCAGCATGTGCTCGGCGAGCCAGCCCTCGTCGCGCGCCATGACCGAGGCGATGCGCAGTGCGAAGGACTTCTTCGCGAGCAGCGCGTTGCCGCCGTAGCCCGAGCCGAACGACCAGATCTCGCGGGTCTCGGGGAACTGGACGATGTACTTCTCGGGGTTCGAGGGCCACTCGACGTCGGGGCGCGCGGCACCCGCGGCGTCGACGAGCGGGTACCCGACCGTGTGGACGGCCTTGACCCAGCGGTCGCCGGCCTCGATGCGGCGGAACACCTCGGCGCCCATGCGCGTCATGAGCCCCATCGAGAGCACGACGTAGGGCGAGTCGGTGAGCTCGACGCCGAGCTCCGAGAGCGGGCCGCCGACCGGGCCCATCGAGAAGGGCACGACGTAGAGGATGCGTCCGCGCATCGCCCCCGCGAAGACGCCGGTGAGCTCCGCGCGCATCTCGTCGGGGTCGCGCCAATTGTTCGTCGGGCCGGCATCCTCTTCGCGCTCGGAGCAGATGAACGTGCGGGACTCGACGCGGGCGACGTCGCCGGGGTCGGTGCGGGCGAGGTAGCTGTCGGGGCGCCACTCGGGGTTGAGCTTGATGAGCTTGCCCTCGGCGACGAGCTGCTTGGTGAGGCGGTCGCTCTCCGCGCGGGAGCCGTCGCACCACACCACGGCCTCGGGCCGCACGAGGTCGGCGTACTCGGCGACCCACGCGGCGAGCGCGGGGTCGGTGCTCGGCGTGCCGAGCACGACGCGCCCGGCGGCGTCGCGGGCGCGCACCGGCTCGGGGGCGGACGTCGGGCGGGTGCGGGGGTTCGAGCTCGTCATGGCGTGCGACTCCTTCGGCTCATCGGCGGACGATCGGTTCAGCGGGAGACCGTTCGGATTCGAGTTTCTTGCAGGAATCGGCATCCTGAATGACGAAACAGTCGTAAAGAACTGCGCTTCTTTAGTTACAGTGAAGGAATGGACACCGGAGTACCCGATCTGGCGACCCTCGGCCGCCGCATCCGCCATTTCCGCACCGAGGCGGGAATGACCCTCGATCGACTCGGCGCCGACGTCGGCCTCGCCGCCAGCCAGCTCTCCCTCATCGAGACCGGCAAACGCGAACCCCGCCTCTCGACGCTCGACGCGATCGCCGCCGCGCTCGGCGTCGGCATGCCCGATCTCCTCGCGAAGGAGGCCCCGAATCCACGGGCCGCGCTCGAGCTCGAGCTCGAGAAGGCGCAGCAGAGCCCGATCTACGCCGAGCTCGGGCTGCCCGACTTCAAACCCGGCCGCGGCACGAGCGACGAGCAGCTGAAATCCGTGATCGGGCTGCACCGCGAGCTCCAGCGGCGCGCCCGCGAGGCCATCGCCACCCCGGAAGAGGCCCGCCGCGCCAACACCGAGCTCCGCGAGCTCATGCGCGCCCGCAACAACTACCTGCCCGACATCGAGGACCTCGCCGAGGAGCGGGTCCGCGCCTCCGGGCACGTCACGGGCGCCGTCACCCACCGCGAGGTCAGCGTCATGGCCGAGCAGCTCGGCTTCAAGCTCATCTACGTCGACGATCTCCCCGACTCGACGCGCTCGATCACCGACCTCGCGAACGGCCGCATCTACCTGCCGCCCGCTTCCATCCCGGGCGGTCACGGCCTCCGCTCGATGGCACTGCAGGCCATGGCGCACCGCCTCCTCGGCCACGAGCGCCCCGACTCGTACGCGGAGTTCCTCTGGCAGCGGCTCCAGATCAATTACTTCGCGGCCTGCTGCCTCATGCCCCAGGCCGCCTCGGTCGAGTTCCTCGCGGCGGCGAAGAAGGAGAAGCGCCTCGCCGTCGAGGACTTCCGCGACGCGTTCGGCGTGACCCACGAGGCCGCCGCCCTGCGCATGACGAACCTCGCGACCGAGCACCTCGACATGACCCTGCACTTCCTCCGGGTCGCCGGCGACGGCGCGCTGCTGAAGGGCTACGAGAACGACGGGCTCCCGATCCCGACCGACGTCACCGGTTCCATCGAGGGCCAGTGGGTGTGCAAGCAGTGGAGCGCGCGACGCGCCTTCGACGAGCAGAATCGCACCACGGAGAACTACCAGTACACCGACACCCCGGCCGGCACGTTCTGGTGCGCGACGCAGACGGGCACGACGCGCGATGCGCAGTTCTCCATCTCGCTCGGCGTGCCCTTCAGCCAGGCGAAGTGGTTCCGCGGCCGGGAGACGACGGTGCGCGCCGAGTCGCGCTGCCCGGACCCCTCGTGCTGCCGCCGACCGAGCGACGACCTCGAGTCGCGCTGGGCGGGCAACGCCTGGCCGAGCGCGCGCCTCCACGCCCACGTGCTCTCGCCACTGCCGACGGGGCTCTTCCCCGGCGTCGACGACCAGACGGTCTACGAGTTCCTGGAGCACCACGCGCGCCAGGCCTGACCCGCCGCCCACCCCCTCGCCCGTCCATCACGCTCCGCACCACACGCACACACGAAATACACACCGAACGGTCGCAAACCGTCGCTTTCACCTCCGCGAAGCAACGATTTGCGACCGTTCGCGTGTCCAGGGATGGCGAGCGGGTGCGAGCGGGAGCGGGCGGGGACCGCTCCGAACGGATGCTCGTGGACGAACGGCATCGCGTTTGTTGCAATAGTGCGCGTGACACAGTAACGTGCCGATCATGAACGAACCGCTCCCCGACGACACCGTCGCCGGCCACCTGCAGGAACTGCGGCGCGGCACCGTCGTGCTCGCGTGCCTCGCGCGGCTCGAGCGGCCCGACTACGGCTATGCGCTGCTCGAGTCGCTCGACGCGGCGGGCATCCTCGTCGACGCCAACACGCTCTACCCGCTCCTCCGCCGCCTCGAGAAGCAGAGGCTGCTCACGAGCGAGTGGAACACCGACGAGGCGCGGCCGCGCAAGTTCTACCGCACGAGCGCCGCGGGCGCCGAGCTCGCCGAGCGCCTCCTCGCCGAGTGGCGACGCCTCGACGACGCCGTCACCGCACTCGCCGCCGCCGAGACGGCATCCAGCCAGGCAGCCGACCAGGCTGCCGACTCCGCCGAACCGGCATCCGACACCGCCCCGGCGGACCCCGAGTCCGTCGATCCTGCTGAGAGGACCGAACGATGACCGCCACGACGACGCTGACCGACCGCTACCTGTTCGCGGCATCGCGGGTACTGCCCGCCGGCCAGCGAGCCGAGTTCGAGCGGGATCTCGCCGAGCGCATCGCCGACGGCATCGACGCCCGCCTGGAGGAGGGCACCTCGACCCCCGAGACCGCGGAGCGCGACGCGCTCGTCGACCTCGGGCATCCCGCCGTGCTCGCCGCGCGCTACGCCGACCACCCGGCGACCCTCATCGGCCCGCGCGTCTACTTCATCTGGAAGCGGCTCCTGATCTTCCTGGAGTGCCTCGTGCCGCCGATCGTCGCCGCGGCCGTACTGCTCGGCATGCTCATCGCGGGCGAGGGCTGGGGCGCGATCGGCCCCACGATCGGCGTGACGATCTCGGTGGCCGTGCAGCTCGCGTTCTGGGTGACGCTCGTGTTCGCGTTCATCGACCGCACGCCGGGCGAACCGACCGACCTGCTCGCCTGGACCCCCGAGCAGCTCCCGCAGCTGCCGGACGTGCGCCGTCCGAACCGCCTCACCGACCTGATCGCCTCGCTCGTGTGGCTCGCCATTGCGGCCGCGTTCGTGATCTGGCAGCAGTTCGGGCTCCCGTGGATCGGGCACGAGCTCGGCTCGATCCCGATGCTGAACCCCGACCTGTGGTCGTTCTGGCTGCCCTACCTGCTCGGGCTGCTCGTGCTCGAGGCGGGCTTCGCGTACTGGATCTACCGCTCCGACTGGACGTGGCCCGCGGCCGCCGTCAACGTGGTGCTCAACGCCGCATTCGCGGTGCCGGCGATCTGGCTCATCGCGACCGGCGACCTCCTGAACCCGGAGTTCGCGCGCACGTTCCTCGATCTGGTCGATGCGAACGCCGACGAGGTCTTCGCCTCCACGGGCGCGGTCGCGATCGTCGTCATCGTCGGCCTCTGCATCTGGGATGCGATCGACGGCATCGTCAAGGCCGCCCGCGGCGGCGGGCGCGGCACGCTCGAATTCCCGGGCAACCGCAGCCGGCGCCGCGTCGCCGGCTGACGAGCGGGCACCGGCATCCGGATGCGGCCTACTTCGGCTGCATCCGGATGCCCGCGTCGAAGCGGATGACCTCGCCGTTCAGGTAGGGGTTCTCGACCGCCGAGCGCACGAGGGCGGCGAACTCGGCTGGCGAGCCGAGGCGGGCCGGATGCGGCACCTGCGCGCCGAGGGAGGTCCGCACGTCCTCGGGCAGGCCGGCGAGCATCGGCGTCTCCATGATGCCGGGCGCGATCGCGACCACCCGGATGAGCTGGGCGGCGAGGTCGCGCGCGATCGGCAGCGTCATGGCGGCGACCGCGCCCTTGGAGGCCGAGTACGCCGCTTGGCCGATCTGCCCGTCGAAGGCGGCGACCGAGGACGTGTTGACGATGACGCCGCGCTCGGGCGTCTCGGGCCCGCCCGGCACCTGTCCGACACCCGGCTCGTTCGCCGCCATGGCCGCGGCCGCGAGCCGGGTCACGTTGAACGTGCCGATCACGTTGACCCGGATGGTCCGCTCGAAGAGTTCCAGTGGGAACGGCCCGTCGCGTCCGACGGTCCTGGCGCCCGTGGCGATCCCCGCGCAGTTGACGGCGACGCGCAGGGGTGCCAGCGCCTGCGCCGCCTCGACAGCGGAGCGCACCTGGCCCTCGTCGGTCACGTCCGCCGGGACGAACGTCGCCCCGATTCGCGCCGCCGTCTCCTCGCCCGTCGATCCGGGTAGATCGAGGATGACCACGCGGGCCCCGCCCTCCACGAGCGCGGCGGCCGTCGCGGCGCCGAGCCCGGAGGCCCCGCCGGTCACGAGTGCGGATGCGCCGCCCAGTCGCATGTCGTCCCTCCCGCGCAGCGCACGGCCCTCGCGGCGCTGCGTCCACCAGGCTAGGGCCGCCCTGCCCCGCTCGGTAGGCTCGACGGATGCGAACCGTGCAGCTGCGCCGATACGAACTCAAGCCCGAACTCGTCGCGGAGTTCCTCGAGTGGTGGCCGTCGCTCCTCGTCCCGGCGCGCCGCGCGTTCGGCTACGAGATCGGCGACGCCTTCTACAACCCGGTGACGCACGAGTTCACGTGGTTCTCCTCGGCCGCGGGCGACGAGTCCGACTACGAGGCGCTCGACGCGAAGTGGGCCGCCTCCCCCGAGCGTGCGGCCGTCTTCGCGGGCCGCAGCCCCTGGACGAACGCCCAGCACGTCTCGTTCGTCACGACGGTCTCCCCGGCCGCCTGAGCCGACCGCCTGCGCGGCGACGATTCCTCAATCGGCAGGGCCCGGGTCGAGGAACGCGATCGCCGCGCGCTGGAACGCGCTCGCCCGCACCGTCGAGACGTGATCGCGCCCCGGCAGTTCGAGGAACTCGGCGCCCCACCGCTCGGCGAGTCCGCGGGCGCCGACCGGCACCGGGTCGGCCGCACCGACGACCATGCAGAGCGGGATGCCGTCGGGCACGCCGAGCGGCGCGGCGGCCATCCCCTCGATGACGGAGGCCAGCACCCGGGCGTCGGCACCCGCCGCGAGCGCTGGCACGAGGAGCTGCTGCACGAGCGGATCCGCGCTTGCGGCCTCCCCGGCGAGCACCGCCCGCGCAGCGGCCCCATCCCAGGTGTCGAACATCGGCCGCTCACCGGCGCCGCCGAAGACGATCCGGCCGATCCGCTCGGGGGCGAGCGCGGCGAAGGCCGAGATCACGCGCGTGCCGAGCGAGTACCCGACGAGGTCGACCTCCTCGGCCCCGGCCGCGTCGGCGACCGCGAGCAGGTCCCGGCCGAGCCGCTCGGGCGTGTAGGCGGCTGCCTCGCGGGGTTTGCCGCTCGCGCCGTGCCCACGCAGGTCGGGCACGACGACGGCGCGGGAGGACTCGAGCATCCGGGCGATCCAGCCGGTGAGCCCCCACGTCGTCTCGCCCGAGGACGCGAAGCCGTGCACGAGCACGACGGGCCGCAGGTCCGGGTCGGCGTCGGCGCCCCCGAACACGCGGTACGCGAGGGCGACGCCGTCGCTCGCGTCGACGCTCAGGGTCGGGACGCTCCGCGGGGGTCCCGCGAGCCTCACCGGGCGGCGCCCGACGCCTCGATGCGGGCGCCGGAGTGCCCCAGTTCGGCGAGGGCGGCCGTCGAGCTCTCGGGCGCGACGCCTGCGACGAGGTCGGTGAGGACCCGCACCACGCGTCCGCGCTCGATGGCGTCGAGGGCGCTCGCCCGCACGCAGTAGTCGGTCGCGATGCCCACCACGTCGACCTCGAGGATGCCTCGTTCGTCCAGCAGCGCCGCGACGTGCCGGCCGTCGTCGTCGACGCCTTCGAAGAGCGAGTAGGCGGGCACGCCCTGGCCCTTCTTGACGTGGACGTCGACGCCCGAGACGTCCAGCGCCGGGTGGTACTCGGCGCCGGGCGTGCCGGCGATGCAGTGCACCGGCCACGTCTCGACGTAGTCGGGTTCGCCCGCCAGGGCGATGTGGCCGCCGTTGTCGCTGTCCGCGGTGTGCCAGTCGCGGGAGGCGACGACGAGGTCGTAGTCGGCGCGGTGCGCCGAGAGGTACGCAGTGATGCCTGCGGCGACGGCGGTTCCGCCGTCCACGCCGAGGGCGCCGCCCTCCGTGAAGTCGTTCTGCACGTCGACGATGAAGAGTGCACGCGTCATGCCGGTCTCCGTCCGCTCGCGGGTCCGGTCGGATGCCGGATGTCCCTGCGCTTCGATTCTCGCACCGACGCCGTCGAACGCGGCCGGTCGAGACCCGGTCGGCGCTCACCGGCCGGGTTCGGCGTGCGGGCCGCGTTCAGTCGGCGGCGAGGTTCGCGCCGCAACCGGCGAAACCGGCGACGAGGGCGTCGAGCGCCGCGGCCGTGGCCGTCGCGTCGCCCGCCGAGGCGTCCGCCGCGGCCGTGACCGCAAGCGATGCGCCGTCGTCGCCCCGCACGAGGCCGACGAGGGAGGTCAACCCGGTCGCGTCCTGGCCGGGGACCCCGCGCACGGCCGCCGGGTCGAGGTCTCCGGCGGAGAACCGTGCGTCGAACGCCGGCGACCCGTGGGCGCCGGAGGCGGGCAGCACCCCCTCGAGCAGCGACAGCGCACCGTCGCCGCGCTCGATCGCCGCGAGCAGCGCCGTCGTCGTCGCGAGCGGGATGCGGTTCTCCGCGGAGAGTCCGGAGCCGTCGACGAGCGCGAGGCCGTCGGTCGGCACGCCGTACTCGGCGAGACCGGCCGCGATGCCCGGGCCGACGGCGTCGAAGGCGTCGCCCGTGCCGGCGCGGACCGCGGTCAGCCGGGCGAGCGACTCGGCGAGCGCGCCGTCGGAGTAGCGCAGCATCGTCTCGACGAGGCTGCCGACGCTCGGCGACTGCACCGAACCGAGCAGCGGCGCGCCCTGCTGGGCGATGCCGAACTCGACGCTGCCGATCCCGAGCAGGCTCGCGAACGCCTGTCCGGCGCGGAGCGCCGGAGCCTCGCCGCGCACCGAGGCGACGGCGAACGGGTCCTCTCGGTCGCCGTCGACTTCGAGCGCGGAGATCCGGGGCATTTCCCCCGTGCTGCGCGCCGCAGCGTCCCAGCTCTCCGCCCAGTCGACGTCGTCGAACTCGCTCGTGTCCAGGTAGAGCTTCTGCAGCGGGCCGTTGGCCGGATCGGCGTACCAGGAGCTCAGCACCGTTTGCGCGAGCGCGTCGAGGTGCGCCGCATCCGCGTAGACCGTCTCGCTGCCCGTCGGGGTTCGCGAGAGCGTCACGTCGCCGCCGCCGACGAGCACGATGCTGCCCGGCTCCGAGCCCTTCACGACCACGGTCTCGAGACGGGTGTCAGCACCGAGCACGGCGAGCGCGGCGGCGGCGGTGAGCAGCTCCTGCCCCTCGGCGAGGGCGGTGGGAGCCGCATCGCCGACCGTGTAGTAGACCTCCCCCGTCGTCGCGTCGGCGACCTGCGCCCGAAGGCCCGCGAGGCGCGGGTCGGCGGCGAGGGTCGCGACCGAGCACGTGCGCAGGGGCGCCGGTTCCGTCACTGCGGGCTGCGCGCGCGGTGCCTCGACCTCGGGCTCCGGCTCGGCGACCGGTGCGGTCGCCGCGGGTTCCTCCGCACCGGCGCCGCTCGCGGCGAGGATGCCGAGGCCGACGGCCACCGCGAGCACCACGGCCGCGACCGCGAGCACGGCGATGCGGTGCTCGGCGAACAGCTCCCGCAGTCGCAGCAGGACGCCGTCGAGCACTTCGCCGGGGGTCGCTCCGGGTGCGGCGATGGGCGGGCGATTCGTCGGCGGTCGGCTCGGCGGCGCGGCGTCGGCGGGAACGGCGTCGTGCGCCTCCGCGTCGACCTGGTCGCCGTTCCGCGTCGGTCCCGGGAACAGCCGGGCGAACCCGTCGGAGTCGGGCTCAGGCTCTGCGCCGGGCCCGGAGTCCGATGCGTCGAGGTTCCACGAGGTCGACGTCGTGGCGGGCGCGGCGGGCGAGCCGAACGGGCCCGTTTGCGACGGGCGCGCGCCGACGTCGGGCTCTGGGGCTCCGCCGGCCTCGCGGAGCGCCCGACGGCTGGGATAGAGCGCCGTCGCCTCGGTCGCGGCGACGGATGCCCGCTCCGACGCCGAGACGGCGGGTGCGTCGATCACGGCGGTCGCCGGCGAGACGGCCGGTGCGGGAGCCGGGCCGCGGACCAGCTCGGCCAGGAGTTCGGATGCCGCCGGAGCCTCGAAGTGTCCGGGCGGTGCGGCGGGCTCCGCCGGGTCGTCGGGTTCGGCCGGCACCGTGGGAGCGACCGCTTCAGCCGGTGCGGCGGGTTCGGCCGGCGCCGACTGGCGTCGTCCGGCACTGCGGTCGACCCAGCCGCTCGCTGCGGAGGCCCGATCGGCCGTGGCCGTCGCCGCGGCGGCGAGGTCGGCTCGCTCGAACGGAACGGTCAGCGTGGAGACGGCGGGCGCCGCGGCGGCCTCGCGGTGTCCACGACGGGAGCCGGCGTCATCGACCCGATCGGGTCCGGCATCGCCCGCCTCGACCTCGGCGGGAGCAGCCGGCGCCGGTGCGATCTCGGAGTTGCCGCGGGGTGCCGATTCCGCTGCTGCGGGGGATGCGGCACGCCACCATGGAGCGGGCGGCGGCGGCGCGTCCTCCACCGGTGCGACCCGATCGCGACCGCGCGGTCGAAGCATCCCGCCGTCGCCGACCGGCACGCCGGACATCGACGGCGCCGCGCTCGGCGCACCGGACGAGGGCGGCGCGGCCGTCGGCAGTGCCGCGGTCGGCGCACCTGTCGTCGGTGCGACGGACGGCTCCGGGTCGCTGGACGGGACGCCCGGCACCTCGAAGGCCCCGGGCACGACCGCGGCGGGCGGGGCGGCCGGGACCGCCGACGGCCGCGGGACGGCAGCCTCCGATCCGAGCATCGTTGGCTCGGCGAGCATCGATGCCGCCGCATCCGCGCTCGGCACCTCGGCCGGGGCGACCGTCGCGGCCGGGATCAGCGGGCCGCCGCCGGCGGACAGCACGTCGGTGTCGCGTCGCCGGCGAGCGCGCGCGGAACGGTCGACCCAACCGCTCTGCGACTCCGCTCGGGGCTGCTCGGGGTTCTCGCCGCTCATTCGTTCGGGTAGCGCAGTCCGATCTGCGCCCGGATCTCGTCGAGCGTGCCCATCACGGCCACCGTCTCGTCGATCGGGAGGATGACGCCCGTCAGGTCGCCCGCGGCCACGAGCCGCTCCGCCTCGAGCGCCTGGTAGTGCATGCCGCGGCCGTTGACCTCGGACTCGAAGGACTCGAGCACGGACCCGTCGGGCGCGACGACGCGGAAGGTCGTCGGGGTGTACCAGACCTTGTCGATCTCGATGCGGGCCTCGGTGCCGAGCACGACGGCGGTGTTCGGGCCGGAGGTGTCGCTCGCGGAGAACGTCGTCGCGAGGCGCCCCTGGCCGTAATCGAAGATCGTGGCGACCGATGCATCCGCGCCGGTCTCCTTGAACGTCGCGGAGGCGCGGATCGCGCTCGGCGCCCCGAAGACGTCCCACGTGAAGGAGACGGGGTAGATGCCGAGGTCGAGCAGTGCGCCGCCGCCGAGCTCGAGCGCGTTGAGACGGTGACCGGGGTCATCGGGCAGGTCCTGCGTGTGGTCGGCGATGACCGTCTTGACCTCGCCGAGCACGCCCGAGGCGAGGATCTCGCGGATGCGGACCATGTGCGGGAGGTAGCGCGTCCACATGGCCTCCATGACGAGGAGGCCCTTCGCCGCGGCGAGGTCGGCGAGCGCGCGCGCCTCGGCGGCGTTGATCGTGAAGGGCTTCTCGATGAGCGCGTGCTTGCCGCCCTCGAGCACGATCGTCGCGTCGGTCGCGTGGAACGGGTGCGGGGTCGCGACGTAGACGATGTCGACCTCGGGGTCGGCCGCGAGCGCCTCGTAGGACCCGTGCGCGTTGGGGATGCCGAACTCCGCCGCGAAGGCGCTCGCCTTCTCGAGGGAGCGCGAGCCGACGGCGCGCACGTCGAAGCCGTTGGCGACGAGGTCGCTCGTGAAAGCGTGGGCGATGCCGCCGGTGGCGAGGATTCCCCATCGAAGTCGTTCGGTCATGACGGACAGCCTAGGCGAGTCCCCCGGGTGGGGGACGCCGCGGGCCGAGGTCGACGGACGAGGGGCCGCCGGGGCCGCTCGACGGGGCCGTTCCGCCCGCGTAGCGTCGGGCCATGGATGCCTCACGCCGACGCGCGCTCGGGATGCTCGTGCTCTCGGGCATCCTGCTCGCCGGGTGCGCCGTGCCGACGCCCACCGGCACGGCCTCGCCGACTCCGAGCACCCCGGCGCCCTCGCCGAGCCCGGTCCCCACGGCGACGCCGAGTCCGACCCCCGCGCCGCCGCCCGCCGAGGTCGCGCCGGCGGGCGAGCCCGCGGTCGTCGCCGTCGGCCTGGATGCGCCGTGGTCGCTCGTCTTCGTGGGCGAGACGCCCCTCGTGTCCGAGCGCGACACCGGACGCATCCTCGAGATCGGGCCCGGCACCACGCGCGTCGTGGCGGAGGTCACCGGCGTCGTGCACGGCGGGGAGGGCGGGCTGCTCGGGCTCGCCGTCCGCGAGCGGGACCTCTACGTCTACTCGACCAGTGCTTCGGGCAACCGCATCGAGCGGTATCCGCTGACCGGCTCGGCCGGTTCCCTCGGGCTCGGCGCCCCGACCACGCTCATCGACGGTCTGCCTTCGGCCGGCAACCACAACGGCGGGCGGATCGCGTTCGGCCCCGACGGCCTGCTCTACGCCGGCGTGGGCGATGCCGCGCAGCCCGAGCGGGCGCAGGACCCGGGCTACCTCGGTGGCAAGATCCTGCGGCTCGCGCCGAACGGCTCGGTGCCGTCCGACAACCCGTTCCCGGGCTCGCCCGTGTTCTCGCTCGGGCACCGCAACGTGCAGGGGCTCGGCTGGAGCGCGGACGGCACGATGTGGGCGAGCGAGTTCGGCCAGAACACGTGGGACGAACTCAACGTCATCCGCGCCGGGGCGGACTACGGCTGGCCGACCGTCGAGGGCGTCGGCGGGGATGCCCGGTTCGTCGACCCCGTGCAGCAGTGGTCGACCGACGAGGCGAGCCCCTCCGGACTCGCGGTCGTCGGCGGCACCGTGTTCCTCGCGAATCTTCGCGGCGAAGTGCTGCGCGCGGTGCCCGCTGCTCGGCCAGGCGAGCGCGCCGACCACTTCGGCGGCGCCTACGGCCGACTGCGCGACGCGGTGCTCGGCCCGGACGGACGGCTCTGGTTCCTCTCGAACGAGACGGACGGCCGCGGCTCCCCCGCCGACGGGGACGACCGGCTCTTCGCGGTGCCGATGGCGCCTTGACCTCGAGACGGCATCGGATCCGGACGAATCCGGAAAACCAGATACTGCGGAATCCTCACCTTCTGCACTACGGTGCGCCTGGACGTCCGCACGGGAGCGAGCCCGCGCCGACGGGCCGCGGCGCCGAGCCCGGTGACCGCGAAATCGCGAGAGCGGAGCCGATCATGGCCGAATCCACTGCAGTCGCCGCCGAATCAGACCGGCCACGATCCCGACGAGGGCGCGGCCTCGCCGTCGCGATCGCCGGCCTCGGGCTCATCGCCGCGGCGATCGCCGGACCCGCCGGACCGGCGTCGGCCGCCGCGACGAAGTGGACTCCGCCGCAGCAGCTGCAGTACGCCGCAGTCGGCGACTCGTTCGCCGCGGGAACCGGCGCGCGGCCCTACGCCGACAAGGCCTGCAGCCGCAGTGCACTCGCCTATCCGAAGCTGCTCACCCTGGACCTCCGGATCAAGCTCGCCGCCTTCCCTGCCTGCAGCGGCGCCGACATCCCCGCGACGCTCGCCCAGGTGAACACCCTGCCGAGCGGCCTCGGCGCGATCTCCGTCGGCGTGGGCGGCCAGGACGTCGGCTTCGTCGCGGTCATGTACTCGTGCTTCGTCGTGCCCGACCCCGCCGTCTGCCCCGCATTGATCGCCGCCGGCGCCGCCGGCGCGCAGACGCCCGAGTTCGCCGCCGGCATCGACGCGGTCATCCTCGCCGCGAAGGCGAAAGCCCCGAAGGTCGTGCTCACCGGCTACCCGCTGCTGTTCCACGAGAACGGTGCCGGGGTGAATCCCAAGTACCAGTACGCCGACGAGGTGAACGACGCGACGGTCATCCTGAACGACGCGCTCGAGGCCCGCGCCCTGGCGAACGGCATCGTGTTCGTCGACGTCGAGGACGACTTCGCCGGCCACGGCATCGGCAGCTCCCGCCCGTGGATCAACGACTTCTTCGCGCTCCTGCCGACCGACGGCTTCCACCCGAACGCGTTCGGCTACGCGGCCTACGCGAAGGCGGTGCGTCCCTCGCTCGCGCCGTGAGCCGTCGGACGCCGGCGGCCCCGGGCCGCCGGTGTCCGACGGGTCAGCCGAGCTCGATTCGCAGCAGCACGTCGGGTTCGCCCGGCCGTCCGCCGATGACGGCGTTCGCAAGTCGGTAGACCAGCCCGTAACGCTCGCGCAGGAGTCCGAGGAGCCGCTCGGCGTCGCTCCGGTCAGCGACGATCGACGCGGTGCCGGTCGCGACCGGCTCACCGGGACGGATGCGGCCGCGCACATCGCAGCGCGCGAGTTCGACCGCCGGATCCCGCCGGAGACGCTTGAGCTTGCCGGTGTGCGCCGGCGTCTGCACGACGACCGTCTCGCCGTCGAGCGCGAACCAGACCGGCGTCGCGACCGGCGTGCCGTCCTTCCGGAAGGTCGTCAGCGAGACGTACTTGCCTGCCGTGATCGCCGCGAAGGCCGAGGTATCCACCCGGTCATCCTAGGTTCGGGGCGACCGTCCCCGGCGCGGCGGCCGGCGCCCGGCGAGGCATCCGGAAACGGCGAAAGCCCCGGCGAACCGGGGCTTTCCTGTGGAGCCGCCTAAGGGAATCGAACCCTTGACCTATTCATTACGAGTGAATCGCTCTGCCGACTGAGCTAAGGCGGCGTGACCTCGGAAACCTTGCGGTGCTCCGCGGCACGATTGACAAGCATACCGGATGCGACAGGGTGCTGGTGACCACGCGCACCCTCCCCGGGCCCGTCGTCAGCAGTTCGGGTCGGAGCCCGGCACGTCGCCGTCGAGGAAGTAAGACTCGACGACGCCGTTCACGCAGTCGCTGCCCTTGTTGTACGCGGTGTGCCCTTCGCCGTCGTAGCTGACGAGCACGCCCGAGTCGAGCTGGTCGGCGAGCGAGACCGCCCACTGGTAGGGCGTCGCCGGGTCGCCGGTCGTGCCGATCACGAGGATGGGGTCGGCGCCGTTCGCGTGGATCTCCTCGCGGAGGCCCGTGGGCTCGTCGGGCCAGCCGGCGCACGCGAGCGCGCCGAAGCCCATGTAGGTGCCGATGATCGGCGCGGCCGCCTCGAGTTCGGCGTTCTGCGCCCGCATCTCCGCCGGGTCGGTGCTGCCTGCCGGATAGTCGAGGCAGTTGATGGCCTTGAACGCCTCGGTCGAGTTGTCGGCGTAGGTGCCGTCGGGATCGCGGCCGTTGTAGGCGTCCGCGAGCGCGAGGGCGAAGTCCGCCTCCCCCTGCTCGACCGAGGTGAACAGGTCGTCGAGATACGACCAGGCGTCGGGGCTGTAGAGCGGGTAGATGATCGCGGTCAGCAGGGCGTCCGCGCCGAGTTCACGGCCGTCGGAGCCGCGCAGCGGGCTCGCGTCGACGGAATCGAGGAGCGCGCGCACGTCCGCGAGCGCGCCGTCCACGCCCCCGGATGCCGGGAACGGGCAGTCGTCGCGGCCGAGGCAGTCCTCGAGGTACGCCGACAGCGCTTGCTCGAAGCCCTGGGCCTGCGCCGAGGTCACGTCGAAGTCGGACGCCGCCGGGTCGATGGCGCCGTCGAGCACGAGCCGGCCGACCTTCTCCGGGTAGAGCCCCGCGTACGTGGCCCCGAGGAACGTGCCGTAGGAGTAGCCGAGGTAGTTGAGCTTCTCGTCGCCGAGCACGGCCCGGAGCAGATCGAGGTCGCGGGCGGCGCTCACCGTGTCGACGTGCCCGAGCAGGTCGCCGGAATTCTCGGCGCACGCGGCGCCGAACTCGCCCACGTTCTGCTCGACCTCGGCGATCCAGCCGTCGGTGCCGCGGGGGTTCTCGGCGAGGCCGTAGAGGTAGTCGTCCATGGCGGCCGCGTCGAGGCAGGCGATCGCGCTGGAGCGCCCGACGCCGCGCGGGTCGAACCCGACGATGTCGTAGCGCTGCTGGAGCGGCTCGCCGACGGCGTAGTCGATCGAGTCGGCGACGAAGTCGAACCCCGAACCGCCGGGGCCGCCGGGGTTCACGAGGAGCGAGCCGAGCTTGTCGCCCGAGGCGGGCTGCCGGACGAGGGCGAGGTCGACGCTGCCCGCGGCCGGGTCGTCCCAGTCCAGCGGGGCCGTCGCCGTCGCGCACAGCATCCCCTCGACGTCCTCGCAGTCCTCCCACGAGAGCACCTGGCCGTAGAACGGCGCGAGCGCGGCGTCGACGTCCTCGTCCACCGGCGTCGAGGTGCGCTCCGGGTTCTGCGGGAAGAGGAACGACGGCACGCAGCCCGTCAGCACGAGGGCGGCGGCGAGCACGCCGGCGGCGGCGAGGCCGCGGCGGGCGCGAAGGGGGCGGCGAGCGCGGGTGGCGGTCACGTGGCGATTCTCCCGGGGATGCGGACGGCGGAGACGAGCATGGCCTCGAGGGCGAGCAACGGCGTCACGTTGCCCTCGATGCGCTCGCGAGCGGTGGCGATGGCGTCGAGCGTCGCGAGCGTCGCCGTCGGTTCGGCCTGGGCCGCGGCTTTCGCGATGGAGCCGGCGGCCGCCTCGTTCACGAGATCGACGCCCGATCCGAGCTGCACGAGCAGGATGTCGCGGTAGAGCGACGCGAGGTCGACGAGGATGCGGTCGATGCCGTCTCGGAGCGATCGCGTGGCCCGCCGCTTCTGCTCGTCCTCGAGCGCCTTGAGTTGGGAGCGGAGCGCCGGCGGTACGGCCTGCCCCGGGGCGACGCCGAGGGAGCGCAGCGCATTCGCCCGCTCCTCCTCGTCGCGGAGCGCGGTGATGGCCTTCGCGTCGTCGCCCGCGATGCCGTGCAGCTTCGCGGCGGCGAGCACCGCGGTCGACGTCGAGTCGATGCGCAGCGCGAGGGCGAGCGTCTCCTCCCGGCGCTGCCGGGCCTCGGGGCTCGTGGCGAGGCGGCGCGCCATGCCGATGTGCGACTGCGCCTCCTGGGCCGCCCGCAGTGCGAGCTCGGGCTCGACGCCGTCGCGCCGCACGAGCAGGTCGGCGACCTCCGCGGCGGTCGGCACGCCGAGGCGCACGGAACGCACCCGGGAGCGGATCGTCGGGATGAGGTCGGCCTCGCTCGGAGCGCAGAGCAACCAGACCGTGCGCTCCGGCGGTTCTTCGAGCTCCTTGAGCAGGAAGTTCGAGGTCTGCTCGGTCATGCGGTCGGCGTCCTCGACGACGATCACGCGGTAGCGGCCGACGGAGGGCGCGTAGTGCGAGCGTTTGACGATGTCGCGCACGTCGTCGCGCTTGATGATGACGCCCTGCGTCGCGAGCACGTGCAGATCGGGATGCGTGCGCGCCTCGACCTGCACCCGGGTCGGCTCGTCGCCGTCGGGGTCGCCGGAGATGAGCGCCGCCGCGAACGCGTACGCGAGGTTCGAGCGGCCCGAACCGGGCGGGCCCGTGATGAGCCACGAGTGCGTCATCGCCTGATCGGAGCCGTCGGAGGATGCAGCGGCCCGGAACACCGAGATGGCCGCGGCCTGTCCCGTCAATTCGTCCCAGACGCTCATGGCATCAACGCTAACAAGCAGCGCCGACGACGGGCGCGGCGGCCCGGCATCCGAGCGCAGCATGTCGCGCGCCCGCGACCGATCGCGATGCGCATCCTCGCCGTCCCGATCACGCGCTCGCGTCGACGCGCTCGCGGACGATACGGGCGATCTCCTCGACGGGCAGCGCGGCATCGACGACCAGGAATCGCTCGGGCTCCGCGGCCGCGAGGTCGAGGAAGGCGGCGCGCACCCGCTCGTGGAACTCCGCCGCCTCGGCCTCGAGCCGGTCGTAGCGCGTGCGCGCGACGTCGAGGCGTGCGCGGGCGGCCGACGGGTCGAGGTCGAGCAGGATCGTGAGGTCGGGCAGCAGGCCGTCGACCGCCCAGATCGAGAGGTCCCGGATCTGCCCCGCGTCGAGCACGCGACCCGCGCCCTGGTAGGCGACGGACGAGTCGAAGTAGCGATCCTGCAGCACGACGTCGCCGCGTTCGAGCGCGGGACGCACGACCGTCGCGACGTGGTGCGCGCGATCGGCGGCGTAGAGCAGGGCCTCCGCGCGCGGGTCGATGTGGCTGCGCGAGTGCAGCACTATCTCGCGCACCTCGACGCCGAAATCGGTGCCGCCGGGCTCCCGCGTGTGCACCACGGTGCGCCCCTGCGCCGCGAAGTGGTCGGCGAGAAGCCGCGACTGCGTGGTCTTGCCCGCGCCGTCGCCGCCCTCGAACGTGATGAAGCGGCCGCGGCCGCCCGTCACTGCTCGCCCGCCGGCTTCGCCCGCTTCGATGCCGTGGTCGGCTTGGCCGCGGTGGTCTTCGCCGCAGTCGTCTTGGTCGCCGTCGTCTTCTTCGCGGCCGCGGTCTTGGTCGCGGTCGTCGACTTGGTCGCGGTCGACTTGGCCGCCGTCGTCTTCGCGGCCGGCTTCTTGGCCGGCGCCTTGCGCGTCGTCGTGCGCGGCTTCGCCGGCCCCTTGTCGCGCTTGATCTGCAGCAGCTCGACGGCGCGCTCGAACGTGATGCCCTCGACGTCCTCGCCACGCGGGATCGTCGCATTGGTCTCACCGTCGGTGACGTACGGACCGAAGCGGCCGTCCTTCACCTTGATCGGCTTGCCGCTTACCGGGTCGGCCTCGAACTCCTTGAGCGCGCTGGATGCCCGTCGCGCGCCGTACTTCGGCTGCGCGTAGAGCTCGAGCGCCGCCGCGAGGTCGACGGAGAAGATCGCATCCTCGTCCGGCAGGCTGCGCGAGTCCGCGCCCTTCTTGAGGTAGGCGCCGTAGCGGCCGTTCTGGGCGGTGATCTCCGCGCCGGACTCCGGGTCGACGCCGACGACGCGCGGCAGGGAGAGCAACGCGAGCGCTTGTTCGAACGTGACCGTGTCGGGCGACATCGACTTGAAGAGCGAAGCGGTGCGCGGCTTGGCGGCGGCCTTCGCGCCGCGCTTGGGCTTGGCCGGCACGACCTCGCCGGTGGCAGGGTCGACCTGCCCCTCCGGCTCGGGCAGCACCTCGGTGACGTAGGGGCCGAAGCGGCCGTCCTTGACGACGAGGTCGTGGCCGGTGGCCGGGTCGACGCCGAGCACGCGGTCGCCCGCGACGGGCGCGTCGACGAGCTCGCGTGCCTTGGCGACCGTGAGCTCGTCGGGCGCGAGCCCCTCGGGCAGGTTCACGCGGCGCGGGGTGGCGTCCGGGGCGGCATCGGGGTCGACGACCTCGAGGTACGGACCGTACTTGCCGATGCGCAGCGTGATGTCGTCGGTGACGTGCACCGAGTTGATCTCGCGGGCGTCGATCTCGCCGAGGTTGTCGACGACGACGCGCAGGCCCGGATGCTTCGGCGAACCGAAGTAGAACTCGCTCAGCCAGTCCACGCGGTCGGCCTCACCCGCGGCGATGCGGTCGAGGTCGTCCTCCATCTCGGCGGTGAAGTCGTACTCGACGAGGTCGCCGAAGTGCTCCTCGAGCAGGCGGACGACCGAGAAGGCCGTCCAGCTCGGCACGAGGGCCTGACCGCGCAGGCTCACGTAGCCGCGGTCGAGGATGACGGAGATGATCGACGCGAACGTCGAGGGACGGCCGACGCCGAGCTCCTCGAGCCGCTTGACGAGACTCGCCTCCGTGTAGCGCGGCGGCGGCGTCGTGTCGTGGCCCTTGGCCTCGAGCTCGTCGAGTCCGAGCGCCTGACCTTCGACGAGCACGGGGAGCTTGGCGTCCTTCGCATCGTCGTCGGTGTTGCGGTCCTCGTCGCGGCTCTCCTCGTAGGCGGCGAGGAAGCCGCGGAAAGTGATGACCGTGCCGCTCGCGGTGAACTCGGCCGTGGTGGCGGCGACCGGGGCGGTCGCGTCGGCGGGCGCCGGGGCATCCGTCGCCGTCGGCCCGACCTCGATCGTGACGGTCGCGGTCTGGCCCTTGGCATCCGCCATCTGCGAGGCGACGGTGCGCTTCCAGATGAGGTCGTAGAGCTTGAACTCGTTGCCGCGCAGCGCGCTCTGCACCTCGGAGGGCGTGCGGAACACCTCGCCCGAGGGACGGATCGCCTCGTGCGCCTCCTGCGCGTTCTTGGACTTGCCGGCGTACGTGCGGGGCTTGTCCGGGATGCTGTCGGCGCCGTAGAGGGCCGTCGCCTGCGCCCGCGCCGCCGCGATCGCCTGCTGCGAGAGCGAGTTCGAGTCGGTGCGCATATAGGTGATGTAGCCGTTCTCGTAGAGCGACTGCGCCACGCGCATGGTGTCGCGCGCCGAGAGGCGGAGCTTGCGGCCGGCCTCCTGCTGCAGCGTCGACGTCGTGAACGGCGCCGCGGGGCGGCGCGAGTACGGCTTGGTCT
This sequence comes from Agromyces seonyuensis, assembly GCF_009789225.1. GTDB lineage: Bacteria > Actinomycetota > Actinomycetes > Actinomycetales > Microbacteriaceae > Agromyces > Agromyces seonyuensis. The sequence continues at coordinate 3,207 of NZ_WSTA01000048.1, read as the reverse complement.
CCATCGAGGAGACGCGCTTGGGTGCGACGGGCGCCTCGAGCGCTGCGGCGAGCGCGCGGGCCGTCGGCTCGTCGAGGACGACGGCCTTGCCGGTGAGCGCGCCGCTGTCGTCGAAGTCGCGGCCCGACGCCACGCGCTGACCGCCGACGCGCACGAGCCGCGCATCGAAGGCGCTGCCGGCCGCCTCGGTCGAGAACGTCGCGGTGAGGTCCCAGTAGTTGGCCGACACGAACGCGATGCGCTCGCGCTCGCGGTCGACGACGAGACGGGTGGCCACGGACTGCACGCGGCCGGCGCTGAGGCCCGGGCCGACCTTGCGCCAGAGCACCGGCGAGATCTCGAAGCCGTAGAGGCGGTCGAGGATGCGTCGGGTCTCCTGGGCGTCGACGAGGGCGACATCGAGTTCGCGCGTCTTGTCCTTGGCCTTCTGGATGGCGTCCTTGGTGATCTCGTGGAACACCATGCGCTTGACCGGGACCTTGGGCTTGAGCTCCTGGAGCAGGTGCCACGCGATGGCCTCGCCCTCGCGGTCCTCATCGGTGGCGAGCAGGAGTTCGTCGGCGTCCTTGAGGGCGCGCTTGAGTTCGGCGACGACCTTCTTCTTGCCGTCGGAGACGACGTAATACGGTTCGAAGCCGTTCTCGACGTCGACGGAGAACTTGCCGAGCGAGCCCTTCTTGAGCTCGGGCGGCAGGTTCTTGGTGTCGATCAGGTCTCGGATGTGGCCGACCGAGGACAGCACCTCGTAGCCGTCGCCGAGGTACTGGGCGATCGACTTCATCTTGGTCGGCGACTCGACGATGACCAGCGTCTTTCCTGGCACCAGACTCCTTGGTTTCCGCTCCCGCAAGGGAGGCGTGCGAATGCGTTCGGACCCCGCGCCCCCGAGCGAGTTCCCGCTGACGGAGCCGTGGTCGCTCCGACAGGCACACCATACACACACCATCCGACCCCCTGCCGGAAGTGCGACTGGGCGGCAGGCGGTCGCCGCCGCCTGACGATTCGTCGAGATTCCCTCGAAGACGGCGCTCCGGCGGTGCACAATGGCGCCATGGACACCGCAGTCAGCTACACGGCGAAGCTCCTCGACGGCCCGCTCGAGGGACGCACGTTCTCGACCGAACTCACCGAATCGGGCGAGCCGAAGTCGCAGCTCTCGATCCCGGTCGAGGTCGGCAAGCATCTCCGTTACTCGTTCGCCGGCGGCATCGAGTACGACGAACCGTCCGGCAAGCCGTCCGCCGTCGACTACCGCTACGCCGGCGCCGACTTCGACTGAGCCGCACGTCGGTTCGTCGACGATCGCCGTCACGATGCGCCGGGCGGTCCCGCACGGGAGCGTGCGACGACATCGCCGAGCACCGAGACGAGCGATACCGTCACCTGCGCTCCGCCCTCGTCCACCTCGCACGAAGCGAGCACCGCACCGCCGAGCCGGGCGGCCGTCTCCGCGGCCTCGCATGCGGTGAGATCGACGGCGACGGCTCCGCTCCAGACGTCCGCGGCGGCGAGCGCCGCGGCGTCGGCGGCGTTCGCGGCGCGCTGCCGCACGACCGACGTCGTCAGCAGCGGGACGAGCACCGCGACGAACGCGAGGACCGCGCGACGAGCCCGATCGCGAGGATGCTCGCCGCGCCGCGTTCGCCGCTCGGCACCGCCCACCTCGCCGTCGCGCTCCGCATCACGCCCCTCACCGCCCGCCGGCGAGCGCGCACGACTCGGCCTGCAACCGCACCGCGGCCAGCAGTACGCCGCCGCTCCGCGCGAGCGTGACGCACACGAAGTCGCCGTCGGCTCGGGAATCGAGGCGTTCGGCGCCGCCGACCCGCTCCGCGATCCCGGCGGCGACCCCGACCGACTCGCCGCGGCCGAGCGCACGGGCCGCGTCCGCGGCGGCGTCCGAGAGCCGCACCTGGACGCCGACCAACTGCACGGCGGCCAGGCACGCCGCGAGCACGAGCGCGACCGCGGGGAGCGCGACGGCGAACTCCGCCGTCACGCTCCCCCGGTCGCCGGGTTCAGACCGAGACCGTGAGGGCATTCCGGACGAGATCCGTGAGGATCGTGCGAACCTCGTCGCCGCGCAGGATGACGACGAGCAGTCCCGCGAAGCCGACGGCGGCCATGGTCGCCACGGCGTACTCGGCGGTCGCGGCGCCGCGCTCGGCGGAGATCCCGCGCTCCACGGGCAGGAGCGACGGGAGATCTCGTCGGAGCGCGCGGGCGAGGTCGTCGCGCGCGGTTCGGACGGCACCGGGATTCGTGGAGGTGTGCACGGGGGCGGTGAGGGTGGGCATGGGCTTCCTTTCCTATGGACCGGCATCGCCGGCATCGTTCGGCACGAGTCGCGGGCGGTCGTCACGGCGCGGCCCCGAGGGTGCCGGCGACGACCGAGATGAGCAGCGGTGCCACCCCGAGCAGCCCGAAGGCCGGGAGGATGCACACGCCGAGCGGGATGAGGAGGCGCACGGCGAGCCGTTCGGCGCGCAGCACCCCCGCTGCCCGGGCGACGCGCCGAAGCCTCGCGCTCTCACCGCGCAGCAGGGCGGCGGTCGGGGCGCCGGCCCGGGCGGCGAAGTCGAGGACGGCGTCGACGGCCTCGCGGTCGCCGTCGGCGTCGGGGAGCCGCTCGCGCAGCACTCGCTCCGCGACGGACCGCGCCGACTCGACGGCCGCACCGCCCGACATCCCGACCGCGACGAGCTCGCAGCCGAGTCCGGGAGCGACGGGACGTCGCAGCGCTGCGGCGGCGAGCCGGCCGTTCCAGTGTCGGCCGGCCGCGAGGAACACGATCCCGGCGGCGAGGCAGCCGATGCCGAGCGGCGAGCCCAGGAGCACCCCGGCGGTATCGAAGCCCAGCACGAGGCCGAACGCGACGGCGACGAGAGGCAGCGCCTGCACGAGACGGATGCTGGCCCGCGGCCCCGCGAACGCCGCTTCGACGGATCGCTCGAGTTCGGCGTCGGAGCGGAGCAGCTCGGCCAGCGAACCGAGCGCGGGGCCGAGCGGCGCGCCCGCCGCGACGGCGACGCTCCAGGCGGCCGACAACGCACCCCACGCCCGGACTGCGCCCCGGCTCGCGACGTGCGTACGACGGCCCCATCGCGGCCGGCGCTTCGGGTCGGGCGCCGGGCCCGGTGCGGCGAGCGCGTCCGCGATCGCGACGCCCACGTCGGCACCATCGGCGGCCGCGTCCGCGGCGGCGCG
>NZ_WSTA01000047.1 GCF_009789225.1 Agromyces seonyuensis | reverse complement strand
CCCCCCCCCCCCCCCCCCCCCGCCCCGCCCCCCCCTGCCCCGCCATTGCCAGGCCGGAGACGGCAACCGTGGTGGCTAAGTGACTGGACCTCAGACGTGTGCTCCTCCGATCCCCCGGCTGCGGCGGCGGCCGCAGCGGCCAACGGCGGCGGCAGCGGCGGTGGCGGCGGATCCTCGGTCGGCGTGGACGGCTGGACGAAGCCCGCGTACGGCTGGATCTCGGGCACCTTCGGCCCGCGTCCGGTGATCTGCGCGGGTGACGGATGCTCGTCGCCGTACCACTCGGGGCTCGACATCGCGGCCGGGTGCGGGGCGGCGATCCGCGCGGCCCACAGCGGCACGGTGTCGTACGCGGGCTACATCAACAACTCGTGGGGCAACTACGTCAAGATCTCGCACGGCGGCGGCATCTCCACGGCGTACGCCCACATCAAACCCGGCGGCATCATCGTCGGCGCGGGCCAGAGCGTCCAAGCCGGGCAGGTGATCGCCTACGTCGGCAGCACCGGTGCGTCCAACGGCTGCCATCTGCATTTCGAAGTTTGGAACGGCGGCGGCCGCATCAATCCGCTCGGCTTCATGGCCGATCGCGGCATCACCTGGTGAACCTTCCGGCGTGAACAGCGCGTTACCGCTCGGCCCGAAACCGTGACGCATTGCGCCGGCCTTCGTAGCATGGCGCGCGGGGGAGCGTTCGAGCATCGACGGTCGCGGACCGCGGGGGCGCATCCTGCGAAAGGGGCGGTATCCGTGATGGATATGAGCGAGATGATGAACGCGACGATGGCCGACGAGGGCATGACGATGATGGCGGAGATGGATTCCGCCATGATGATGCGGATGACGGAGGCGATGAGCGCCTGCATGCAGGCCTGTCTCATGTGCGCCGACGCCGACGGCGGCGAGGGGATGGCCCGCTGCGCCGCCATGTGCGCGAACTGCGCCGACATGTGTCAGACGATGATGCGGATGCTCCTGCGCCCCAGCGGGATGGACATGATGGTCATGTCGTCGATGGCGAACTCGGTCATGGTCATGTGCCGGGCCTGCTCGGCCGAGTGCATGATGCACGCCGACGAGCACGAGCACTGCCGCATGTGCGCGATGGCGTGCGACGAGGCCGCCATGGCGTGCGAGGAGATGCTCGCCGCGATGAAGATGATGGGCTGAGCCGCCGGTAGCACCTGCAGAGTCGCACGGACACGCGAGCCGACCGGCCGGTCGGCGCCGATCAGAGCGCGCTGAGGTCGAGCACGTCGGCGCGCACGTCGCCGATCGCGAGGATGCCGTAGACGGCGTGGATCGCGACGGGCGCGCCCGTCGCGAGCTCGGCGAGCGCCGGCTCGGCGTGGGCGAGGATGCGCCGCTCGCCGGTCTCGACGAGCACGGCCTCGAGGGCGGTCTCGCCGGCTGCGACGACGATCGCGTCGAGGAAGCGGCTGGGGGTGGCGTCGGCGAGGCGGACGCGCATCATTCGGGCGATCCCCGAAGTGCCGATGGCGGTCATGCGCTCCTCCTCTCCACGTCCGTGCGCAGGGTGCGCCGGAACTGGTCGATTCGGTTACGGTACGCCGACGGCCCGGCGCATGCGCGCCGGGCCGTCATGGGGCGAAACATCGCCGGTCGAGGGGCTCTCGCTGGTCTCGAGACGGCCGCGAGCGGCCTACTCGACCGACGAAGCCCGTTGGTCGAGTAGCGAAGCGTATCGAGACCAGGTGCGGAGGTCTCGATACGGCCGCGAGCGGCCTACTCGACCAACGAAGCTCGCTGGTCGAGTAGCGAAGCGTATCGAGACCGGGTGCGGCCTCCTCGACAAGCGGCGTCAGTGACCGGTGGGGACGTACGCCTCGATCGCCTTGGCGATGAGCCCCTCGGCGGCCTCGGCGCCCTCCCAGCCCTCGGTCTTGACCCACTTGCCGGGCTCGAGGTCCTTGTAGTGCTCGAAGAAGTGCTCGATCTCCTTGCGGGTGAACTCGGGCACGTCGTCCAGGTCCTGGATGTGGTTCCAGCGGGGGTCGCCGGCCGGCACCGCGATGACCTTGGCGTCGCCGCCGCCGTCGTCGGTCATGTGGAACACGGCCACGGGGCGCACCTTGACGCCGACGCCCGGGAACAGCGGGTAGTCGAGCAGCACGAGCACGTCCAGCGGGTCGCCGTCGTCGCCGAGCGTGTTCTCGAAGTAGCCGTAGTCGGTGGGGTACACGAAGGTCGTGTAGAGCACGCGGTCGAGGAACACCCGACCGGTCTCGTGGTCGACCTCGTACTTGTTGCGCGACCCCTTCGGGATCTCGATGACGGCGTTGTACTCGCCCATTGGATGTCTCCTGTCGGTGAAGTCTCGCCGGCCGCCCAGGGGCGGGCGCGAACGGCGGAATAAGGTTACTCGATGCCCTCCGAGAGCCCAGCGGGCGCGGTCCCCGCCGACCGCCGACCCCGACTGACCCCGCCGATCGCCGACGTGCGACGGTCCGTCCGGGGCGTCCTCGAGCCGCTGCCCGAAGCCGCCCTCGTGCTCGTCGCGCTCTCCGGCGGGGCCGACTCGCTCGCGCTCGCCGCGGGCGTCGCGTTCGAGGCGCCGAGGGCCGGATGCCGCGCCGGCGCGGTCATCGTCGACCACGGACTGCAGGAGGGGTCGGCCGAGGTCGCCGAGCGGGCTGCGGCCGCGGCACGGGGGCTCGGACTCGATCCCGTGCGGGTCGTGCGCGTCGAGGTCGGCGTCGACGGCGGGCCCGAGGGCGCCGCGCGGGAGGCGCGCTACGGGGCACTCGAAGCGGCGGCCCGGGAGACCGGCGCTGCGGCGGTGCTCACCGCCCACACCCTCGACGACCAGGCCGAGACCGTGCTGCTCGGCCTCGCCCGCGGTTCCGGCGCCACGAGCCTCGCGGGCATCGCCCCCGACTCGACCCGCCGCGGCGTGCGGTACCTGCGGCCGCTCCTCGGCATCCGCCGCGCCGAGACGCGCGCCGCGTGCGCCGACGCCGGGCTCGAACCGTGGGACGACCCGCACAACGCCGACCCCGCCTACGCGCGCGTGCGGGTGCGCGAACTGGTGCTGCCGGTGCTCGAGGCCGAGCTCGGACCGGGCGTCGCCGAGGCGCTCGCGCGCACCGCCGAGCAGCTCCGCGAGGACGAGTCGGCCTTCGACGCCCAGATCGAGGAGTTCATCGAGGAGGTCTGCGCGCCCGCGGAGGCCGGCATCGCCGTCGAGGCGGCCTTCCTGCTGCACAACCCCGCGGCACTGCGCCAGCGGGTCATCCGCCATGTCGTCGCGAGCGAGTTCGCCGTGTCACTGAGCCGATCGCAGACGCTCGAGGTCGCGCGGCTCGTCACCGACTGGCACGGGCAGGGCCCGATCGACCTGCCCGGCGGGGTGCAGGCGGCGCGCATCCGCACGCACGTGGTCTTCTCGACGACGGGCTCGACGGAGCTGCTGCCGCACGACCACTGATGGAATCGTCGGTCGAGTAGGCGCGCAGCGCCGTATCGAGACCAGGTCCGGGGTCTCGATACGGGCTCCGCCCTACTCGACCGGCGGAGGCCCGGGGGTCTCGATACGGGCTTCGCCCTACTCGACCGGCGTTCGGCGGAGGGGCGCTCCCCAGGTGCGCCGAATAGGCTGGTGGCGACGCGCATCCGATCAACGAAGGGCCGGCGCATGCGAGCGAGCGACATCCAGGACGACCTCACCGAGGTCCTCGTCACCGAGGCCGAGATCCACGCGAAGCTCGACGAGCTCGCCGACCGCATCGAGGCGGACTACGTGGGCGAGGAACTGCTCGTCGTCGGCGTCCTGCGCGGCGCCGTCATGGTCATGGCCGATCTCGTGCGCGCCCTCGACCGACACGTCGAGATGGACTGGATGGCCGTCTCCTCCTACGGTGCGGGCACGAAGTCATCCGGTGTCGTGAAGATCCTGAAGGACCTCGACACCGACATCAGCGGCCGGCACGTGCTCATCGTCGAGGACATCATCGACTCCGGCCTCACGCTCGACTGGCTGCAGCGCAACCTCGTCGGCCGCGGCGCCGCCTCCGTCGAGATCTGCGCGCTGTTCCGCAAGCCGGATGCCGCGAAGGTCGAGGTCGACGTCCGCTACGTCGGCTTCGACATCCCGAACGCGTTCGTCGTCGGCTACGGGCTCGACTACGCCGAGAAGTACCGCAACCTCCGCGACGTCGGCGTGCTCGCTCCCCACGTGTACTCCTGAACCACTTGCGCCGGACCTCCCGGCGCACTCCCGTCCGGGCGCGGGCAAGCCGTCAGCGAACATGCAGGGCGTCCGCAGAAGCCCGCTTGTACCCTGTGGAGCACCATGAACATGAAGAAGATCCTGCGCGGCCCGATCATCTACATCCTGCTGGCGATCGTGGCCGTCTGGATCGGCACGTCGCTCATCACCGCGTCCGGGTTCCGCGAGGTCTCGACGCAGCAGGGCCTCGAGTTCCTCGCCGACGGCAAGGTCGACGAGGCGAAGATCGTGGACGGCGAGAACCGCGTCGACCTCACGCTCACCACCGCCGACGACGAGTACGGCGAGCAGGTGCGCTTCTACTACGTGACACCCCGCGGCGCCGACGTGGTGGCGGCCGTGGATGCGGCCGCCGCGGACTCGCTCGAGGGCGGCTACACCGACGAGGTGCCGCAGGACAGCTGGTTCCTGTCCCTCCTCGGCATCCTGCTGCCGCTGCTGCTCATCGGCGTCTTCTTCTGGATCATGCTCTCCGGCATGCAGGGCGGCGGCAACAAGGTCATGCAGTTCGGCAAGTCGCGCGCCAAGCTCGTCTCGAAGGAGTCGCCCACGGTGACCTTCAACGACGTCGCCGGCTCCGACGAGGCCCTCGAGGAGCTCGCGGAGATCAAGGAGTTCCTGCAGGACCCGGCCAAGTTCCAGGCCGTCGGCGCCCGCATCCCCAAGGGCGTGCTGCTCTACGGCCCTCCCGGCACCGGTAAGACCCTCCTCGCGCGCGCCGTCGCCGGTGAGGCGGGCGTGCCCTTCTACTCCATCTCCGGTTCGGACTTCGTCGAGATGTTCGTCGGCGTCGGCGCGAGCCGCGTCCGCGACCTCTTCGAGCAGGCCAAGCAGAACGCGCCGGCCATCATCTTCGTCGACGAGATCGACGCCGTCGGCCGGCACCGCGGCGCGGGCCTCGGCGGCGGCCACGACGAGCGCGAGCAGACGCTCAACCAGCTGCTCGTCGAGATGGACGGCTTCGACCCGAAGACCAACGTCATCCTGATCGCGGCGACCAACCGCCCCGACATCCTCGACCCGGCGCTGCTGCGCCCGGGCCGCTTCGACCGCCAGATCGGCGTCGACGCCCCCGACCTCAAGGGCCGCCAGCGCATCCTCGAGGTGCACTCGAAGGGCAAGCCGCTCGCCAAGGGCGTCGACCTCGAGGTGCTCGCGCGCAAGACGCCGGGCTTCACGGGCGCCGACCTCGCGAACGTGCTCAACGAGGCCGCGCTGCTCACGGCGCGCTCGAACGCGCAGCTCATCGACAACCGCGCCCTCGACGAGGCCGTCGACCGCGTCATCGCCGGTCCGCAGCGCCGCACGCGCGTCATGAAGGACAAGGAGAAGCTCATCACGGCCTACCACGAGGGCGGACACGCGCTCGCGGCGGCGGCGATGAACTACACCGACCCCGTCACGAAGATCACGATCCTCCCGCGCGGCCGCGCCCTCGGCTACACGATGGTGCTCCCGCTGGAAGACAAGTACTCGGTCACCCGCAACGAGCTGCTCGACCAGCTCACGTACGCCATGGGCGGCCGCGTCGCGGAGGAGATCGTCTTCCACGACCCGTCGACGGGCGCCTCGAACGACATCGAGAAGGCCACCGCGACCGCGCGCAAGATGGTCACCGAGTACGGCATGTCCGCCACGGTCGGCGCCGTCAAGCTCGGCCAGTCGCAGGGCGAGGTCTTCCTCGGCCGCGACATGGGCCACCAGCGCGACTACTCGGAGGACATCGCCGAGACGGTCGACGCCGAGGTGCGCAAGCTCATCGAGCAGGCGCACGACGAGGCGTGGCAGGTGCTCAACGCGAACCGCGACATCCTCGACCGTCTGGCGCGCGAGCTGCTCGAGCAGGAGACGCTCGACCACAACCAGATCGCCGAGATCTTCGCCGATGTGCAGAAGCTCGACGAGCGCCCGCTGTGGCTCTCGAGCGACAAGCGCCCCGTCTCCGACCGCCCGCCGATCACCTTCCCGGAAGAGAAGATGCCGATCGACCCGGGCGCGACCGACGGCGGCATCGACTCGGCCGACGTGCCCGTCGAGACGGCGACGCCGCAGCGCCCGCCGCACTCGAACCCCCGGCCGGCGACGGCCTGACGGGTTCCGGGCCCCGCGGATCGCGGGGCCCGCTCCCGTTTCCGGGGGAGGATGGACGGGAAACCGACGGCCGGAAGGAGCGTTCGATGGCAGTGGACCGGGATCGGATCGAGGCGGCCGTCCGCGAGATCCTGCTCGCGATCGGGGAGGACCCGGCGCGGCCGGGGCTCGAGCGCACGCCGCAGCGCGTCGCCGAGGCGTACGGCGAGTTCTTCGGCGGCCTCGAGGTCGACCCGCTGAGCCACCTCGAGGGCTCCGTGTCGGTCGCGTCGACGGATGACTCGCCGGAGCGGCCGGGCGCCGAGGCGGTGCACGACTCGACCGGCGAGGCGGTGATCCTGCGCGATCTCGCCTTCCGCTCGGTGTGCGAGCACCACCTCCTGCCCTTCGTCGGCACCGCCCACGTGGCGTACGTGCCCGGCGACCGGGTCGTCGGCCTCGGCCGCATCCCGGCGGTCGTCGACACCCTCGCCGCGCGGCCGCAGCTCCAGGAGCGGCTCGGCGAGGAGATCGCCGACGTGCTCGTGGCGGGCCTCGAACCGAAGGGCGTGCTCGTCGTACTCGACGCCCAGCACCGTTGCGTCACGACGCGCGGCGGCCGCCAGGAGCGCAGCTCGATCGTCACCGTCGCAAGCCGCGGCGTGCTCGCCGAGCCCGTCGCCCGCGCCGAGATCATGACCCTGATCGGAGCCCCGCGATGAGCCGCGCCGCGCCGCGCACCCGCATCATGGGCGTCGTCAACGTGACGCCCGACTCGTTCAGCGACGGCGGCCGCTGGTTCGACCACGAGGCGGCGATCCGCCACGGCCTCGACCTCGTGCGCGAGGGCGCCGAGATCCTCGACGTCGGCGGCGAGTCGACGCGCCCCGGCGCCGCGCGAGTGCCCGTCGACGAGGAGATCCGCCGCACCGTGCCGGTCATCCGGGAGCTCGCGGGTCGAGGCATCCGGGTGTCGATTGACACGATGCGCGCCGAGACCGCGCGCGCCGCCGTCGAAGCCGGCGCCGAGATCGTCAACGACGTCTCCGCGGGTCTCGCCGACCCCGGCATGGTGCCGCTCGTCGCCGAACTCGGCTCGACGTACGTCGCGATGCACTGGCGCGGCCACTCCGACCGCATGGACGCCCTCAACGTGTACGAGGACCTCGCGCTCGAGGTGCGCGACGAGCTCGCACTGCGCGTCGACGCCCTGCTCGCGGCCGGCGTCGATCGCACCAAGATCGTGCTCGACCCGGGACTCGGGTTCTCGAAGGTCGGCGCCCAGAACTGGGAGCTGCTCGGGCGCCTCGACGAACTGCACGCCCTCGGCTTCCCGCTGCTCATCGGGGCGTCGCGCAAGCGGTTCCTCGCGCCGCTGCTGCCCGAGGGCGCGACGCCGGCCGACCGCGATCTGCCGACGGCCGTCGTGAGCGCCCTCTCGGCGCAGTCCGGGGCCTGGGCGGTGCGCGTGCACGACGTGCGGGCCACCCGGATCGCCCTCGGCGTCATGGACGCATGGCAGCATGGGGAACGTGGCGAGCGTGCGTGACCGGATCACTCTGACGGGGCTGCGCGTGCGCGCCAACCACGGCGTCTTCGACTTCGAGCGCAACGACGGGCAGACCTTCGTCATCGACGTCGTCGCCCACGTCGATCTGGCCCCCGCGGCCGCGGGCGACGCGCTCGAGCGCACCGTGCACTACGGCGTGCTCGCGCAGCAGGTGCACGACGCCGTGGCCGCCGACCCCGTCGACCTCATCGAGACCGTCGCCGAGCGCGTGGCCGCCGTCGCCCTCGCGCACGAGGCGGTCGAGCTCGTCGAGGTCACCGTCCACAAGCCCGAAGCGCCCATCGCGGTCGCCTTCGACGACGTCTCCGTCACCGTCGTGCGGGGGCGCGCATGACGCCGGATGCCGCGGGCGGCGCCCGCGCCGAACGCCTCGCCGTCATCGCCTACGGCTCGAACCTCGGCGACCGCGCGGCCCTGCTCGACGCCGCCGTCGCCGACCTCGGCGCCGCAGCGGGCGTGCGGCTCGTCGACGAGTCGCCACGCTACGAGACGCCGGCGCAGAAGCTCACGGGCGTCGACGAGGGCGCACCGCGCTACCTCAACGGGGTCGTGCGGGTCGCGACGACGCTCGACCCGCTCGACCTCCTCGACGTGCTCCAGGCCATCGAGGCCGCGCACGGCCGGGTGCGCGTCGAGCGCTGGGGCGACCGCACCCTCGACCTCGACCTGATCGACGTCGAGGGCCTCGACCATGAGGATGCCCGGCTGACGCTCCCGCACCCGCGGGCCGCCGAGCGCGCCTTCGTGCTCCAGCCCTGGCTCGACCTCGACCCGGCGGCCGTGCTCGACGGCCGGAGCGTCGCGGAGCTCCGTGCGGCCGCGGCCGACGTCGTCGTCCGCGCCGACGCGACGGGGAGCCCCTCGTGACCCGCACCCACGTGTCGACCGTGCTCGCCTACGTGCTGGGCGGGCTCGTGCTCGGCTGGCTCGGCGAGATCGCCGTCGTCGCCGCGGGCGGTGCCGCGCTCGTGCCGCCGTGGTCGCTCCCGCTCACGCTCGTGCTCATCGCCGGCATCGTCGTCGGCTTCGCGTGGCCGATCCGGCGTGCCGTGCAGGGCAAGTCGAAGGCCCGCCTCGATCCGTTCCGTGCGATGCGGATCGCCGTGCTCGCGAAGGCCAGCACCGCGGTCGGCGCGCTCGTGCTCGGCGTCGGGGGCGGATTCGCGGTGTTCCTCGCGACCCGCACCGTGCCCCAGACCGACGCCGTCTGGCTCTCGCTCGGCACCGCGGCCGGAGCCCTCGTGCTGCTGGCCGGCGGACTCGTCGCCGAATGGTGCTGCACCCTCCCGCCTCCCGAAGAACCCGAACCCGACGAGGATCACGCGCATGCACGTTGACCCCGCCCGCGACGACGCGGACGACGCCGCCCCGGCGACCCCGGAGCCGGCCCCCGCGGCGCCGGTCGCACCCGAGGCCCCCGCCGAGCCGTTCGAACCGGACGCCGTGCCCGAGGCATCCGCAGTGCTGCCGGAGCCGGCCGCGCCCGAGCTCGACCCCGTGGCGCCCGCATTCGACGACGACGGGCAGTGGCACCGGGTCTCGCCGAAGTTCATCGTCGTCGAGGTCGTCGGCTCGCTCGTCGCCCTCGTCGTGACGGTCGCCGTCATCGCCCTCGTGGCCTACTTCGCCGAGTGGCGGTGGGCGTGGTGGGTCGGCGGCGCGGTCGCGGTCGTGTCCATCGTCTCCATCGCCTTCGAGCCGCGCCGCGTGCGCTCGATCGGCTACCGCCTCCGCCGCGACGACCTCGTGTTCCGGCGGGGCATCATGTTCCAGCGCCAGGTCGCGGTGCCCTACGGGCGGATGCAGCTCGTCGACCTCACCCGCAGCCCCGTGGCGCGCTGGCTCGGGCTCGCCGAGCTGAAGTTCGTGACGGCCGCCGCGGCGACCGCCGTCGTCGTGCCGGGCCTCCCGCTCGAGGAGGCCGAAGCGCTCCGCGACGAGCTCGTCGCCCTCGCCGAGACCCGACGGGCGGGCCTGTGACCGACGGCGCCGGCCCGGACGTCCCGCCCTCGGGCGGCCCCGGCGGACCCGTCAGCGCGGGCGACGACCCGCAGGACATCGCGCCGGTCGTACCGGGGCCCGGCGGCTCCGGCGGTTCCGGCCTCGCCGACGGCGAGTGGCACCGACTGCATCCGGCGAGCCCCCTGCTGCGCGGCGGCCTCGTCTTCATCGCGGTGCTCGGCTTCCTCATCGCGAACCTCCGCGACCAGCTCGTCGCGATCGCCATCGCGGTGTTCGGCGGCGCTCCCGAGCGTCCCGATCCCGAGACCGAGTTCGAGCAGTACGAGCGCTGGGCGGAGGACCCGATCACGGCGCTCGTCGTGAACGGGCTCGTCGGCTGGGCGGTCGTCGCGGTCGTCGTGGTCGTGCTCGCGGTCATCGGCGGCTACGCGCTGGCCTGGCGGCTGCACACGTTCCGCGTGACCGCCGACGCGGTCGAGGTGCGCAGCGGCATCCTCTTCCGCACCCATCGCAGCGCCCGGCTCGACCGCATCCAGACGGTCAACCTGTCGCGGCCGTTCTTCGCCCGGCTCTTCGGCACCGCGAAGCTCGAGGTCGCCGTCGCCGGTCAGGACGGCAACGTGCAGCTGGCCTACCTCGGCTCCGACGCGGCGGAGGCGCTGCGCCGCGACGTGCTCCGCCTCGCCGCGGGCATCCGATCGCGCTCTGCCGGACCCGCCGAGGGCACGGCCTCGGCGCCGGGGACCCCGCAGTCGGTCCGCGACCGGCTCGCGCACCGGGTCGACGACTTCCTCGCGCCCGAGCTCGACCCCGACCTCGCGCCCGCCGAGTCGGTCGTGCACCTGCCGATCGGGCGGGTGATCGCCTCCACAGTGCTGAGCAGCGCGACGGTCATGCTCCTGATCTTCGTCGGCGTCGTCATCTGGGGCGCGGTCGCCGGCACGCCGTGGGTGCTCGTGAGCTTCCTGCCCGCCGTCATCGGCCTCCTCGGCTACTACTGGACGCGCATCTCGAAGTCGCTGCGGTACTCGATCGCACCGACCGCCCACGGCGTGCGCGTCGGCCACGGCCTGCTCTCCACGGGCAGCCAGACGCTGCCGCCCGGTCGCATCCACGCCGTGCAGGTCTCGCAGCCGCTCCTGTGGCGGATCTTCGGCTGGTACCTCGTGCAGATCGACATCGCCGGCCAGTCGGCGCGCGCGGGCGAGGCGCTGCAGCAGACGACGGTGCTGCCGGTCGGCACGCTGGCCGACGCGCGCCGGGTCGTCGCGCTGCTGCTGCCCGACGGCGCGAGCGCGCTCGATCCGTTCGTGGCGCCCGGCACGACGGGGCGCGCGGGCGGCGACGGCTTCAGCGTCTCGCCGCGATCTGCGCGCTGGGTGCGGCCGTTCTCGTGGCGGCGCACCGGCTGGGCCCTCGCCGACGACGCCGTGCTGCTGCGGCGGGGTGCGCTCACGCGCCGGCTCGTGATCGTGCCGCTCGCCCGGATGCAGTCGGTCGCGATCCGTCGCGGACCGGTGCGCCGCGCGCTCGGCCTCGCGAGCCTCCACGTGCACACCGTGACCGGCCCGGTCACGGCGCTGCTGCCCGTGATCGGCGAGGTCGACGGCTCGGCGCTGTACGAACGGCTCTCGGCGGATGCGGTGGGCGCCGCGTCGCGCGATCGTGCGTCGGACGAGGAGGAGCGCGCATGAGCCCGGAGCGGGCCGGACGGCTCGGCGTCGGCACGGTCGGCGCCGGACGCGTGGGCACGGTGCTCGCCTCGGCGCTCGCCGGCGCGGGCCACGCCTTGACGGGCATCTCGGCGGTCTCGGCCGCCTCGGTCGAGCGGGCGGAGACGATGCTGCCGTTCGTGCCGATCCTGCCCGTGCCCGAGGTGGTGCGCCGCAGCGAGCTCGTGCTGCTCGCCGTGCCGGCCGACGAACTGCCCGACCTCGTCGCCGGACTGGCCGCGACGGGGGACTGGCAGCCGGGGCAGCTCGTGCTGCACACCGCGGCCCGCTTCGGCACCGACGTGCTCGCCCCGGCCCGTGCGGCTGGCGCGATTCCGCTCGCCATCCACCCGGCGATGCAGTTCACCGGCACGAGCCTCGACCTCGGCCGCCTCGCGGGCACGTGGTTCGCGGTCACCGCCCCCGCCCCGGTGCTCCCGATCGGCCAGGCGCTCGTCGTCGAGATGGGCGGCGAGCCGTTCGTCGTCGCCGAAGCCGACCGGCCCGCCTACGCCGAGGCCATCGAGACGGCGGTCTCGTTCTCGAGCGCGATCGTCGATCAGTCGGCCGGCCTGCTCGGCGACATCGGCGCACCGAGTCCGGGACGCATCCTCGCCCCGCTCGTGCGCTCGGCCGTCGAGAACGCGCTCGCCCGGCACTCGCCGACGCTGCCCGACGACCCGCTCTGACCCGCCCCGACCGGCCGGGAGGCCGCGATCGGGCGGGGCGCGTAGGCTGGAACCCCGTGAGTCACGAATCCGGCGCACGGCCGCTCGTCGTCCAGACGAAGGCGCAGCTGCGCGAACACCTCGACCGATCCCGCGCCGCCGGCGCGCGGGTCGCGCTCGTGCCCACGATGGGCGCACTCCACGACGGGCACCTCGCGCTCGTCGACCGGGCCCGCGAGCTCGCCGACGTCGTCGTCGTGTCGATCTTCGTGAACCCGCTCCAGTTCGGCGCCGGCGAGGACCTCGATCAATACCCCCGCACGCTCGACGCCGACGTCGCCGCGCTGACGGTCCACGACGTCGACGTCGTCTTCGCCCCGAGCGCCGCCGAGATGTACCCGGACGGCACCCCGTCGACGACCGTCCACGCCGGTCCGGCGGGCGCCTCCTTCGAGGGCGCCGTGCGACCCGGCCATTTCGACGGGATGCTCACCGTCGTCGCGAAGCTCTTCGGCATCAGCGAGGCGGATGTCGCGTGCTTCGGCCGCAAGGACGCGCAGCAGGCCTTCCTCGTGCGCCGCATGGTCGCCGACCTCGACCTGCCGATCGAGATCGAGGTCGTGCCGACCGTGCGGGATCAGGACGGGCTCGCACGCTCCAGCCGCAACCGCTACCTCTCCGAGTCGGAGCGCGCCGAGGCGCTCGTGCTCCACGACGCACTGGACGCGGCCGCGCGCGCGGGACTGGCCGGTGCCGGTGCCGCCGGTGCCGTCGCCGCCGGTGCAGCCGTCTTCGCGGAGCATCCGGGGGTCGTACTCGACTACTTCGCGATCGTCGACCCCGCGACGTTCGAGCCGGTGGGCGCGGATGCCGCGGGCGACGTCCTGGCGATCACCGCCGCGCGGCTCGGCACCACGCGCCTGCTCGACAACGCACCCCTGACCCTCGTCCCAGCATCCTGACGACCGGCCGAACTAGGCTGGACCATCGGACCGACGCCCCGACCGGGCGCGGAACACCCCACGACGTCGACCGAGAGAGACACATGGCCGAGAACGAAACGCCCCCCGCCGAGCCCACTGCCGAGGAGATCTCCGAGCAGAAGGCCGTCCGGCTGGGCAAGCGCGACCGGCTGAACGAGCTCGCCGACGGACTCGGCGGCGGCGCGTACCCCGTGGCCCTGCCGATCACCGACACGATCCCGGGCGTGCGTGCGCGCTTCATCACCCTCGTCGACCCCGACACCGCCTCGGGCGAGCGCGTCGGCGTCGCGGGCCGCGTCGTGCACCTGCGCAACACCGGCAAGCTCTGCTTCGCCTCGCTCCAGTCGGGCGACGGCACGCGCATCCAGGCGATGGTCTCGCTCGGCGAGGTCGGCGAGGAGTCGCTCGCGCTCTGGAAGGAGGTCGTCGACCTCGGCGACCACCTGTTCGTGCACGGCGAAGTCATCACGAGCCGTCGCGGCGAGCTCTCGATCATGGTCGACTCGTGGCAGGTCGCGGCAAAGGCCGTGCTGCCGCTGCCGAACCTGCACTCGGAGCTCTCCGAGGAGACGCGCGTGCGCAGCCGCTACCTCGACCTCATCGCGCGCGAGCAGGCCCGCACCAACGTGCTCACCCGCGCCAAGGTCAACCAGAGCCTCCGCCAGACGTTCACCGGGCTCGACTTCGTCGAGGTCGAGACGCCGATGCTGCAGACGCTGCACGGCGGCGCTTCGGCGCGACCGTTCGTGACGCGCTCCAACGCGTTCGACACCGAGCTGTTCCTGCGCATCGCGCCGGAGCTCTACCTCAAGCGCGCCGTCGTCGGCGGCAT
This sequence comes from Agromyces seonyuensis, assembly GCF_009789225.1. Classification (GTDB taxonomy): domain Bacteria; phylum Actinomycetota; class Actinomycetes; order Actinomycetales; family Microbacteriaceae; genus Agromyces; species Agromyces seonyuensis. Next base: position 16,428 of record NZ_WSTA01000047.1, on the reverse strand, counting down.
CGAGCGCGTCTACGAGATCAACCGCAACTTCCGCAACGAGGGCGCCGACTCGACGCACTCGCCCGAGTTCGCGATGCTCGAGGCCTACCAGGCCTACGGCGACTACAACTCGATCGCCGACCTCACGCAGCTGCTCATCCAGAACGCGGCGCTCGCCGTCTCCGGGTCCCACGTCGTCACGTGGGCCGACGGCACCGAGTTCGACCTCGGCGGCCAGTGGGCGCGCATCTCGATGTACGGCTCGCTCTCCGAGGCGATCGGCGAGGAGATCACGCCGGAGACGCCCATCGAGCGCCTGCGCGAGCTCGCCGACGCCGTCGACATCGAGATCGAGCACCCGCTCGCGGGCAAGTACGTCGAGGAGCTCTGGGAGCACCACGTGAAGACCGGCCTCACCGCGCCGACCTTCGTCATGGACTTCCCGCTCGACACGTCGCCCCTCGTCCGCTGGCACCGCACGACGCCGGGCGTCGTCGAGAAGTGGGACCTGTACGTGCGCGGCTTCGAGCTGGCCACGGGCTACTCCGAGCTCGTCGACCCGGTCGTGCAGCGCGAGCGGTTCGTCGAGCAGGCGAAGCTCGCCGCGGGCGGCGACGCCGAGGCGATGCGCCTCGACGAGGACTTCCTGCGCGCCCTCGAGTTCGGCATGCCGCCCTCGGGCGGCATGGGCATGGGCATCGACCGTCTCCTCATGGCCCTCACGGGCCTCGGCATCCGCGAGACGATCCTCTTCCCGCTGGTGAAGTGATGCCCGACTACCTCCCGAAGGACGAGCTCGAGCCGAAGGACCCGAAGAAGCCGTCGTTCACCCGCATCGCGATCTGGGTGGTCGTCGGCGCCATCGGCCTGTACTACGTCGGCAGCGGCATCTTCGGGATGCTCGCGAACTGAAGCCGGCCTCCGCCGGTCGGATGACCGCTCGGGCGGTCATCCGGCCGGCCGAGGCGGCCGTCGTCGCAGGGATCGACGCGGCCCTCGGCGCTTTCCGAGGGTGGCTCGGCGTAGAGTCGGAGGACTATGGACGACTTCTGGCTCGCCGCGATCTGGTCGATCGCCCCGACGATCCTCATCGGACTCATCTTCTGGTTCGTGATGCGGTCGATCCTGCACGCCGATCGCAACGAGCGGAAGGTGTACGCGGAGATCGAGGCCGAGGAGCGCGCGAAGCTCGGCCAGCCGCGCCGGAACCCGCCCACCGCCTAGCCGCATGACTGGGGATTCGGGGGACTTCCTGGTCGTACTCGGCATGGTCTGGCTGCTGGCCGACCTCGTCATCCGCGTCGGCGCGGTGTTCGTCGTGCCCCGCAACCGCCGCCCGACGGCCGGGTGGGCCTGGCTGCTCGCGATCTTCTTCTTCCCGCTCCCCGGCCTCATCGCGTTCCTGCTGATCGGCGACCCGAAGCTCGGCAAGGCCCGCCGGCGCAAGCAGGCCGAGGTCGACCGGCTCATCCGCGAGTCCACGCACGGCGTCGAGCGCGTGAGCGATCCGACGGCGTGGCCGACGTGGTTCGCGCAGCTCGTGCGGCAGAACCGCAACCTCGGGGCGATGCCGCTCATCGGCCAGAACGCGGCGAGCCTCGTCGGCGACTACCAGGGCTCGCTCGACCAGATGACCGCGGCCATCGCGAAGGCCGAGCGGTACGTGCACGTCGAGTTCTACATCCTCGCCCTCGACGAGGTGACGAAGCCGTTCTTCGACGCCCTCGCCGACGCATGCGCACGGGGCGTGCAAGTGCGAGTGCTCCTCGACCACATCGCCTCCTGGCGCGTGCACTCGACCTACCGGAAGACCATCAAGCGGCTCGACGAGATGGGCGCCGAGTGGCACCTGATGCTGCCCGTCCAGCCGTTCCGCGGCCGCTACCAGCGCCCCGACCTCCGCAACCACCGCAAGATCCTCGTCGTCGACGGGCTCGTGGGCTTCATGGGCTCGCAGAACGTGATCCGCCGGGATTACCACAAGAAGGTCAGCAAGAAGAAGGGCCTGAAGTGGAAGGAGCTCATGGTGCGGCTCCGCGGGCCGATCGTGTCCGGCCTCGACGCGATCTTCCTGACGGACTGGTACGTCGAGACCGACCACGTCGTCGACGTCGATCTCGTCCCGGTCGACGAGGTGCCCGGGCGCGACGAGAACCTCGACTGCCAGCTCGTGCCGAGCGGACCGGGCTACTCGAACGAGAACAACCTCAAGCTCTTCCTCGCCCTCATCTACTCCGCGCGCGAGCAGATCATCATCACGAGCCCCTACTTCGTGCCCGACGAGGCGATGCTCTACGCCATCAGCACCGCGGTGCAGCGCGGCGTGCGCGTCGAGCTCTTCGTCTCCGAGGTGGGCGACCAGGCGCTCGTCTACCACGCCCAGCGCTCGTACTACGAGGCCCTGCTGCGCGCCGGAGTGAAGATCTGGATGTACCGGGCGCCGTACATCCTGCATGCCAAGCACCTCACCATCGACGACGACGTCGCGGTCATCGGGTCGTCGAACCTCGACATCCGTTCATTCCTGCTGAACATGGAGGTCTCGCTCCTCGTGCGCGGCGCCGACTTCGTCGCCGACATGCGCGCGGTCGAGGACGGGTACCGGCACGACAGCCGGGAGCTCGAGCTCGACGAGTGGCTGCGCCAGCCCGTGCGCTCGCAACTGCTCGACAATCTCGCGCGCCTCACCTCGGCGCTGCAGTAACGGCCCGATCCGCGCGGCGCATTGCGCGGATGCCCGATGCAGCGCAGGCGGTCTCCGGGCGCAACGCCGCGCCGCTGACGCACGAAACCGCGGTCAGCGCTCGTTGCGGGGCTTCAACCGGATGCCCGGCAGCACCGGCGCGGGCAGCGGATCGCCGGAATCTCCGACGGCGCCGAAGCGCCCCGAGGGGTCGGCGCCGGCGATGACGTCCTGCTCCCACTGCGCCCGAAAGGCGACGATCTCGTCGTGGTCGCGGCCGATGAAGTTCCACCACATGACGATCTCCTCCTCGAACGGCGTGCCGCCGACGAGGACGAGGCGCACCGGGCCGGCGGTCGCGCGCACGCGCACGCCCTCGTGGCCCGTCGTGAGGAACGCGAGCTCGTTCCGGGCGACGTCGATCGTGTGCCCGGTCTCGCTCAACGGGTCGTCGTTCTCGCCGGCAGGGTCGACCTCGCGCTCGAGAGCGGCGAAGGTGAGGTGCGCGGGGCCGGCGTCGACGAGGAAGCCGTGCTCGAAGTCGGGGTCGAGCGGGATCCAGGCCTCCCCGCCCTCGGGCACGTCGATCTGCGCGGCGACGAGCGGGGAGAAGGTCGTGACGGTGCCGGGCGGCGCACCCTCGAGTTCGCCGACGAACACCCGCACCGTCGCGTCGTCGACTGCGACCGGCGTCGTCGTGGCGTTCTCGAAGAACGGCGCGACGTCGCGGGAGGCGTCGGGCAGCACGGTCCAGAGCTGCACGCCGTGGAGCACCGTCGTCTCCGGCGTCGAGATCTCCGAGTGCGAGATGCCGTGGCCGGCGGTCATGAGGTTGACGTCGCCGGGCACCACGAACGCGTGCGAACCGACCGAGTCGCGGTGCTCGACCTCGCCCTCGAAGAGCCAGCTCACCGTCTGGAGCCCGGTGTGCGGGTGGGGCGGCACGACCATCCCGCCCGTGACCGCGACGTCGTCGGGGCCGTAGTGGTCGATGAAGCACCACGCGCCGATCGTGGTGCGGCCGCGCTGGGGGAGCGTGCGCCGCACGCCCATCGCGCGCGGTCCGCCGAGGGGCACGTCGCGCGGTTCGAGGATGCGGGCGGGCGAGGCCTGCGGCAGGGCCGGCGGGCAGACGAGCTCGGCCGGCTCGCGCTCGAGGTTGCTCATGGAGCCACCCTAGGACGCCCGTCGACGCGACATCAGGGCGACGCGGGCCCTGTGAGCGCGCTGGGGAATCGCCCGGAGTCGCGCGCGGGATAACATGGGTGCCATGGCTTCGACCCTTCTGCTTCGCCGTGCCGGTTTCATCGCCGTGGCCGCCGTGTCCGTGTTCGCACTGTCCGCCTGCGCACCGAGCAAGGGCCCGGCCTCGGACTACTCGGGTCTGCCCACCGTCGACGAGCACGTCGCCGAGGGCGTCGGCGACGACGAGGGCGAGGGCGCCGAGGAGGAGGTCGTCGAAGGCGAGACCTCGTTCACGTGGCTCCAGCAGGGCGGCCGCTTCGCCGTGACGACGTGGGGGTCCTCGACCTGCCCGGTCGTCGGCGAGCGCGTCTCGGTCGTCCACCCGCAGGGCGAGGGCAACACCATCGAGATCGCCGTGAGCGAGATCGCCGACGACGCGGTGTGCACGATGGATCTCGTGCCGCACACCACCGAGTTCTGGACGCCGCTGCACGTGACGCCGACCGAGGAACTCACGGTCGTCGTCGGCGACGAGGAGATCGAAGTCCCGGTCTTCTGACCCGGCCCGAGCTTGCTGCAGCGGCGCGTCCCCGAGGGGGCGCGCCGCTTCCGCGTTCTCACCGGGAACGGGGATGCCCGTGCTCAGCGTGCGCCGCGGAGCATCCATCTCGTCGGGTCGTCGGGGTGCGCGAAACCGAACTTCGCGTAGAGGCCCTGCGCGTCGTTCGTGACGAGGACCGTGCGCCGCAGGCCCATCGCGTCGACCGTCTCGGCGACGCCGGCGATGAGGGCGACGCCGACGCCGCGGCCGCGCTCGGAGGGGTCGACGTAGACGTCGGCGAGCCAGCCGAAGGTCGCCCGATCGGTCACGAGCCGCGCGTAGGCGAGCTGCCGGCCGTCGTGGTCGTAGACGCCGAAGTTCATCGAGCCGTCGATGGCGGCATCCTGCATCGTGCGCGAGCGGCCCTGCGCCCAGTAGGCGCCGGTGGAGAGCCAGTGGTGCACGAGGTCGCGGTCGACGAGCGCGGTGTCGGCCGAGAAGGTGCAGCCGGCCGGCAGCGCCTCCGCGAGGCTCGGTGCGCCCGAGCCGCTCCCCGCAGCCTCCTCGGCAGGCGCGCGCCGCGGCCGTCTGCGGCGCCGGATCATGCGCGGCCCGCCCGTCGGATCTCGAGCAGGTCGCCGACCTGGCAGTCGAGGGCGTCGCAGATCGCCTGCAGCGTGGAGTAACGGATCGCCCGCGCGCGGTCGTTCTTGAGGATGCTGAGGTTCACGACGCTCACTCCTACCAGTTCGCTGAGTCGGGCGAGTGTCATGCCGCGTGCGACGAGCAGTTCGTCGAGCCGGCAGTGCACGTCGGTGCCCTCGTCCGGGTCGGCCGGCGGCATCAGACGAGCCCGTCCGTGTCTCGCTGGAGGCGTTCGCCGATGTGGAACGCGCCCGCGACGAGTCCGACGGCGATGCCGGCGAAGAGCCAGATCCCCGTGAACGTCCATGCCCAGCCGCCGGCGAGGGGGCCGTCCGGGTCGGCGGCGACGAGCTCGGCGCGGGCGACGTTCTGGCACAACTGGTCGAGCACCTCGACGGCGCTGCCGCCGATGACGAGGAGCAGTGCGAGGGCCGTGAGGGCGACCGTCATCGAGTGCAGGAACGGCCGCCCGGCGGCGAGGTGACGGCCGAGCAGGATCGCGGCGACGGCGATGCCGACGGCGAGCGCGATCCCGAGCACGTGGATCGCGACCTGGAGCCACACGACGGTCGGCCCGAAGCCGACGGCGGTCACCTGGAGATCGCCGCCGGCGTATGCCGACTCCAGTCGCATCCCGTCGGGCATGACGAGATCGACGGTGCGGCCGGTCGAGGTGTTGGGGAAGGCGAAGGAGTAGAGCCCGTCGACGAGTTTCTGCTTCAGCGAGTACAGGGCACCGGCGACGAGCAGCGCGCACCAGGCGACGACGAGGCCGATGATGCCGCGGAGCGCGATTCGATCGGCGCGCCCGAGCCGGGCGGTCGTGGCGATCGAGGGAGTCGTCGCGGGGGAAGCAGCGGGCATGGCGCATCCTTATCGAAGATCGTTACGAACGAATATCGTTATGGTGATTGATGCGCCGTCGTGGTGTCAACACCCGGCCGGCCAGTGCGGCGGCCGCATGCCGAGTTCGCGCCTGCGCGGGGCATCGTCGCCCGACGTGGACCGGGTCGGATGACGCCGCGCGTTCCTGAACCGTGCGCCCACGGCGAACAGCGGCACGCGGCGCTGGATGCCCGGTTAGCCTCTTGGAGTACGGCGCCGACCTGCCCCGGTGCTACGAGGAGTGACGAATGTTCGAGAGATTCACCGACCGCGCCCGCCGCGTCGTCGTCTTGGCCCAAGAAGAGGCCAAGATGCTCAACCACAACTACATCGGCACCGAACACATCCTGCTCGGGCTCATCCACGAGGGCGAGGGCGTCGCCGCGAAGGCGCTCGAGTCCCTCGGCATCTCGCTCGATGCTGTGCGCGAGCAGGTCCAGGACATCATCGGCCAGGGCCAGCAGCAGCCCACCGGCCACATCCCCTTCACGCCGCGCGCGAAGAAGGTGCTCGAGCTGTCGCTGCGCGAAGCGCTGCAGCTCGGCCACAACTACATCGGCACCGAGCACATCCTGCTCGGCCTCATCCGCGAGGGCGAGGGCGTGGCAGCGCAGGTGCTCGTCAAGCTCGGCGCGGACCTCAACCGGGTGCGCCAGCAGGTCATCCAGCTCCTCTCCGGCTACCAGGGCGGCAAGGAGCCGACCCCGGTCGGCGGCGCCAACGACCAGGCCCAGCCGCAGGGCGGATCGCAGATCCTCGACCAGTTCGGCCGCAACCTGACGCAGGCCGCACGCGAGTCGAAGCTCGACCCGGTGATCGGCCGCGAGAAGGAGATCGAGCGGGTCATGCAGATCCTCTCGCGCCGCTCGAAGAACAACCCCGTCCTCATCGGCGAGCCCGGCGTCGGCAAGACCGCCGTCGTCGAGGGCCTCGCCCAGGCGATCGTCAAGGGCGAGGTGCCCGAGACGCTCAAGGACAAGCAGCTCTACTCCCTCGACCTCGGTTCGCTCATCGCCGGTTCCCGCTACCGCGGCGACTTCGAAGAGCGTCTGAAGAAGGTCACCAAGGAGATCCGCACGCGCGGCGACATCATCGTCTTCATCGACGAGATCCACACCCTCGTGGGTGCGGGCGCCGCCGAGGGTGCGATCGACGCGGCCTCGATCCTCAAGCCCCTGCTCGCCCGCGGCGAGCTGCAGACGATCGGCGCCACGACGCTCGACGAGTACCGCAAGCACTTCGAGAAGGATGCTGCGCTCGAGCGCCGCTTCCAGCCGATCCAGGTCAACGAGCCGTCGCTGCCCCACGCGATCAACATCCTCAAGGGGCTGCGCGACCGCTACGAGGCGCACCACAAGGTGTCCATCACCGACGGCGCCATCGTCGCTGCGGCGAACCTCGCCGACCGTTACATCAGCGACCGCTTCCTGCCCGACAAGGCCATCGACCTGATCGACGAGGCCGGCGCGCGCCTCCGCCTCTCGATCCTCTCGAGCCCGCCGGAGCTGCGCGAGTTCGACGAGAAGATCGCCAAGGTCCGCGAGGCCAAGGAGCAGGCGATCGAGGACCAGGACTTCGAGAAGGCCGCCGGCCTGCGCGACGAGGAGAAGAACCTCCTCGGCGAGCGCCTGCGCCTCGAGAAGCAGTGGAAGTCGGGCGACGTCCAGACGACCGCGGTCGTCGACGAGGGCCTGATCGCCGAAGTGCTCGCGCAGGCCACGGGCATCCCCGTGTTCAAGCTCACCGAAGAGGAGTCGAGCCGACTCGTCTTCATGGAGAAGGCGCTGCACGAGCGCGTCATCGGCCAGGAGCAGGCGATCTCGGCGCTCTCGCGCACGATCCGCCGCCAGCGCGCCGGCCTCAAGGACCCGAAGCGCCCCTCGGGGTCGTTCATCTTCGCCGGCCCCACGGGCGTCGGCAAGACCGAGCTCGCCAAGGCCCTCGCGGAGTTCCTCTTCGACGACGAGGCCGCGATGATCTCGCTCGACATGTCGGAGTACGGCGAGAAGCACACCGTCTCCCGCCTCTTCGGCGCCCCTCCCGGGTTCGTCGGCTTCGAGGAGGGCGGCCAGCTCACCGAGAAGGTGCGGCGCAAGCCGTTCTCGGTCGTGCTCTTCGACGAGATCGAGAAGGCGCACCCCGACATCTTCAACTCGCTCCTGCAGATCCTCGAAGAGGGTCGTCTCACCGACGGGCAGGGTCGCGTCGTCGACTTCAAGAACACCGTCATCATCATGACGACGAACCTCGGCACGAAGGACATCGCGGGCGGCCCCGTCGGCTTCCTCCAGGAGGGCGACCCGCAGTCGGGCTACGACCTGATGCGCGGCAAGGTCAACGAGGAGCTGAAGAAGAACTTCAAGCCGGAGTTCCTCAACCGCGTCGACGAGATCATCGTCTTCCCGCAGCTCGACAAGTCCGAGCTGCTGCAGATCGTCGATCTCTTCATCAAGCGCCTGAGCGACCGACTGCTCGACCGCGACATGACGATCGAGCTCTCGCTCGCCGCCAAGGAGCGCCTCATCGACGTCGGCTTCGACCCCGCGCTCGGTGCCCGGCCGCTGCGCCGCGCCGTTCAGCGCGAGATCGAGGACCAGCTCTCCGAGAAGATCCTCCACGGCGAGCTCGACTCGGGCCACCACATCTCGGTGGACTTCGTCGACGGCCAGTTCACGTTCGCGACCAAGCGCCGGGAGCTCCCGGTCTCGGTCGGCGTGAACACCAGCGCCGCCATCGGCACCGGCCCGGCGACGCCGGACCTGGCCGCCACCGCGGACTGACGCACTCGCTCCACGGAACGGGGTCGTGCCTTCGGGCGCGGCCCCGTTCCGCGTTTCCGGACGACGCGGGCCGCGTCGGGCCCGGGTCCGCCGCGTTCCGGTGGTGTGCGTTCTCGATCGCGCCGCTTCTTCCGTTGCCGCGCCACCATTTCGGGCGCGGAGGCCGAAGAGGTGGCGCGGTCGGTGGCGACGGGCGTGGCGCGCTCGGCGGCTGAGCAGCGCACGAGGCATCCGCGCGGTCCTAGGCTTGCCGGGTGAGTCAGGTGACGGTGCGCCGTGCGCGCACGAGCGATGTTCCCCGGTTCGGCGAGATCATCGGGCCGCTCGTGGAGCGACGCATCCTGCTCGGCAAGGAGTGGGTGGAGCTCTACGGCGCCGTTCCCGAGTTCCGGGTCGCGGAGGTCGACGGCGTCGTCGCGGGCTTCGGCGCCGTGCACGTGATGTGGAAGGACCTCGGCGAGGTGCGTACCCTCGCCGTCGACGACGCCTACCTCGGCACGGGCGTCGGCCATGCGCTGCTCGATCGGCTCGAAACGGATGCCCGCGAGCTCGGCCTCACGCGCCTGTTCTGCCTCACGTTCGAGACCGCCTTCTTCGGCCGGCACGGCTTCGTCGACATGGGCGCCGAGACCGTCGACCCCGAGGTCTACATGGAGCTCGTGCGCTCGAACGACGAGGGCATCGCGGAGTTCCTCGACCTCGCGCGCGTCAAGCAGAACACCCTCGGCAACACCCGGATGATCAAGCACCTCTGAGCCCGGGGTCCGCTCCGGGATCCGGCCGCGTGTCTGGGAAGGCGCCGCGGTTCGGCGCGCCGTCGGGCCAGCTCGGGGTGCATCCGTACCCTGTTCGCATGTCGACGATCCGCAATCCCGTCGGCCCCCAGCCGACGAAGGTGTACTGGCGACGCCGGGTCATGGTGCTCCTCGGGCTCCTGGCCGTGGTCGTGGTCGTGCTGCTCATCGTGTTCCGCCCGGGTTCCGGGTCGGCCTCGCCCAACCCGACGGAGACGCCCGAGCCGTCGGAGACCGCCGTGGAGACCGAGCCCGCGGGCGATCCCGCGGCAGAGGGCGCGGCGGACGCCGAGGGCGCCGAGGATGCGGTCGCGTACGAACCGGTGGAGCCGACGATCCCCGAGACGGAGGCCGCCGTCGAGGGCGGCACGGACTGCAAGGAGTCCAACGTCGCGGTCACGGCCCGCACCGACCAGGTCGACTATGCGGCCGGCGTGCAGCCGCAGCTCACCCTCGCGATCGAGAACACCGGTTCGAAGCCCTGTGTGATCGACGCCGGTACCGCCGCGCAGGTGTTCACGATCAAGAGCGGCGAGGAGCAGTACTGGACCTCCACGGACTGCGCCGAGGGCGCCGTCTCGACCGAGATCACGCTGGAGCCGGGCAAGACGGTCGTGTCGGGAGCGCCGATCGTGTGGGATCGCACGCGCTCCGCTCCGGACACCTGCGACGGCGAACGGGAGGCGGTGCCGGCGGGCGGGGCCGCATACTGGCTGACGGTGTCGGTGGACGGCATCGAGGACTCGCAGGGCACGCAGTTCCTGCTCTACTGAGCGGATGCCCCGGCGGGGTCGGTTGACGCTCGCGGCCGGCAGGACCGGCACGCAGGGTGCCCCGGTGGGGCTCGCCTAGGCTGGAGCGCATGGCCGCCGACCGCAAGAAGAAGAAGCCGAAGCCCGCCCCCGAGTTTCGCTCGCAGGCGCTCGCCGAGGCACTCGAGGCGCAGGACATGGCGGCCGTGGCGCTCGCGCTGCGCAACGGCAATACGGTCGTGCCGCTCATCAAGCCCGGCCCGCGCGACAAGCCGCTCGACGGCGGCGAAGTGTGGACCTACCGCGACGCGAACACGGGCGACGTCGCCCTGCTGCTCTTCAGCGACGCCGCGAACAAGCCCGAGAACCTGCCGCCCGCCGTCGGCCTGCAGAGCCCTGCCTGGCTCCGCACGTTCCTCGCCAAGCACGGCGACGTCATCACGACCGTGTTCCTCGACATCGCCGGACCGCACCCGATGCAGGCCTCGCCCGCGGAACTCCGCAAGGCGCTCGACTTCTGAGTCGGACCGACCGGCGTCAGAACGCCGCGTCGAGCTCCCGCTCGCGTTCGCTCGTGGCCGCCTGCATGGCGAGCGTCACGGCGGAGCGCACGCTGCCGGCATCGCCGTCGAGGATCGTCGTGTAGCCGAGTCGCTTCGCCTCAGCGGCACGCCGCGGCGCCGCGGCGACCGGACGCACCTCGCCCGCGAGCGAGATCTCGCCGAACGCGGCGAAGTCGTTCGGCACGGCCTTGTCGCGCACGGCGGAGGCGATGGCGATCGCGATCGCGAGGTCGGCCGCCGGCTCGACGAGCCGCACCCCGCCGACGGTGGAGATGTAGACGTCGTGCTCGCCGAGCTTGCCGAGGCCCGCGCGGCGCTCGAGCACGGCGATGATCATGGCGACCCGCGACGGGTCGACGCCGTTGACGACGCGGCGCGGCTGCGGCGCCTTGGTGGCGACGACGAGCGCCTGCACTTCGACGGGCAGGGCGCGCCGCCCCTCGAGTGCGACGGTCACGCACGTGCCAGACACGCTCGCGCGGCTGGTCGAGCGGAACAGGCTCGAGGGGTCGGACACCTCGGCGATGCCGTCGCCCGTCATCTCGAAGCAGCCGACCTCGTCGGTCGGGCCGAAGCGGTTCTTGTGGGCGCGGATGAAGCGCAGCGCGCTCTGCCGGTCGCCCTCGAACTGGCACACGACGTCGACGAGGTGCTCGAGGAGTCGCGGGCCGGCGATCGTGCCGTCCTTCGTGACGTGGCCGACGATGAGCACGGGCAGGCCGCGCTCCTTCGCGACGCGGATGAGCGTCGTCGCGACCTCGCGCACCTGGCTCGGCTGCCCGGGCAGCCCGTCGATGCGCTCGCTCGAGACCGTCTGGACGGAGTCGACGATGAGGAGCTGCGGCTCGACCGCGTCGATCTGGCCGAGGACGGTCGCGAGATCGGTCTCGGCGGCGAGGTAGAGCTCGGAGTGCAGGGCGCCCGTTCGGCCGGCGCGGAGGCGCACCTGGGCTGCCGACTCCTCGGCGGTGACGTAGAGCACCCGGCGGCCGGTGGCCGCGGCGCGGGCGGCGACCTCGAGCAGCAGCGTCGACTTGCCGACGCCCGGTTCGCCGGAGAGCAGGATCGCCGCGCCGGGGACGATGCCGCCGCCCAGCACCCGGTCGAACTCCGCGACGCCGCTCGGCCGGTGCACGCTCGACTCGGCCTCGATCTCGCTGATCGGCCGCGCCACGCGGGTCTGCCCGACGACGACCGGCCGTAGCGATCGCACGATGCCCGTCTCGGCCGCCGACTCGGCGACGGTGCCCCACTGCTGGCACTCGCCGCAGCGGCCCACCCACTTCGCGGTGGTCCAGCCGCACTCGGTGCATCGGAAGGCGGAGGGCGCGGCTTTCGGCATGCCGCTCACGGTACGCGGCACGGCGGACATCGGCGGGGCGCGCCGCGGGTCTCGATACGGCGCTGCGCGCCTACTCGACCGGCGGGGTGCTGCGGGGCTTGGTCTCGATACGGCGCTGCGCGCCTACTCGACCAACGAGGTGCTGCGCGCCTACTCGACCAGCGGGGCGCTGCGCACTCGTCGGTCGAGTAGCGACGGAGGAGCGTATCGAGACCACGTCCCCGTCAGGCACCGGAGGGCTCGATTTGGCCGATGCGGAACGGGCGATTACACTCGTCCTCGGTACCGTGTCCGAGCGGCCGAAGGTGCAACTCTCGAAAAGTTGTGTGGGTGAAAGCCCACCGTGGGTTCAAATCCCACCGGTACCGCCACGGAAAGCCCCGCATCCTCACGGATGCGGGGCTTTCGTCTTGTCCGGACGGCAACCGGAACCGGAGCCGGGCGAACACGCCCGGCCCCGCGTCATCCTCGGATCAGAGCGACTTCAGCCAGGCCAGCAGGTCGGCGTTGATGACGTCAGCGTGCGTGGTCGGCATGCCGTGCGGGTAGCCCGCGTAGGTCTTCAGCGTGCTGTTCGGCAACAGCTCGGCCGAGAGCGGGCCGGAGTCGGCGTAGGGCACGACCTGGTCGTCGTCGCCGTGCATGACGAGGGAGGGCACCGTGATCTTCTTGAGGTCCTCGGTGAAGTCGGTCTGGGAGAACGCCACGACGCCGTCGTAATGCGCCTTGGCGCCGCCCATCATGCCCTGGCGCCACCAGTTCTCGATGACGGCCTCGGAGGGCTCGGCCCCCGGGCGGTTGTACCCGTAGAAGGCGGTGGAGGCGAAGTCGCGGTAGAAGCCCGTGCGGTTGGTCGCGACCTGCACCTGGATGCCGTCGAAGACCTCCTTGGGCAGCCCGCCCGGGTTCGCCTCGGTCTGCAGCATGAGCGGCGGCACCGAGCTGATGAGCACGGCTGCCGCGACGCGGTCCTCGCCGTAGACGCCGATGTAGTGCGTGAGCTCGCCGCCGCCGGTGGAGTGCCCGACGTGGATGACATCGTGCAGGTCGAGGTGCTCGACGACGGCCCGCAGATCGGCCGCGTAGTGGTCCATGTCGTGGCCGTCGTCGACCTGCGACGAACGGCCGTGCCCCCGGCGGTCGTGCGCGATCACGCGGTAGCCCTGGCCGAGGAAGAACATGAGCTGGGTGTCCCAGTCGTCCGAGGAGAGCGGCCAACCGTGGCTGAACACGATCGGCTGACCCTCCCCCCAGTCCTTGTAGTAGATCTCCACGCCGTCGGACGTCGTCACGTATGCCATCGGTTCTCCCCCTCGAATGGTCGGTGCATGCCGCACGTTACGCCCGTTCCGGTGCACGGCCCGAGGCGCTCAGGGGTTTGGCAGGGGGCGGCATCTGTTCGGAAACCGGAGCGCCCCGCCGCGTTCGCCCACCCGACGCCGAACCGCCCCGGACCTCGGGGCCCGGGGCGGTTCGAGGGGTGCCCGCGCGATGCGCGCGCGACGCAGAGCTCAGCGCTTGCCGACGATCTTCCGGCTCACGATGTCGCGCATGATCTCGTTCGTGCCCCCGTAGATGCGGTGCACGCGCGCGTCGAGGTAGGCGCGGGCGATCGGGTACTCGGTGATGTAGCCGTAGCCGCCGTGCAACTGCACGCCGACATCGAGGAGCTCGGCCTCGCGGTCGGTGGTCCAGAACTTGACCTTCGCCGCTTCCTCCGCGGTGAGCTTCTGGTCGGCGTACAGCTCCATCGCGCGGTCGACGTACGTCCACATGACGTCGACGGTCGTCGCCATGTCGGCGAGCTTGAAGCGGGTGTTCTGGAAGTCGGCGACGCGCTCGCCGAACGCCTCGCGGCTGAGGACGTAGTCGCGCGTCCAGTCGAACGCTGCCTCGCCGGCCGCGGCGGCGGCGACGCCGATCGAGAGGCGCTCGAGGGGCAGGTTCATCATGAGCTGGACGAAGCCGAGGCCCTCCTTGCCGCCGATGAGGTTCTCCTCGGGGACGAGCACGTCGGAGAAGGACAGCTCCGCGGTGTCCCAGCCGTGGAATCCCATCTTCTGGAGCGTCTTGCCGTGGTCGAAGCCCGCCATGCCGTCTTCGAGGATCAGCAGGCTGAAGGCATCCGGGCGGTCGCCCTCGCCGGTCTTGACGAATGTCACCACGATGTCGGCGGTCTTGCCGGAGGAGATGAACGTCTTCGCGCCGTTGACGAGGTACCCGCCGTCGACCTTCTTCGCGGTCGTGCGGATGCCGCGGAGGTCGGAGCCCGCACCGGGCTCGGTCATCGCGAGCGCGCCGAGGATCTCGCCGGTCGCCATGCCGGGCAGCCACTTCTCCTTCTGCGCCTGCGTGCCCATGTGCACCAGGTAGGGCACGGCGAGATCGTCCTGGATGCCGAGCGCGCCGGCCAGCGAGCCGAGGCCCGCTTTGATGGTCTCCTCGAGGACGACCGCGCGGAAGCGGTAGTCCTGCAGCATGCCGGCGCCGCCGAACTCCTCGGGGACGCTCAGACCGATGATGCCGGCCTCGCCGGCCGCGAGCATGGTCGCCCGGTCGATCTCGCCGTCGGCTTCCCACCGCTTGCGATGCTCGTCGGTCGCGGAGCGTTTGATGAACTCCTTCACCACCCCGCGGAACGCCTCGTGGTCCTCGTCGTAGATGTCGCGCTCCATCGCGTGACCTTTCTCGTCGTCGCCGTCGGCCTCGCGCGACCTCCGGCGGATGAACGGCCGGTGCACGGGGTTCGCCCGGACCGGACGCCGGCCCCGCATCGGGCCGGTCTACGGATACTAGACAGCCGCGGCGGCCGATCGGGGAACTCTGCGGTTTCCACGAGCGGCCGCCGCGGCGGGACTCATCGGGGTTGTGGGATCACGCCTGCGCGTTCGCGGCCGCGAGGAGCTGCTCGAGCTGCTCCGTCGAGGCGCCGCCGAGCGAGGTGAGGCGCTCGACG
The DNA here is from genome assembly GCF_009789225.1 of Agromyces seonyuensis. GTDB lineage: Bacteria > Actinomycetota > Actinomycetes > Actinomycetales > Microbacteriaceae > Agromyces > Agromyces seonyuensis. The sequence goes on along the minus strand of NZ_WSTA01000047.1, from coordinate 1,323 downwards.
GGGATGCCCGCCATCATGCGCGCCATGTCCATGCCCAGGGCTTCGTCGCTCTCGCCGGGGATCGGCATGGTCATCGCCTGCGCGATGATCGCCGCAGCGGCCGGGTTCGCCATGACCTCGCCGAGCGTGGACTCGAGGGTCAGCGGCACGACGACACGGTCGCCGGTCAGCTCGGCGCGCGCGCTGCCGCGCAGGTCGCGGCTCGACGCGCCGACGGCGACCTCGTAGGCGCCGGGCTCGACGACGAAACGGTCGACCCGGACATCCCAGTACTCGAGGTCGCGCGGGTCGATCGCGATCTCGACGACGCGGCGCTCGCCGGGCTCGAGGTCCACGGTCGTGAAGCCGCCGAGGGCGCGCGGCACGCGCACCTGCGCCGAGTCCGGCACCGAGACGTAGGCCTGCACGACCTCGCGGCCGGCGCGCTCGCCGGTGTTCGTCACGCCGACGCGCACGAGGATGCCCGCGCCCGCGGCTTCGGCCTCGACGGCGTCGTATTCGAACGTCGTGTAGGAGAGGCCGTGGCCGAAGGGGAACGCGACCTCGAGCTTGCGGGCGTCGTACCAGCGGTAGCCGACGAAGAGGCCCTCGCTGTAGCGCACATGCCGGTGCTCGCCGGGGAAGTCGAGGAACGCGGGGGTGTCCTCGATGCGTGCGGGGAGCGTCTCGGTGAGCTTGCCCGACGGGTTGACGGCGCCGAAGACGACGTCGGCGATCGCGCCGCCGCCGGCCTGGCCGAGGAGGGCGCCGTCGAGGATCGCGGGCGCGAGGCCGGCGACGGGGCCGAGGAGGAGCGCCCCGCCGTGCTGGAGCACGACGACGGTCTTCGGCTGCACGGCGACGACGGCCGCGAGCAGCTCGAGCTGCTCGGCGGGCAGCTCGATGTCTTCGCGGTCGAAGCCCTCCGACTCCTGGCTCGCATCCAGGCCGAGGAAGACGACGGCGACGTCGGCCGCACCGGCTGCGGCGACCGCGTCGGCCACGAGTGCGGCATCCGCGCCCGAGCCGTCGATCGTGAAACCGGGCGCGAACGCGACGTCGGCGTCCGGCGCGGCGGCGCGGAGCTCGTCGAGGGGGACATCGAGACGCGTCGGGTTGACGTGCGACGAGCCGCCGCCCTGGTAGCGCGGGGTGCGCGCGAACTCGCCGACGACGGCGATCGAGCCGGTCTGGGCGAGCGGGAGCAGCGCGCCGTCGTTCTGCAGCAGCACGATCGAGCGCCCGGCGGCCTCGCGGGCGAGCGCGTGGTGGGCGTCGCGGTCGTAGTCGGCGCCCGCGCGACGGGCGGCGGCCGCGGTGCGGGCGAGCCGGGCGACGCGCTCG
>NZ_WSTA01000046.1 GCF_009789225.1 Agromyces seonyuensis | reverse complement strand
CTGTGATTCCGAACTGATCGAAGCGCACCGGGCGAACGCGTTGTTCGACGCGCATCGGGACGATCCCGAGTTCGGCTACCGGTTCCTCGTCGACGAAGCACGCGACGCCGGCGAAGCGATGTCGGAACGGACCGCGTGGAAGATCTGCCGCGACAACGGCTGGTGGAGCGTGTTCGGCAAGAAGAAGGCCCGCGGCAAGCACAAGCGGCCCGGACCGGCCGTGCACGACGATCTCGTGGGCCGCGTCTTCGCCGCCGACGCGCCGAACCGGCTCTGGCTGACCGACATCACCGAGCACCGCACCAGCGAAGGCAAGCTCTACCTCTGCGCCGTCAAGGACGTCTACTCGAACCGGATCGTGGGCTACTCCATCAGCGACCGCATGAAGGCCCGACTGGCCGCCGACGCCATTCGCAACGCGGCCGCGCGTCGCGAGGAGATCGCCGGCTGCATTGTCCACTCGGATCGAGGATCCCAATTTCGGTCCAAGAAAGTCGTCCGCGAACTGCGCCGCCACGACCTGGTCGGATCGATGGGCCGCGTCGGCGCCGCGGGCGACAACGCGGCGATGGAATCGTTCTTCAGCCTGCTCCAGAAGAACGTCCTCAACCGGCGCTCCTGGGCCACCCGCGACGAGCTGCGCATCGCGATCGTGACCTGGATCGAGCGCACATACCACCGACGCCGACGGCAAACCGCCCTCGGCCGATTGACCCCGATCGAGTTCGAGGTCATCATGAACACGCCCGCCGCACTGGCGGCGTGACTACAACCTGTCACCTACCCGTGCAGCAGACCCCCGCGATGATTCCATCCGCTCCGTCAGTTATATCGTCGACCTCTGACAACATGCCACGGAGCTGGTCGTGTGCTTGCTCGCCGTAGAGAAGTCGACGCAGCGAGACGTGATTCTTGGGGTCCTTGCCTCCCTCAACCCAGGCATTGAGCCTGTCCATGTATGCCAGGGCTGCCGTGTATGCATCGAAGCGTCGCTCTCGAAGCCAGCGCGAGTGTTCACGACGCGACTGAATCCAGGCGCCAAGCAGCCCGAACGCAGCGGCGAGGAAGGCGCCGGTGACGACGGGAATCAGAGTTATCAAGGTCTGCACGGCGTGAGCCTACTCACCGCGCTCGGCCCAAGTGCTAGCGACCGCGATTCGCGACAAGCAACTCCGCGGCCGCGTGCATGAAGTCGGTCGCGACTTTAAATGCAGTGTTGCATAGCGTTGCAACCTCGTCTGAGGACCGATTCCTGCGAGCCCTGGATTTTGACTCTGTGAGGTTCACGTAGTCCATGCTGTGCGCGATGCGGTTACGTGCAAGGAAGAAGTTGTCAAGCCCATCGAGTTGGCCGTCCGTTATTCGTGTAGCAGGGATACCGAGGACGGCTCGAACGCGACTCTTGAGGTCCCCGCTACCCTGCATGCTCGCCTTCGTCTTGGTCGAGAGGTAGTACCTAAGAATAGACTCTGCTGGATTCACCGAAACGATGGCGTCTTTCAGGGGCTGATCTATCGTCTTCGCGGCGAGCATCTCCTTGATACCCTGCTCAAAGTGCTTCCGGGCCGACGAACCGGGCACATTGATCAGGAACTTTCCGGCATCAAGTACGAGCCGTTTCATAGATGCGTCGAGCCCGCTCGACGTGAGCACGATTGCTGAGCGCAACACGTCCATCTCATCGCTTTTCATGCGGCCGACATTGGTCGCGTTCGCAGCACGACGGGCTGTTGAGAGTGTCTGGACCGCGTCGAAGAGTCCGTTCACGCTCGCGTGAGTGCCGGTGAGGAATCGATACGCGTTTCGAATCTCGGGAACCCGATCCTTTGGCGCGGCTCGCAGCGGCACAATGTCGACCATCGTCGGATCGTAGCGCCCTGGTGCGCCTCCGTGAACGTAACCCCATCTAGGCGTAGTTGTGAAGGGACGGCGGCCAGCACTGCATCGCGACGAGGTCGGGCGCCTCGCCGTCGGGCTCTAAGGACTCATCGGCGGTGACGATGCGCTCCTTAGCCCGGGAGACGAGCAGGGCGCCGAGGAGTGTCGCCTTGCCCACTGGTCGCTAGTCCCTCCCCTTACGACGGTGCGTTCACCGCCGATCCACGCCCGAATCTCACAGGATGCAACAGGTGAGGCACTCGGTGCCCAGCCACCGCTGCAAGACTGCCGCTCACTCGCTCAGGCAGGCGCTGGGACATCGGGGAACGGAACGTGACTACGACATCTCTGCCAACGCGGGCAAGCTTCGTCCTGCCTATGAACGCTACGAAGTGAAGCCGGGCGCCTCCGGCACGCGCACCTCGGTCGACGCTAGATCTCGCGCCAGCTCTCAAACACCTGAAGAGCGTTATTCATGGACTGCAAACCCCGAATCGCAGGGTCAACCGCCTTCCTCATGCTTACGTTCACAACTGAAGCCACCTTCAGCAGTTGGACGAGCTCGGCCACGGTCCCGATGCTTTCGGAGAGTGTTGCCACACCTGCGAACGAGGAGAGGAGCTTGCCGACGTGAGCGTCTGCAACCTCATTTTCAAGAGACCGAAGCTCGTCAACCACGGCACGGAGACCGGCATCAGTCTCGAGACCGCCGCGCTCAAGCGCCTCCCCCGACCGTCGTAGCGCCTTGGCCGGTTCGGTGAGTAGTCGAGCCGCTGACACCAACTCAACCTGCTGCTGCTTGGGGCTCATCTCCCCGAGGTTCTTATCCTTGAGCGCCGTTCCAGCGACCTTAGAGAAATTCGTCATGTCCCGAATGGCATTGTTCACCAAAGGCGTTAGCTTTGTGAATTGCTCGCCCAGCACCACGACGTCGCCCCCAGACGCTTTTGCCTCGACGGGCCCAATATCGCTCGGTTCAGACTTATCCAGTACCCGACGGTCAAGGGCATCCTCGGCGCGATCTAGCGACGCCGCGAGCTGATCGACCATCCAGTGGACAGCCTGCAGCCATTGCGGCGACTGATAACCAGCAAGCCATGCGGGCTCGATGTTCTTGTAGTTCAGCCCCTCAATGAGTCGGACCTCGGGCCGCTCGTCGTTCTGGGTGATTCGAGCGCTACCAGCGAGGACAACCGGCAGAATAAGTTCAGTCACTCCGAGCTGCTTCGCATTCTCGTAGAAGGCAAGAAGCTCTTCTCGGCAGGCGTCGCTCTGGAAGTACCGCATCGTGATTACGGGGATGAAAAAGGTGGCAGACTCAACACTTCCGCGGATCTTCGAGCGCCAGTCCTCTCCCCACCCGATCGATTCTCGGTCAACGAAGATTTCGAGGCTCCGACCGGTCACCGCGCCGAAACGGCCCGAGAGTTCCGAGCGCAGTTGATCGACCACGTTCAAATGATCAGTGTTGTCCGCTCGGGTGTAGCTGATGAATGCTCGGGCTCCAATAGATGACATGCCACGCACCATATCGAAGTTGCTGGCCCTGACTCCAGTAGATTACTGGACACTAGTGGTATTACCGGTGTGGGTCGCACCCGAAACGAGCACGTTCGCGCCGGCGACAACCGCCGCATGCAGGAATCCGGCTGCCTCGGCGCTCAGCGCCCCGAGCTCGACGAGCCGCGCCAGCGAGCGGATGCGCCGTGAGAACTTACGGATGTTGAGGCTCGCGTGCCCGCGCACGATATCCGGGATGACCGCATGGAGGCGCGACCCGTCGGGCAGCGAGGCATCCACGAAGGGACGGCTGAGGTCGATGCGCCGGCCGCCGGAGGCGAGCATCCGGTCGAGGAGGTCGCGGACCTCGCGCTCGGTCAACTGCAGGCCGGTGCGCTCGGCGACGCCGTCGCGGGCGATGAAGATCGCGTCAGGTCGGTTGATCCAGATCTCCTCGACGCCGTCGTCGTCGAAGTAGGGCTGCAACGGCCCGTAGCCGGTGAGCTCGGCGAGCACGTCGCGCACGAGCAGCGACTCCTCGGCGAGCGCGACGCGGCGGCCGGCATCGGTGCGCTCGACGTGGCGGCGCACCTCGTTGCGGGCGAGGCGCTCCGCGGCCGCCGGTTCCCGGTCGAGGTCGAGGGCGCCGGCGAGCACCCGCTCACGCACGCGCTCGGCGAGGAGTCGGGCGGTCTCGGGCATGGGGAACATCATGGCGATGCGGCCGCGGCGGGCCGCGGAGTTCTCCACAGCATCCGGGCGGCCCGGCCGCGTCACCCGTTCTGGCGGGTTGACCGTGCCTCGCCCGGGTCGACAGACTCCGAGGATGACGTCGACGCAGGTCACCGCCATCCGCCGATCGGTCGCCAGCGCGGCCAAGACCCTCGCGAGCCACGGGCTGGTGATCGGGAGGTCTGGCAACGTGAGTCTGCGATCCGGGGAACTCGTCGGCCTCACCGCGACCGGCGTGCCGCTCAACGCGATCAAGCAGGAGCAGGTCACCGTCGTCGATCTGTTCGGCAACGTCGTCGACGGCGACTGGGAGCCGACCTCCGAGGCGGCGCTGCACCTGGGCATCCTGCGCACGAGCCCCGCCGACGGCGTCTACGCCGTCGCGCACACCCACTCCCCCTTCGCCTCGGCCCTCTCGATGGTGCTCGACGAACTGCCCGTGGCCCACTACCAGCAGCTCGCCCTCGGCGGCGCGCTGCGCGTCGCACCGTTCGCGACGTTCGGCAGCCCGCAGCTCGGTCACGCCGTCAACACCGCCCTCGAAGGGCGCCTCGCCGCCCTCATGGCGAACCACGGCGCCGTCGCCCTCGGGCACGATCTGCCGACCGCCGTCGAGCACGCCCTGCTCGTCGAGCAGCTCTGCGAGCTGTACTGGCGGGCGAGCGCACTCGGCGAACCGCGCCTCCTCGACGCCGCGCAGCAACGCGGGGTGATCGAGGCCGCCGAGGAGATCCATTACGGCGCACCGAAACGGATCGCACGTCCATAAGACGCCTCGCGGCACGGACGTCGGCATGAGGGCGCCAGGACTGCTAGGTTCCGACCCGACCTGGAAGGGGTGGCCGATGGCCGAAGGCAAGATGGATGCCCGCGCTGCGCGAACCGCGGCCTCGCTCGAGCGCGCCATCGTGGCGCTCTCCAGCGAGAAGCCGGCGGCGAGCCTGACGGTGTCCGAGGTGGCCCGTGAAGCGGGCGTGAACCGCGTCACGTTCTACCGCCACGCCGAGTCGCCCGAGAAGCTGCTCGGCAGCATCCTGCGCCGCGATCTCGACCGCATCCGCGCCGACGACCGCGTGCGCCGAGACGACCCCGCGTTCGAGGCGACGGACGAACCGTACGTGCAGGTCGTGCTCGGCGAGGTCGCCGCGCACGTGCTCGCCTACGAGCCGATCTACCGTCGTGCGTTCGCCGATCCGGTCGGCGGCGCCGAACGGGCGGTGCTCGCCGACCACTTCACCGAGTCGGCACGGCTGCATTTCCGCAACAACGTGCGTACCGCGCATCCAGAGCTCTCGGACTCCATCGACGAGGAGACGACCGCCCGGTTCATCGGCCACGGCCTCTCGGGCGCGGTCGGGGCCTGGCTCGAATCGGGCGCGGGCGACCGCGACCGCTTCGTCGCGACGACGACGGCGCTCTTCCCCGCGTGGTGGAGCTGAACGCCTGCTCCCGCCGCCAGGCGCCCCTCAGGGTCGCGGCGCTGCCGACGCCGCACCGGCGCCGATCCGGTGCAGCTCGCCCGGCGCCGCGCGCAGTTCGAGCAGCGGGCAGTCGAAGGGATCCCGCTCGCCGAGGCCGACGCGGTTGATGTAGCGCAGCACGATCCCGTAGCTCTCGCGCAGCCCGGTGACCGTGTACGGCACCCCGAGTTCGCGGCAGTAGTCGGCGATGAGCGGTGCCGCACGACGCAGGTGCGGGCGCGGCATCGACGGGAAGAGGTGATGCTCGATCTGGTAGTTCAACCCGCCCATCGCGGTGTCGAGGGCGCGCCCGCCCCGGATGTTGCGGCTCATGAGCACCTGCCGGTGCAGGAAGTCGAGCTTGGCGCCGGCCGGGACGAGCGGCATCCCCTTGTGGTTCGGCGCGAACGAGAGCCCCATGTAGAGGCCGAAGAGACCGAGCTGCACGCCGAGGAACGCGCCGGCTTTGCCGGGCGGGAGCACGAGGAACACGAGCGCGATCCATCCGAGGATGCGGACCGCCAGGAACGAGATCTCCGCCGGCCGACGCGTGAGGCGCTCGCGGGCGAAGACGCGGTGCACGCTCGACGCGTGGAGGGAGAGCCCTTCGAGCAGCAGGATCGGGAAGAAGAAGACGCCCTGGTGGGCGACGAGCCAGCGGAACGCCCGCGGCCGAGGCCGCTTCGCCTGCTCGGGCGTGAATGCGACGACCGGCAGGTCGATGTCGGGATCCGAGCCGATCCGGTTCGGGTTCGCGTGGTGGCGAGTGTGCTTGTGCTGCCACCAACCGTAGCTCATGCCCACGACCAGCCCGCCCAGCAGCAGGCTCGTCCAATCGTTCGCCCGGCCGGATCGGAAGATCTGCCGGTGCGCGGCATCGTGGCCGAGGAAGGCGACCTGGGTGAAGAACACCGCGAAGACGGCTGCCGTGCCCAGCTGCCACCAGGTGTCGCCGATCAGGACGAACCCGGCGATGGCCGCGGCGAACAGCAGCGGCACGGCGGACAGCTTCGTCCAGTAGTAGCCGTAGCGGCGGCGCATCCACCCGCCGGCCCGCACCGCCTGCGCGAGCGCCGTGAAGTCGCTGTTCGGGGGCTCGCGCCCCTGGCTCGACGTCCCGTGCGCAGCCGTTGCAGCGCCGGATTCGATTGCGTCCATCGTCGTTCCTGCAATCCGCCGCGCGTGCCCCGGCGGCGTTCCGAGGTCGATGGCGTCGCTGCCGACGGAGTGCATCGTCGTACGTCCTCGACGTTCTCGAAGCTACGCCCGGGGAGCGATCGCGGTCAGCGCAGGAGGCCGATCGGCCGGCATCCCCAGCCGATGCTCAGACGGGGCCGCCGTTGCCGTGCGCGCGGTTCCAGGTGCGATGGGTCGCCGCCTCCCAGCGGCGCACGTTCCCCTCGTGGACGGCCGACTTCGCGCGGGCCGGATCGTCGGCGTCGGCGTCCGGTTCGGCCGACGGCGCGTCGTCCGCGACCTCGAGCGTCGGCTGCCGGTCGCTCGTCGCCTGCGTCGGCCGCGCGCCGTGCCAGTGCCCAGCTCGTTCGTCGCTCCACCGCTTCTGCTGCGGCGTCTCCGCCTGTTGACCGCTCATGTCCGGACGGTACGCCCCGAACATGTGCGCCCCCACAGGCTCGTCGACCGCTCGGCGCGGCGCGAGCCGCCGCCGACGTCCGGCGAGGTCGGTGGCCGACCCGCCGCGGTGCGGAAGGAGGGACTCGAACCCTCACGCCCGAAGGCACAGGAACCTAAATCCTGCGTGTCTACCGGTTTCACCACTCCCGCGAGTGCCCGCTCAGTCTAGGCGGGCCGGATGCCCCGGCTTCGCCGCCCGGATGCCACGACGGGGCGGCTCCCGGAGGAACCGCCCCGCAGGGTCTTCCGGATGCGGTCAGGCCGTGGCGCGGCTCGGCACGACGACGGCGCGGCCCGAGAGCTCGCCGGCCTCGAGTTTGCGGTACGCCTCGAGGGCGTCATCCATGCCGAAGAGCTCGACGTCGGGCGTGATCTTCCCGGCGCGGTAGAGCGCGACGACCTCGTAGAGCTCCTCGATGGTGCCCCAGTAGGTGTTGGTGAGCTCGGCCTCGTAGGGGGTCGAGTAGAAGTCCCACTCGTACTTGCCGCCGGCGATGCCGACGATGGTGACGCGGCCCTGGCGGGCGACGCTCGCCATCGCGGTCCTCACCGTCGGTGCGATGCCGACGAAGTCGAAGACGGCGTCGACGCCGTTGCCGCCGGTGAGCTCGCGGATCTGCGCGACCTGGTCGGGGCCGCCGGCCACGGTGACGGCGCCGTTCGCCGCGGCGCGCTCCATGGCCTCGGGCTTCATGTCGGTCGCGATGACGGTCGCGCCGGTGATGGCGGTGAGGATCTGCACGGCGATCTGGCCGAGGCCGCCGAGGCCGATGACGAGGGCCGACTTGCCGCCGCCCTGGAGGTTCTTCAGCGAGTTCTTGATCGCGTGGTAGGGCGTGAGGCCCGCGTCGGAGAGCGGCGCGGCCGCGATCGGGTCGGCGTCGCCGAGCGGCACGAGGTTGCGGGCGGGCACGACGAGGTACTCGGCCATGCCGCCGTCGCGGCCGAGGCCGGAGGCGAGGGACGGGTTGGTGGCCGCGTTGGCGCAGTAGGTGTCCTGGCCGCGCGAGCAGGCGGCGCAGTGGCCGCAGCCGATGGGGCCGTAGACGAGGTAGGCGGCACCGATCTCGAGGCCGGTGACGCCCTCGCCGAGCTCCTCGACCCAGCCGGAGTTCTCGTGGCCGAGCACGTAGGACGGGGCGAGCTGCGTCATCCCCATCGACTCGTCGTAGTCGTGGAAGACGGCGACGTCGGAGTGGCAGGCGCCGGCGCCTGCGACCTTGAGCAGCACTTCGCCGGGGCCCGGGGTGGGCTTCGGGATGCTGGTGAGCGAGGGGAAGGTCTTCCACTGTTCGAAGACGACTGCGCGCATGTCGGGCATGTGATTCCTGCTTTCTGAGAAGAAGGATGCGCCGTCGCTCGGATCTTCGCCGACGGTGCACCGCCGGACCTTTACGTTACGCCTGTTGCATAACTACCTCGATGTGAACATATTCAGGTTCAGTAGTTGATCTGATACAGTACTCGACATGAACAAGAACTCCGACGCGATCGACGACGCCTTCGCCGCCGATCTGCTGCGCGGCCACACCGACACGATCGTGCTCGGCGTGCTCCAGCGCGGCGACGCGTACGGCTTCGAGATCTACAAGGGCATCCGCGACGCGACCGGCGGCGCCTACGAGATCAAAGAGGCCACGCTCTACGCGAGCTACCGCCGCCTCACGCGGGACGGGCACGCGGAGGCCTACTGGGGCGACGAGTCCCAGGGCGGCCGCCGCAAGTACTACCGCATCACCGACGCGGGCCGCGCGGCCTTCCGGCAGAACGTCGCCGCCTGGGTCGCGACCCGCACCATCATCGACTCCCTGCTCGGCACCGCCGACGCCACCGCGAAAGGCTCTGCACGATGAACGCCTCCGACGCCGCCCGCTCCACGGGCGACCTGCACCGCCGCCTCGACGACCTGTTCGCCGGGGTGCCCATGACCGCCGACACGCAAGACCTGAAGGAGGAGATCCGCGCGAACCTCATCGCCCGGGTCGCCGAGCTCGAGTCCGAGGGCCGCTCCCCCGCCGAGTCCGTCAGCCGCGCCTTCGCCGAACTCGGCGACGTGCACGAACTGCTCGGCGAACCGGCGGCCGCGCAGCCGCCCGTCCCCGAGTACCTCCGCAACCGGGTGCGCCCCTCCGGCGCCTTCGTCGTGCGCACGGTGCTGTGCTCGATCGTCGCGGCCGCGGCCCTCGTGCTGCTCATCGTCGGGCTCACCCCGGCGCTGCCGCTCGTCGTCGGCGTCCTCATCGGGCTCGCCGTCGTCTGGGGCGCCGGCATCGGCATCGTCACGGGCGACGCCCTCGCGCAGGAGACGGCGAGCGACTACCCGATGCCGCGCGGCCGCGCCGCGCAGTACGGCGCCGCGACCGGCATCCTGCTCGCCGGCCTCGCGCTCGTGCCGGTCGTGATCGTCTCGCTCCCCCTCGCCTGGGTCGCCGTGCCCGCCGCGCTCGCCGTCGGCGCGATCGCCTGGCTGTCCTACCTCGGCGCGACGCAGACCAACCGGCACAAGCCATGGGTCGTCGCCGAGGCCCAGCGCGCCGGCGCCGTCGGCAACCGCTTCAGCGAAGACCCGGCCGCCGCGGCGCGGTTCGGCATCTACACCGTCGTGATCTGGTTGCTCGCCGGCATTCTCGCGCTCGTGCTCGGTTTCACGGTCGGCTGGCTGTGGGCGCCGCTCGCGGCCGTCGGCGGGTTCGTCGTCTTCATGCTCACCCTCGCCCGGATGCTCTTCGGCGCCGGCCGCTGAGCCGCGACTACTCGGCCTGCGTCGCCTGCCGGAGCGCGTCCTCGGCGGCGACCCAGCCGAGCATCGCGCACTTCACGCGAGCCGAGAACTTCGAGACGCCCGAGAGCGCCGCGGCGTCGCCGAACACCTCGGCGTCGAGCGGGATCGCACCGCGGGAGCGCAGCGCCTCGCGGAACTTCGCGATGAGCTCGGCGAGTTCGTCGGGGCTCGGGGCATCCTCCTCGACGAGGTCGGCGAGCATCGAGGCCGACGCCTGCGACACCACGCAGCCGTGCCCCTCCCAGTGCAGCCCGTCGATCTTCCCGTCGGTCACGCCGAGGCGCAGCGTGATCTCGTCGCCGCACACCGGGTTGAGCTGGTGCGACTGGCCTTCGCCCGCGGCGGGGTCGCCCTCGGGCAGGCCGAACCCGACGGGGTTCTTCGAGTGGTCGAGCATGAGCTCCTGGTAGAGCGATTCGAGGCCGTTCATGCGGCGGCTCCTCCTCCGAGGCCGAAGAATCCGCGCACCTCGGCGACCGCCTCCAGGAAGCGGTCGACCTCGGCGTCGGTCGTGTAGACGTAGCTCGACGCGCGCGTCGTCGACGTGATGCCGAACCGGCGGTGCAACGGCTGCGCGCAGTGGTGGCCGACGCGCACGGCGATGCCGCGGGAGTCGAGGAATTGGCCGACGTCGTGCGCGTGCACGCCCTCGACGTCGAAGGCGGCGAGCCCGACGCGGGGCGCGTCGGCGTCGCCGAGCAGGCGGATGCCCGGAAGCCCCCGGAGCCCGTCGAGCAGTCGCGCGCCGAGATGGGCCTCATGCGCGAAGACGGCGTCCATGTCGAGGGCGTCGAGGTACTGCGCGGCGGCGGCGAGGCCGACCGCCTGCGAGACGGGCTGCGTGCCGGCTTCGAAGCGCTGCGGCGCGGGCAGGAACTCGGCCGTCTCGAGCGTCACGGTCGTGATCATGGAGCCGCCGAGCAGGAACGGCGGGAGCGCGTCGAGCAGCTCGGCCTTGCCGTAGAGGCCGCCGACGGCGTTCGGGCCGAGCAGCTTGTGGCCCGAGAAGACGGCGAAGTCGACGTCGAGCGCCGGGAAGTCGACCGGCAGGTGCGGCACGGACTGGCAGGCGTCGAGCACGACGAGCGCGTCGTGCCGGTGGGCCAGCGCGACGAGTTCGGCGACCGGGTTCACGATGCCGAGCACGTTGCCGACGTGGGCGAAGGTCAGCAGCCGCGTCCGCGGGCCGATGATCGCCGCGGCCGCGTCGAGGTCGAGCCGTCCGTCGTCCAGCACGGGGAGGTGCCGGAGGGTCGCGCCGGTGCGCCGGGCGAGCCACTGCCACGGCAGCAGGTTCGCGTGGTGCTCGGCCTCGGTCGTGACGATCTCGTCGCCGGGGCCGAGCCGGAAGCGCTCGACGCCCTGCGCCGAGGCATCCTCGATCGAATGCGCGATGAGGTTCAGGCCCTCGGTCGCGCCGTGGGTCCAGACGAGCTGCTCCTCGTCGGCGCCGACGAATCGGGCGACGATCGCGCGCGCGTCCTCGAACGCGTCGGTCGCGAGAGCGGCGAGGGTGTGGGCGCCGCGGTGCACCGCAGCGTTGCGTCGCGTGACGAACTCGAGCTCGGCGTCGATCACCTGCCGCGGCCGTTGGCTGGTCGCGGCCGAATCGAGGTAGGCGAGCGGACGACCGTCGACGGATTCGCCGAGGATCGGGAAATCCGCACGGATTCGGTCGACGTCCAGTGGTGCCGCGTGCATCCTTCGAGTCTACGTCGGGCCGGGAGCGCGGGGCCCGCCGGGCGGCATCCCAGCGCCATCCGGCCCTGCCACGATCGCTTCCGGTTCCGCACGACGGCGCGGCTGGGCTACGATTTCGTCAGGTAAGCATTACCTAACACGACCGCAGCCGCGGCCGTCCGCCTCCTCGACGACGGAGAACCCGATGACCATCGCTCCCCCCGCCGCTTCCGCGACCGAGCCGCTCGACGTCGCCGCCCTGGTCCGCGCCGCCTCCGCCGACGTGCACAAGGACGCCGAGAACCGCGGCTTCATCGTCGACCTCATGGGCGGCAAGCTGACGCTCGACGCCTACACGCGCTACCTCGCGCAGTTCGGCTGGATCTACGAGGCGCTCGAGTCCCGCGGCGCCCGCGACGGCGACCCCGAGGTGTTCGACCCGGGACTGGCGCGCCTCGCGTCGATCGAGTCCGACCTCGCCGCGCTCGGTGCCCCCGACTGGCGCGAGACCGATCCGATGCTGCCGGCGACCCGCGCCTACGTCGAGCACCTGCACGAGGTCGCCGCCGACGACGTGCGCTACCTCGCCCACCACTACACGCGCTACCTCGGCGACCTCTCCGGCGGCCAGGCCATCGCGAAGCTCGTGGCCCGCCACTACGGCGCGACCGAGGAGCAGCTCTCCTTCTACCGCTTCGACATCGCCGCCGACGGTGTCGTCAAGTACAAGCGCGCCTACCGCGAGGCCATGAACGACCTCGCGCTCGAGCCCGAGCAGGTCGACCGCCTCGTCGCGGAAGTGCTCGAGTCGTTCCGCTACAACGCCGACGTCTTCGAGGGCCTCGCCGCCGCCTGAGCGCCGCCGCACGAACGGCCGGTCGCCCGCGTGGGCGACCGGCCGTTCGCCGTTTCGGGATGCTGCGCGATCGGGGCGCGTGCCGCCTGAGGCGCCCCGGGCGAACAACCCGAGAACAGGGGTCATCCCCGGGATGGATTCCGGGCGTTCACCCAGGGCGGCGGTCAGGTCGGCTGACTAGGCTGACGAGCGTCCCGCCGCCCACCGATTCCGGTCCTGTCGGCAGCAGCGTCGAAGGAACCTTCCAGTGCACACCGCGCTCATCCCCTGGCTCGATCCCGAGCTCATCATCTCGGCCGCGGGGCCGTGGGCGCTCGTCGTGGTCTGCGCGATCGTGTTCGCCGAAACCGGGCTGCTCGTGGGCTTCCTGCTTCCGGGCGACACGCTCCTGATCATCTCGGGGCTGCTCACGCACACCTCGCTCGTGTTCGGCGTCGACATCTGGTGGGTGTGCCTCGCGATCGGGTTCGCCGCGTTCCTCGGCGGCGAGGTCGGCTACTTCATCGGCCGGCGGTTCGGGCCGCGCATCTTCGAACGGCGCGAGTCCGGCATCTTCAGCATCGCCAACGTCGAACGCACGAACCGGTTCTTCGAGCGGTTCGGCGGCCTCGCGGTCATCCTCGCCCGGTTCGTGCCCATCGTGCGCACCTTCACGCCGGTCGCGGCCGGCGTCGGCCGGATGAACCCCCGCAAGTACTCGCTCTACAATTTCATCGGCGCGCTGCTCTGGGGCGTCGGCCTCACCTTCGCGGGCTACCTCCTCGGCTACATCCCGCCGCTCGCGCACTTCGTGACCGAGTACATCGACGTCATCCTCGTGCTCGCGGTGCTCGCGACCGCGGTGCCGACCGTGTGGCACTACCTGCGCTCGTCGCGAGAGGCCAAGCGGGCCGCCGCCGCGGGCGAGGACGTCGTGACCGACCACGACGAGGCCGCCGCGCTCGTGCTCGACCCCGAGGTGTTCGAACGGCGCGCGGAGCCCGAGGCCGGCTGACGCAGCGGCGGGGTCGCGGCGCGCTCGCCGGTCCGCCGCCGGCGCTCAGTGCCCGAGCGACTCGTGCTCGGAGTGCCCGGCCGGTTCGAGCTGGAACGTCGAGTGCTCGACGTCGAAGTGGTCCCGCAGGCACTCCCCCAACCGATCGAGCAGTGCGCCCGAGCGACCGCCCTCGAGCACGTCGGGCTCGACGACGAGGTGCGCGGTGAAGACCGGCAGGCCCGACGTGATCTGCCACACGTGCACGTCGTGCACCTCGACGACGCCGGCCGTGCCGCGCAGGTGCTCGGTGATCTCGGCGACGTCGGTCTCGCGGGGCGCGGACTCGGTGAGCACGTGCACGACGTCGCGCAGCAGCCCGATGGCGCGCGGCGCGATGAGCACCGCGATGAGCAGGGAGGCGATCGCGTCGGCCGGATCCCAGCCGGTCGCGAGGATGACGAGGGCCGCCGCGATCACCGCGATCGAGCCGATCGTGTCGCCGAGCACCTCGAGGTACGCCCCGCGCACGCCGATGGATGCCTCGCGGCCGCCGCGCAGCACGAGCATCGCCGCGATGTTCGCCAGGAGGCCGAGCGAGGCGACGACGAGCATCGGGACGCTCGACACCTCGTGCGCCTCGCCGCCGGCCCCGCCGACGAGCCGGCCGATCGCGCCGATCGCGACCGTCACGGCGACGACGAGCAGCAGGATGCCGTTGACGAGCGCGCCGAGCACCTCGACGCGGCGGTAGCCGTACGTCTGCCGGTCGGTCGCCGGCCGCGCCGCGATGGCCGCCGCACAGAGGGCAACGACGAGGCCGACGAGGTCGCCCGCCATGTGCCCGGCGTCGGCGAGCAGGGCGAGCGAACCGCTGACGATCGCGCCGGCCACCTGCACGACGAGGAACACGCCGATGATCCCGAGCGCGATCGCGATCCGCCGGCGGTTGCCGGCGGTCGACGCGCTCGGGGCGTGATCGTGGTCGTGGCCCATGCTTCGAGGGTAAGCCCGTCGGGCCGGGTGCGACACGGTCGGGGCCGCCGTCGCGGGCGACGCTCAGGCGGGCGGCAGCAGCCGTTCGAGCACGGGAGCCGCGGCCTCGAACGCGCGCGCCCGGTGGGAGACCGCGTTCTTCTCCTCGGGGGCGAGGTCGGCCGCCGAGCCCGAGAAGCCCGGGATGCCCGCGGGCAGGAAGATCGGGTCGTAGCCGAAGCCGCCCGCTCCCGACGCCGCCCGGGCGAGACGGCCGTCCCAGCGGCCCTCCACGACCTCCTCGGCGCCGTCGGGCGTCGCGATCGCGATGGCGCACGTGAACCACGCGGCCCGGTCCCGGTCGCGGACGTCGGCCGTCTGTGCGAGCAGCAGCTCGAGGTTCGCGATCGAGTCCCGCGTGCCCGACCAGCGCGCCGAGAAGATGCCCGGCGAGCCGCCGAGCACGGCGACGCCGATGCCCGAGTCGTCGGCGAGCGCGACGAGCCCGGTGTGGGCCGCGGCGGCCCGCGCCTTGATGAGGCCGTTCTCGGCGAAGCTCGTGCCGTCCTCGACGGGCTCGGGGCCGTCGTAGGGCACGACCTCGAGATCCGGCATCCGCTCGCCGAGGATGCGCTGGAACTCCTCGACCTTGTGGAGGTTGTGCGTCGCGAGGACGACCTTCCGCGTCACTCGGCCGCTCCGGCCGCGGCGGCGAGCACCGAGCGCTGGATCTCGGCGAGCTCGGCGTTGCCCGCGAGGGCGAGGTCGAGCAGGCCGTCGAGCTCGCGGCGGTCGAACGGCGCGCCCTCGGCGGTGCCCTGCACCTCGACGAAGAGGCCGCGGCCCGTGGCGACGACGTTCATGTCGGTCTCGGCGCGCACGTCCTCGGTGTACATGAGGTCGAGCATCGGGGTGCCGTCGATGATGCCCACGGAGACCGCCGAGACGGTGTCGATGAGCGGCACCGAGCGCTGCCCGATGAACTTCTTGCCGCGCGCCCACTCGATCGCGTCGGCGAGGGCCACGTAGGCGCCCGTGATCGCGGCGGTGCGGGTGCCGCCGTCGGCCTGCAGCACGTCGCAGTCGATGACGACGGTGTTCTCGCCGAGCGCCTTGGTGTCGACGACGGCGCGCAGCGAGCGGCCGATGAGGCGCGAGATCTCGTGGGTACGACCGCCGATGCGGCCCTTGACGGCCTCGCGGTCGTTGCGGGTGTTCGTGGAGCGCGGCAGCATCGCGTACTCCGCGGTGACCCAGCCCTTGCCGCTGCCGTTCATCCAGCGCGGCACGCCGTTGGTGAAGCTCGCGGTGCAGAGCACCTTCGTGCCGCCGAACGAGATGAGCGCGCTGCCCTCGGCGTGCGCGGACCACCCGCGCTCGATCGTCACGGGGCGGAGGTCGGCCGGGGTACGCCCGTCGGCGCGGACGATGGGGCTCTGGTCGGTCATCGGATGCCTTTCTGCACGGGGATCGCGCCCGTCTGCACGAGTTCCACCGAGGAGACCTCGGGGCCCATGAGCCGGTTCGCGAGTTCGAGGAACGGCGCCGAGGAGGGGCCGGTCGATTCGTAGCGGATGCCGGGCGGCGTCGCCGCGCGGCGTTCCATGCCCCGGCTGACGAGCAGCCGGTACACGTCGTTCGCGGTCTCGACGTCGCTGCCGACGAGGGTGACGTCCTCGCCCATGACGTAGGAGATCGCGCCCTTGAGGAACGGGTAGTGGGTGCAGCCGAGCACGAGGGTGTCGACCCCGGCGGCCTTGAGCGGCGCGAGGTACTCGGCGGCGACGTCGAGCACTTCCTCCCCCGTCGTGACGCCGGCCTCGACGAACTCGACGAAGCGCGGACAGGCGGCGCTGACGAGCTGCAGGTGCGGGGCGGCGGCGAAGGCGTCGTCGTAGGCGCGCGACTGGACGGTGCCGGCCGTGCCGATGACACCGACGCGCCCGTTGCGGGTGGTCGCGACCGCGCGGCGCACCGCGGGCTGGATGACCTCGACGACGGGCACCTCGTAGCGCTCGCGGGCATCCCGGAGCATCGCCGCCGACGCCGTGTTGCAGGCGATCACGAGCATCTTGACGCCCTGGGCGACGAGGTCGTCGAGCACTTCGAGGGCGTACTCGCGCACGTCGGCGATCTTCTTCGGCCCGTAGGGCGAATGGGCGAGGTCGCCGATGTAGAGGATCGATTCGTTCGGCAGCTGGTCCTTCACCGCACGGGCCACGGTGAGCCCGCCGACCCCGGAGTCGAAGATGCCGATGGGTGCGTCGCTCACGACGAAAGAGTCTAGACCGGTGGGGTTAGGCTCGCCCTGTGACCGGATCGACCGCGCTCCTCACGGACCGCTACGAGCTGACGATGATCGATGCCGCGCTCGCCGACGGCACCGCGCACCGCGAGAGCCTGTTCGAGGCGTTCGCCCGCCGACTGCCCGACGGCCGCCGCTACGGCATCGTCGCGGGCACGGGCCGCTTCCTCGAGGCGCTCTCCCGCTTCCGCTTCGGCGATGCCGAGCTCGAGTTCCTCCGCGCGGAGCAGGTCGTCCGGCCCGCCACGCTCGACTGGCTCGCCGACTTCCGCTTCTCGGGCGACATCTGGGGCTACCCCGAGGGCGAGGCGTACTTCCCCGGCTCGCCGCTGCTGAGCGTCCACGCGAGTTTCGCGGAGGGCGTCGTCCTCGAGACGCTCATCCTCTCGATCCTGAACGCCGACTCGTCGGTGGCGAGCGCCGCGGCCCGCATGGTGTCGGTCGCGCTCGGGCGCCCCATCGCCGAGATGGGCTCGCGACGCACGAACGAGGATGCCGCGGTCGCCGCCGCGCGCGCCGCCCACATCGCGGGCTTCGCCGCGACGTCGAACCTCGAGGCCGGGCGCGTCTGGGGCATCCCGACGATGGGCACGGCGGCCCACGCGTTCACGCTCCTGCACGACAGCGAGGCGGATGCCTTCCGGGCGCAGTTGCGCGCCGCCGGCCCCGGCACGACGCTCCTCATCGACACCTACGACATCGCCGAGGGCGTGCGCACGGCCGTGGAGGTCGCGGGCACGGGCCTCGGCGCGGTGCGCATCGACTCTGGCGACCTGCCCACGGTCGTGCAGGCCGTGCGCGAGCAGCTCGACCGGCTCGGCGCGGTGCGCACGAAGATCACGGTGACGAGCGACCTCGACGAGTACCTCATCGCCGCGCTCTCGGGCTCGCCGGTCGACTCGTTCGGCGTCGGCACCTCGGTCGTCACCGGCTCCGGCGCTCCCGCGGCCGGCATGGTCTACAAGCTCGTCGCCCGCAAGGACGACGCCGGCGACTGGGTCTCCGTCGCGAAGTCGAGCGCCGCGAAGGCGTCGGTCGGCGGCCGCAAGTCGGCCGCCCGACGGCTCGACTCGACGCGCACGGCGCGCGAAGAGCTCGTCTTCATCGGCGACGGCCCCGGCGGCGAAGCCGAGTTCGAGGCCGACGGGACGCTGCGGCCGCTCAGCGTGCCGTTCGTCACCGCCGGTGAGATCGACGGCTCGTTCCTCGGAGCGGACGGCGTGCGGCTCGCGCGCAAGCGCAACGCCGCCGCCATGGAGGAACTGCCCGTCGAGGCCTTCCGGCTCGGGCGCGGCGAGGCCGCCATCCCGACGACCTACCGGGGCTGACTACGCGGACTTCATCCGCTCGTAGATCTCCTTGCACGTCGGGCAGACCGGGAACTTGTCCGGGTCGCGCCCCGGCGTCCACTTCTTGCCGCAGAGCGCCTTGACCGGCTTGCCGGTCATCGCCGACTCGAGGATCTGCTCCTTCTTCACGTAGTGCGAGAAGCGCTCGTGATCGCCGGGCTCGATGACGCCTTCGTCTTCGAGGAGCTTCTCGAGTTCGCGGTCGAGCACCGAGGTGCCGCCGCCGGGCTGATCAGGATCGGCGATGGAGGACATGCCGAGATTCTACGCGCCGGTCGCGGGCCCCGGCCCGCTCAGGCCCGCAGTGCCGCCTGCAGGATCTCGGGGCCGCGGCGGTCGAAGACGGCGCCGCCGATCAGGATGCCCGCGACGAGCACGAACAGCCCCGTCGAGATGCCGGCGAACAGCGCGGCGAAGTACCAGCGCACCTGATCGTTCTCTACGCCGAAGTACGTCAGCACGAGCGGCGCGGCCGCGGCGGCGACCGTGAGCAGCATCGTTCCCGCCTGCACGAACCCGGGGGTGCTGCCGGCCGTCTGCGGCTGCTGGAAGGCGCCGTCGCCGGGCTTGGCCGCCGGGTAGGGCAGCCATGCCGAGGCGATCGAGCCGAGCCCGAGCCCCCCGAGCAGCAGCGCGCTGCCGATGCCGACCACGGCCGGCATGGTCTCGGGCTCGTCGAGCAGGATCACCGAGATCGGGCTGCCGACGATGATGACGATGACGCCGAGCACGAGCAGCGGGACCACCCGCCCCAGCCGGTCGGCAGCGCCGGGCACGCCGGCGGCGACGTGCAGCCAGATCGCGGTGTGGTCGTTCGCGGTGTCGTTGTGCACGCTCCAGCCGAGCAGCAGGCACATCACCGGCACCGGGATGAAGACGAGGATCTCGTTCGGCACGCCGGCGATCGCGAGCGGCAGCACGAGCAGCACCGGGGCGAATGGGATGATCGCGAGGGAGACCCAATAGCGCGGGTCGCGGCCGAAGTAGCTGAGGCTGCGCGCCGCGACGGCACCAGCCGGCGAGGCCGGGAGCGCGCCGAACCAGCCGAGCCCGCGCGGTCGGGACTGCTCGACGACGTGGCCCGGGGTGCCGAGCAGCCGTTCGACGACGCGCTCCCAGGCGAGCCAGCCGACGGCGAGCGTGCCGAGGGCGATGAGGAGCTGCACGGCGAACCAGCCCCATTCGCCGGCGACGGCGACGCCCGGCAGCGACCAGACGGCACCGAGCGGCGTGAACGCGAGGGTGTCGGCGAGGGCCGCGACGACCCCGTCGAAGCCGGCCGGCGTCGCGATGACGACCATGACGACGAACCCGATCAGACCGAGGACGACGACGACGCCCGCGAGCCCGAGCCAGGCGCGCAGTCGGGGCGACTCCACGAGCAGGCTCCCGCACGCGGCGCCGATCCGGGCGACCAGCAGGCAGGTGGCGAGGGCCAGGATCGCGGCGAGGATCGCGACGATCGTCGGACCGACGCCGGTGGCAGCGCCGCCGATGAAGCCGACGAGCACGATGACGAGGCCCAGCGCGGGCAGTCCGAGGAGGCTCGAGAGCCACGTGCCCGCCGCGAGCGGGCGCACCTCCGGCCCGAACAGGGCGAAGCGGCGCGGGTCGAGCGGGTCCTCGCTGCGGCGGCCGAGCGGCACGAGGAAGCAGCCGAGGAGGAGCGCCGCGCCGAAGACGGTCGCGAGACGGTGGACGCGGGTGGCGTCGGCGAGGCCGTCGAGGCTCGCGAACACCCACGCGCCGAGCGCACCCAGCACGATCGCCCACACGAGCGCGGCGATGCCGCCGGCCACGTGCAGCCGCCCGCCGCGGAAGCGCCCGAGGAACTCGAGCGCCCTCAGTCGGAGAAGCTGTGCAACCATTCCATCCCCTCGGCCGCTTGGCGCCCGCCGGCGAGTTCCACGAACCGGTCTTCGAGCGGCAGGCCGTCGCGCACCTCGTCGAGGGTGCCCGAGGCGAGGATGCGTCCGGCGACGATGACGACCGCGCTGTCGCAGACGCGTTCGATGAGATCCATGCTGTGGCTCGACAGGAGGACCGTGCCGCCCGCCTTCGCATAGCGCACGAGCACCTGGGTCATCGTCGCGGCGGACACGGGATCGACGCCCTCGAACGGCTCGTCGAGGACGAGGAGGCGCGGCGCATGGATCATGGCCGAGGCGAGCGCGATCTTCTTCGTCATGCCGGCGGAGTAGTCCGCGACGAGTCGGTCGATGGCGTCCTCGATGCCGAAAGCGACGGCGAGATCGTCGGCGCGCGTGCGGGCGGTCTTGCGGTCGAGCCCCCGGAGCAGGCCGGTCGAGTAGAGCAGCTGCTCGCCGGTCAGTCGGTCGAAGGTGCGCAGCCGGTCGGGCACGACGCCCGTGATCCGCTTGGCCTTGCGCGGATGCTTCCACGCGTCGATGCCGTTGATGAGCACCGTGCCGGAGTCCGGCCGAAGGAGGCCGGCGACCATCGAGAGCGCCGTGGTCTTGCCGGCGCCGTTCGGGCCGACGATCCCCGTGAAAGAACCGACGCGCACGGTGAGGTCGAGGTCTTCGAGGGCGACCGTGTGGCCGAAGCGCTTCGTGAGGCCGGTGATCTCGAGCACGTCGGGGCGGTCGGTCCCGGGCGCCGGGCGTGCAGCGCGCACGAGCCGGCGGCGGCGCTCGCGGGATGCGGTGACGTCGAGGGCGTCGTCGCCCGCGGCAGCGGACGCTGCGCGCCCGGCCTCGGGTTCGACGACCGTCGTCTCGAGGATCTCGGACTCGAGCACCGCGGTCTCGACGACCTCGGTCTCGAGCACGGCGGTCTCGACGACCTCGGGCTCGAGCACCGCGCGCTCGACCTCGGGCTCCGCGGCAGCGGCATCCTCGTCGTCGGCGCGGGCATCCTCGTCGTCGGCGAGCAGGGGGACGGCGAGCAGCGAGGCGAGCGCGTCATCCGCGTCATCCGCATCCTCGTCGGACTCGACCGGCGCGACGATCGTCGACGCGTGCGCAGGCGCCGCCTCGGCCTCCGCCGCATCGAGCGGGGCGCCGACGAGGTCGTCGAAGCCGACCGCGGCCGGCGTGGCCTCGGCAGCGGTCGCCGCGGCTGCGGCCACGGGTGCCGGCTCGGGCACGGCCGTGAGCACCGACGCGAGGACCTCGGTCGGCTGCTCGTCGGCGGCCGCAACGGCCGGGTCGATTGCGTCGATCACGAGGGTGTCGAGCAGGATCGGCTTCTTCGGTTCGGCCTCGAGCATCTCGCCTTCCACGACCGGCGCCGTCTCGACGGGCTGCACCGACGGGGCCGCGGCCGCACGGCGCTCGGCGATGCGCACGCCGGATGCCGCCCGCGCCTCGAACGACGACGTCGCGTCGGCGTTCTGCTTGGCACGACGATCGCGGGCGCTCCGAGCTGCCTCGGCGCGCACGCCGGCCGCACTCGACGAGGCGTCCTGCGAGGCGGGGTTGCGGCGCGACGCATCGGCTCGCCCCGAGCGCGCTGCGCTCGACCGGCCGACGCCGGATCGCCCCCTCACCTCGGCGGTCCCCCCGCCGGTGCCCTCGGGCGCTTCGTCGTTCAGGTCTGAGCGCGAAACGGAAGTCACGCGGCCACGCTACCAAGCACCTCGCCCGCAGCCCAGCCAGGGCGTCCCCTGATTTCGGGTCGCGTCCTATGCGCTCCCTGAACGCACGCTGAGCGGAGTGTCACGAATCAGCCACGGATCCCGAGCCCTTCGTTCACTTTCAGGCGCCCCGGATAGGCTGTTCCAGACATAACGGCGTGTCCACCATGGAACTTCCGGGTGACGATCTCGTGAACGGCAGCACCGCTACGCCGCTCATCCCCTCGAATAGAAGGCGACCGCTTCGCGGACGAGCATCCCACCCGCCCGACCGAGGAGACAGCAGTTGCACACACAGATCGTGATTCTGGCCGCCGGCATGGGGAGCCGGCTGGGCCGCACGCTCCCCAAGCCGCTGACCGAACTCAATGACGGCCGCACCATCATGCGCCAGCAGTTCGACAACATCGAGCACGCGTTCGGCAACGCCGCGAACGTGACGATCGTCGTCGGCTACAAGCTCGAGCACATCATCGAGGCCTTCCCGATGGCGTCCTTCGTCTACAACGAGGAGTACGACCAGACGAACACCTCCAAGTCGCTCATGCGCGCCCTGCAGGCATCGCAGTCGGGCGGCGTGCTCTGGATGAACGGCGACGTCGTCTTCGACCCGGCCATCCTCGACCGCGCCCTCTCGTACATCGCGCGTGACCAGTCCTTCGTGACCGTCAACACCGCGAAGGTGTCCGACGAGGAGGTCAAGTACACGACCACCGCCGAGGGCTACATCAAGGAGCTCTCCAAGACCGTCAAGGGCGGACTCGGCGAGGCCGTGGGCATCAACTTCATCTCCAGCCGTGACAAGGCGGTGCTCCTGCACCACCTGCAGCGCGTCGGCGACCAGGACTACTTCGAGCGCGGCCTCGAGCTCGCGATCGAGCAGAACGGCGCCCTCGTCGAGCCGATGGACGTCTCGGACCTCTACGCGGTCGAGATCGACTTCGCGGAAGACCTGGAGCGGGCGAACTTCTTCGTCTGATCCGAACCCTGCAACACAGCACGCGAGCGCGGGTGCCCCTCGGGGCATCCGCGCTCGTGGTTTCGGGGGCGGCCCGCGACGAGCCGCCGAGCGTGCGCCCCGGCGCTCAGGCGCCCCGGGCGACGCCGGCGCGACGCAGGGCGTTCGCGACGAGCAGGCCGATCCACGTGAAGAACACGGGACTCGCGATGTAGAGCGGCAGCGCGATCGCCCACACCGCGGGCGGGTAGTGCTCGGCGCCGAGGCCGATGAACACGGCGATCGCGAGGATGAGGCCCGCGACGGCCGCGGAGGCGTAGAAGAGCCACGGCTTCCAGTTGCGGTAGCGCGTGAGCAGGAACGGCAGCTCCACGAGGGCGCCGATCAAGAGCCCGGTGCCGACGAATCGGCCGATCCACATGGGCGCGAACGCCGACGCGATGAGCCCCGCGACGACGCCCGTGATGATCGCGACCCACGGGCGGCGCAGCAGTGCGAGCGCGACGACGCTCGGCAGGAAGTGCAGGCCGATCGTCACCCCGTAGAGCCACGGGACGACGGCCGCCATCACGAGGGCGAGGTAGCCGGAGCCCGCCTCGACGAGACCGCCGGCGACGCCGATCGCGGCGCAGCTCAGAATGATCCGGGTGCTCGTGCGCTGCACGGTGCTCCTCTCCGCAGGGCCGGCGCACGGGTCATCCGGCGCCCCTCGAATCTAGCGGCCCGACCCGTGCGGGAGATGCGCGCCCGCGGCGAACGCCCGCCGTGGCGTCGGCGCGCAGGACCACGACCTAGGATCGAACCCGTGACGAGTTCCACCATTGCGCCCGCGCGTCCGCGGACCCGTCGCGCGTCGTACCGGCATGCGCTGTGGCTGCTGACGACCCGCGACCTCAAGGTGCGCTACTCGACGTCGGCGCTCGGGTACGTGTGGTCGATCCTCGACCCGCTGCTGATGGCCGGGATCTACTTCTTCGTCTTCACCGTGGTCTTCCACCGACTGAGCGGCACCGAGCCCTACATCGTGTTCCTGCTGAGCGCGATGCTGCCCTGGATGTGGTTCAACGGCGCCGTCTCCGACTCGACCCGCGCGTTCCTGAAGGACGCGAAGCTCGTGCGCTCGACGATGATCCCTCGCACGATCTGGGTGAACCGGCTCGTGCTCTCCAAGGGCATCGAGTTCCTCCTCGCCCTGCCGGTGCTCGCGGGCATCGCCCTCGTCTTCGGCCTCATGGGCGAGCTGCAGGTGCACTGGCAGATCGTGTTCTTCCCGCTCGCGATCCTCATCCAGGCCGTGCTGACGATCGGCCTCTGCCTCATCGTGGCGCCGCTCGTCGTCTTCTTCCGCGACCTCGAACGCGCGATCAAGCTCGTGCTGCGCTTCCTGTTCTACGCGTCGCCCATCGTCTACGGCGTCTCGAACCTGCCCGAGAGCCTCCACGTCTGGGCGGCCTTCAACCCGCTCTCGGGCATCTTCGGCCTCTACCGGTCGGCGTTCTTCCCCGGCGAACTCGACTGGTTCAACGTCGCCGTCTCCGCGGCGATGTCGATCGCCTTCCTCGTTGTCGGCCTGGCCGTCTTCCGTCGCGCCGAGCGCGCCGTGCTGAAGGAGATCTGATGACGGATGCCCTGAGCGGCGCTCCCGCGATCGCCACCGACGGCCTCGGCATCCGCTTCCGCCGCAACCGCCGCGGTCGCCGATCGTTCAAGGACCTCTTCGGCGACTCGTCCAGACGCAGCCGTCCGAACGAGTTCTGGGCGCTCCGGGACGTCTCGATCCAGGTGCAGCCGGGCGAGGCGATCGGGGTCGTCGGCCGCAACGGCCAGGGCAAGTCGACGCTGCTGAAGCTCGTCGCGGGCGTGATGCTGCCCGACACCGGAACCGTGACGGTCAACGGCGGAGTCGCGCCGCTCATCGAGATCACCGGCGGGTTCGTCGACGACCTCACGGTGCGCGACAACGTCTACCTCACGGCGGGCCTGCACGGCATGAGCCGCCGCGAAGTCGCCGAGCGCTTCGACGAGATCATCGGCTTCGCCGAGATCGGCGACTTCGTCGACACGCCCTACAAGCACCTCTCGAGCGGCATGCGCGTGCGCGTCGCGTTCGCGGTCGTGTCGCAGCTCGACGAGCCGATCCTGCTCGTCGACGAGGTGCTCGCGGTCGGCGACAAGGCGTTCCGCGAGAAGTGCTACCGGCGCATCGAGGAACTCCTCGCCGCCGGCCGCACGATGTTCTTCGTCTCGCACAACGAACGGGACCTGCGCCGCTTCTGCACGCGCGGCCTGTTCCTCGACGGCGGCAAGCTCGTGCTCGACGCCCCGATCGACGAGGTCCTCGACGCCTACAACGCGAAGTACGGCACCTGATCCCGCGATTCCGGCAGGGCTGTCGGGCGGTGTGCTTAGAATCCCCCGCATGGAGCCCGTGTACCGTGTGACCTCACTGCCCGGCGACGCGCCGCGCGAGCCCGGCGCGTACGCACCGGGCCCCGACGGTGCGCCGAGCGCCGCGAGCGCCGAGCGCAGCGGCATCGAGCGGATGCTCGACCGCGTGCTCGAGGTGCAGCGCCCGGTCGTGCTCGCGCACCTGCGGAGCATCCGTCGCCATGCGCCGGGCGCGAACCCCGCCCAGCTGGTGCGGATCCTCGAGCGCCGCTATCTCGCCGCGGTCACGACGGGCGGCGCCGCCGTCGGCGCGACCGCGGTCATCCCGGGCATCGGCACCGCGACGACGCTCGCCCTCTCCGGCGTGGAGACCGCCGGTTTCCTCGAGGCGACCGCGCTCTTCGGGCAGTCCGTCGCCGAAGTGCACGGCATCGCCATCACCGAGCCCGACCGCGCTCGCGCCCTCGTGACGGCGCTGCTGCTCGGCAAGGAGGGCTCGGACCTCGTGCAGCAGTTCGCCTCGCAGAGCGTCGGCGTCGGCATCGCCCGCAGCGCCTACTGGGGCGAGCTCATCACCTCCACGCTCCCCAAGGCGATCGCCGGCACCGCGGCCGACAGCCTGAAGCGCACCTTCATCAAGCGCTTCGCGGCCGCCGGCGGCGCGGGCTGGCTCGGCAAGGCGCTCCCCTTCGGCGTCGGCGCGGTCATCGGCGGCGTCGGCAACCAGGTGCTCGGGCGCCGGGTGCTCGCGACCGCCCGCACCGCGTTCGGCACTCCGCCCGACATCGTGCCCGCCGTCATCGAGCCGGGCGACTCCCCCACCGTGTTCGAACGCGCGGGTCGTCTCTCGGTACGGCTCGGACGCACCTTCGGCGGGGTCGCCGATCGTGCGAGGTCGCTCGCGCCCGGCCGGCGCGGAGCAGCCGCCGGCGAGGTCGCGGAGGCGTCAGCACCCGAGGCGGATCCCCAGGAGACTGTGAAACCGCCGCACGACTGACCGTTCGGCTCAGACGAGGGCGTCGACGTCGTCCTCGCCGTCGCCGAAGGCTTCGGAGCCCTCGCCGAGGTCGAGGTCCTCGTCGTCGGGGTCGTCGGCGTGGAGCGCGGCGAAGCGCTCCCACTCGGCGAAGAGGTGGTCGATCGCGGAATGGAAGCGCGCCGTCGTGACACCCGGCGTCGTGTCGCCGAAGTAGCGCTCGACCCAGAGTTCCAGCCGCGCCTGCACCTCGGGGTCGGACGCGACCTCCTCGAGGCGTTCGACGACGGCCGGCGCCTCGGCGGCCGTCAGCCACTCGCAGGCCTGCAGGTAGCCGCTCTCGTCGATCTGGGCGATCGGGTTGGCCGGGCGCGTGATGAGCAGCGGCTTTCCCGCGGCCAGGCGGTCGTAGACCATCGCGGAGATGTCGACGATCGCGAGGTCGGCCGCGGCGAGCTGCCAGCCGAGCTCGGGGCCGTCGTCGAACACGTGCTGCGCCCGGGGGTCGGCCGCGTTCGCCGCAGCGATCGCGGCGATGATGCGTCGGTTCGCGGCACCGTACGCGTCGTCGACGACGCCGGAGCGCGGGTGCGGTCGGTAGACGACCCGATGCCGCCCCGTCGCGAGCAGCGCGCCGACGAGGGCCTCGCCGTGCGAGGCGATCGACCCGTAGGCGGCGGCGGCGCGATCGCCCTCCCAGGTCGGCGCGTAGAGCACGACCGTCCGCTCGTCGGGCTCGTACGGCAGCACCGCGTCATCCAGGTAGTGGTCGGCCTGCGGGCGCCCGATCGGGATGGCGCGCTTGTCGAAGTCGTAGTCCCAGAGCACCCGGCCGAGCCGCGCGCGGGCGGCGTCGCCGGCGATGAGCGCGTAGTCGTAGGCCTTGAACTGGTTCGTGGTCATGTACATCTTGTCGGACTCGCCGTGGTTGATGAACACGTGCCAGCGCCGCCCGTAGCGCATCATCTGGAAGTTCTTGGCGTTCTGGTTGACGTAGAGGATGACGTGCAGCTCCTGCTCGTGCAGGAGGCGCTCGAGGTCGGCGACGGTGCGCACGTAGGCGACGGGCAGCGGCGACTCGTCGAGCAGCTTGAGGGCGGCGCCCGAGGCGCGCGAGAGGATGACCGTCGGGTAGCGCTCGGCGAGCTCGGCGAGGGGCGCGTACCACTGGCGCAGCTGGTAGAGGTTGACCTTGCCGTCGGCGAAGTAGACGCCGATCTTGAACTCGCCCTTCGGCAGGGGGCCGCGCTCGGCGAGCGCCGTGCCGAGGCTCTTCTGCGCCTTACGCGACCAGAGGATGCCCTTGACGAGCTTCGTGCCGCGGCGGAGGTCCTTGCGAATGCCCATCGGATCAGGCTACGACGCCGGGCCTGACGGCCACGGGCATCGGCAGCCGATCAGCGCATCCGAGCGGGAATCGTTACGTCGACCGCTGCGCCTGCGGCGGGAGGCGAGGATGCCTCAGACGATCGGCGGGCGCCCGGCCCGGGTCATCCGGGCGACGGTGCGCCAGCGCATCGCGCGACGGCCGCCCGGCGCGACGCGCCACCCCTCGGCCCAGCCGCCCCACCAGGCGCGGAAGCCCGCGGGAGAGCGCAGGAAGCGCACCTGCTGCAAGGCCGTCCAGGAGCCGACGTAGAACGGCACGAGCACCCACGGCAGGTTGCGCTTGGCGAGCCACACGCGGTTGCGGGCGTTGAGCCGCCAGTACTGCGAGTGCCGCGTCGGCTGGATCACCGGGTGCGTGGCGGCGAGGTCGCCCGCGTACCAGGCGCGGTGACCGGTGTCCCAGACGCGCCAGGCGAGTTCGACCCCCTCGTGGGCGTACCAGTAGGGGTCGCCCCAGCCGCCGGCCTCGTCGAAGACGGCACGGGGCAGCACGAGCGCGCCCTCCCAGCACGAGAACACGTCGGAGGAGTGCGCCGGGTCGCCCTTGCGGATGCGCGGGATCCAGCGCCGGGGCGTCGGCCCGCCCGCCGCGTCGTCGACGCGGGGCTGCACGAGTCCGATGGTCGGATCGGCGTGCATCTTCCCGATCGCGGCGGCGAGCATCCCCGGGGTGAACGCCGCGTCGTCGTCGAGGAACGCGATCCACTCCCCCGACACGAGCGGCACGCCCGCGTTGCGGCCCGCCGGGATGCCGACGTTCTCCGGCAGCGCGAGGGTGCGCACCGCGTCCGGCAGCGCCGGGTCGGCCGTCGCCGGGTCCCAGCCGTTGCCGACGCACACGACGTCGAGTTCGACGCCCTCCTGGCTCAGGAGCGACTCGAGCGCCCGGAGGAGGTCGTCGGGACGCCGGCCCTGCGTCAGGACGACGGCGCCGACGCGCGGGAGCGCCGTGGCCTCAGGAACGGACACGGCGGGACGCCATGATCGTCAGGAAGTGCCCGCCGAGGGCCAGCACGGACAGCGGCAGCAGGATGAGGACCATCCAGCGGTCGACCTCGGGCTGGCCGAGGAAGAGGCCGATGACGCCCGCCGCGAAGGCGATGAGCGTGAGCTCGACCGAGTGGTAGAGCCGGTGGAAGGGCAGGAACCGCGCCGCCTTGCGCAGCGTCGAGATGAGCCCGCCGCGCGGCGCCGACTCCCCCTCGGTGTCGGTGAGCTTCGGCAGTCCCGCGTTCGCACGCGCGACGTGCACCATGTCGTTGAGCGCCTTGTTCAGCACGATCACGAGCGCGAGCAGCGCGCCGACCGTCGTCCAGGCGAAGTCGGCCGGGAACTCGAGCGGGTAGCCCGCCGCCCGGATGCCGAGGGCGAGCGGGATGAGCGCCTCGGTCGTGTAGTGGCCGACCTTGTCGAGGAAGACGCCCGCGGGCGAGGACGTGCGCCGCCACCGGGCCACTTCGCCGTCGCAGCAGTCGACGAGCATCTGCAACTGGCCGAGCACCACGGCGAGCACGACGCCCCAGATGCCCGGGATGAGGAGGGCGGCTGCCGTCGACCAGCCGACGAGGATCATGAGCCCCGTGACGCCGTTCGCGGTGATCGGGGTCTTCAGCAGCACCCACGTGAGGTAGGGCGAGAGGTTGCGCAGGTACAGCGAGGCGGTCCAGTGCTCGGCATTGCGGCGGCCGCGCACCTCGGGCGGCTGCGCGACGGCCTTGAGCTCGGCGATCGAGGTGGGACGAGCGGGGCGCGTGGCCTCGGTCATGCGGACGCCTTTCCGGAGTGTGCCGCGATCGGCCGCGTGAAGCGCGCGTAGCCGAGCAGGAAGCCGATGCCCCACGGGACGTGGATGCAGGACAGCACGAGCGGCATCCGCAGGGCGACGGCCGCGCCGTGCCCGCGGGCGGCCGCCATGCCGGCCACGGCGACGAAGAGCAGGTAGACGGCGGGGATCGCGAAGCCCGCGAGGAGCCACGGCGCCTGGCCGAACGCCGCCTGCACGAGGCCGCCGAGGCCGAGCAGGGTGCCGAGCACGACGCCGACCACCATCGCCGGGGGGATGAAGTAGCGGATGCCGTTGGAGGCCGGGAAGCGCCGGGCGAGCTCGCCGCGCCAGAGCCCGGTCGAGAGCATCTGCCGCGTGAGCCGGTCGATGCTCGAACGCGGCCGGTAGACGACGCTGAGCTCGGGCGTGAACCACACGACGCCGCCGGTCTCGCGGAGGCGGCGGTTGAGCTCCCAGTCCTGGCCGCGCTTGATGTCCTCGTCGAAGAGGCCGACCCGTTCGAGCGCGTCGCGCCGGAACACGCCGAGATAGACCGTCTCGGCCGGGCCGGCGGTGCCGCCGACGTGGAACGCCGAACCGCCGAGTCCGATCTTCGACGTGTAGGCGACCGCAACGGCCTGCTGGAACGGCGTCTCGCCGCGGGCGTCCATGATGCCGCCGACGTTGTCGGCCCCGGTCGCCTCGAGCGTCTCGACGGCGATGCGCGTGTAGTCGGCCGGCAGCACCGAGTGCGCGTCGACGCGCACGACGACCGGGTACTGCGCCGCCCGGATGCCGAGGTTGAGCCCGGCGGGCGTCGATCCGACTTCGTTGTCGAGCACCGTGACGCGCGCGTCGCGCGCGGCGAGGTCGGCCACGAGCTCCGTCGTGCCGTCGATCGAGGGGCCGAGGGCGATGAGCACCTCGAACGGCCCGTCGTAGTGCTGGGTCAGGATCGACTCGACGGCCGCCCGCACGTGGGTCGCGTCGTTGAGCACCGGCATCACGAACGAAACGCCGACGACCGGGGCGGTTGCCTCGTGGGGCTCGTTCGGCAAAGTTCCTCGTTCCGGGTGCTCGGGTGGTCGGTCGAGCCTACCAAGCGGCACCGGGAACCTCGCGCTGGGCTCCACAGGGCGCACGCGCACGACGGGGCCGGGCGCAGCGCGCGCCCGGCCCCGTCGTTCCGTCGGCGGTCAGCCCTCGTAGGTGCCGAGGGTGACGTCGATCGCGATGGACTTGCCGTCGCGGGTGACGGTAAGGGTGTGGTCCGATCCGGCTGCGGCGGCCCGCACCTGCGCGGTGAGGTCGGTCGCGTCCGTGATCGACACGTCGTCGAACGCCGTGACGACGTCGCCCGCCTGCAGGCCGGCCGCGGCGGCGGCACCGCCCGCGGTGGCCTCCTGGATGAGCGCGCCGTTGGTCGTGGCGCCCTCGGCGCTCGCGGCGTCGGACACCATCGCGCCGAGCAGGCCGTGCGTGGCCGCGCCGCTGTCGATGATCTCCTTCGCGATGCGCTCGGCGACGTTGGAGGGGATCGCGAAGCCGAGGCCGATGCTGCCGGCCTCGCTCGAGTCGGAGGACGAGTCGAGGATCGCGACGTTGATGCCGATGAGCTCGCCCTGCGCGTTGACGAGCGCGCCGCCCGAGTTGCCGGGGTTGATCGAGGCGTCCGTCTGGATGACCGGGATCGAGATCTCGCTCGAGGCGCTCGACTGCTGCTGCTGGCCCTCCTGGTTGTTCCAGAAGTCGAACGGCGTGCGGCCGCCCTCGGTCGAGTCGTCCTGCGAACCCGAGTCGTCAGAGGAGTCCGGCGCGGCCGACGAGGCGATCGCGATCGAGCGGTTGAGCGCCGACACGATGCCGTTGGTGACCGTGTTCGAAAGGCCGAGCGGGGCGCCGATGGCGACGGTGAGGTCGCCGACGTTGAGCTCGTCAGAGTCGCCGAAGTCGAGCGGCGTCAGGTCGGTGGCGTCCTGCAGCTTGATGACGGCGAGGTCGGTCGTCGGGTCGGTGCCGATGAGGTCGGCCGTGTAGAGCTTGCCGTCCGAGGTCTGCACCTGGATCGTCGGCGACCCGGTCGCGCCGTCGAGCGTGACGACGTGGGTGTTCGTGAGGATGTAGCCGTCCTCGCTCAGGATGACGCCCGAGCCGGTGCCCGAGCCCGTGTCGCCGGCGACCTGGATGGTCACGACGGACGGCGCGGCCTTCGCCGCGGCCGCGGTGATCGCGTTCACGGAGTCGGTGTCGTTGACGACGATGTTCTGCTGCGACTGCGCGCCGACGACCGTCGCCGGCGTCGAGTCGGAGTTGATCGCCGTCGCGATGCCGGCGCCCGCGCCGCCGCCGATGAGGGCGGCCGCCACGATCCCCGCGGCGATGCCGAGGCCCACGCGGCGCTTCGGCTTCTCGGGCTTGGCCTCGGCCGCCGCCGTGCCGCCGAAGGCGGGCGGGACGGTACCGGCGCCGCCCGGGAGGGGCTGGGTCGGCTGCGTCTGCTGCGCGTACTGGCCGTACGGCGCCTGCGGCGCGCTCGGCGCGGCGTGGGAGTACGCCGGGGCGTGGTACGGCTGGGGCGCCTGGCCCGGGTGGTAGACGGTGCCGGTCGGCGCGGGCGCCGCCGGGGCTGCGGGCGGGATCGGCGTCGTCGAGGTCGGTAGTGCTCGCGTCTGAACTCCTGCCA